>CAJCJI010000167.1 GCA_903970595.1 Verrucomicrobiota bacterium
GCCAGCCCGCGCCAGCCGGCGTGGGCCGCGGCCACCACGCTACCGGCGCGGTCGCAGAGCAGCACCGGCAGGCAGTCCGCCGCCTGCACCGCGCAAACCACGCCCACCTCGAAGCTGAAGCTGGCATCCGCAGCGGGATCGGGCGCTGCCTGCGGCATCTGCACCGCTTCGACGCCGTGCACCTGCCGCAGCCAGCAGGGTTCGGCCGGCAGATCCAGGGCCTGCCGCAGGCGCCTGCGGTTTTCGTCGACCGCCGCCGCTTCGTCGCCGCTGCCGCGCCCCAGGTTGAGGCTGGCATACACGCCGCGGCTGACCCCGCCGATGCGCGTGGTGCAGGCCGCGCGCACGTGGGCCGGCGCGGGCCAGTCGGGGTGAAGGAATTGGGATGGCGTGGTCATGTCGGCCATGGCTGGGAATGGGGAATCGTAAAAGCAGGTATCCACGATGCAGTCTCCGTAAATCGTCAGGAAACGGCTCATCGACTAGGCCTTTTTTTCGACTCCCCATTCCCGATTCCCGATTCCCGCACATCCGCCCTGAGCAATTGCAGCAGCGCCTGCATATCGGCGGGCGGCTCCGCCGAGAAATGCAGTTCCCGGCCGTCTTCCGGGTGTGCCAGGGTCAACTCGCGCGCATGCAGGGCCTGGCGCGGAAATGCGCGCAGGGCGGCGCGCAGCCCTGCTTCCATGCCGGTGCCGCGCACCACCTGGCCGCCGTAAACCGCGTCGCCGACCACCGGGTGGCGCAGGCTGGCCATGTGCACGCGGATCTGGTGGGTGCGCCCGGTTTCCAGGCGGACCCGCAGCAGCGTGTGGAAACGGAAGCGCTCCTGCACCCGGTAATGGGTGACCGCGCGGCGGCCGCCCTCGACCACCGCCATGCGCAGGCGGTTGTGCGGATCGCGGCCGACCGGGGCGTCCACCGTCGCTCCCGACACCACTGCGCCGTTGACCAGCGCGTCGTATTCGCGCTTGATCCGCCGTGCCGCCATCGCCGCCGCCAGGCGGGTGTACGCAGGCAAGGTCAGCGCCACGAGCAACAGTCCGGAGGTGTCCTTGTCGAGCCGGTGGACCAGGCCGGCGCGCGGCAGGCCGGCGGTCTGGGGAAAGCGGTACAGCAAGGCGTTCTGCAGGGTGCCGTCCGGCGCCCCGGCGCCCGGGTGCACGATCAGTCCGGGCGGCTTGTTGATGATGGCCAGCGCGGCGTCGTGGTACGCCAGGTCCAGCGCGATTTCCTGGGCGGGCGCGGTTCCCGCCTCCGGCATCCGCGGGCGCAGCAGCAGGCGGTCGCCGCCGCAGACCAGGTCCCGCGTGCGCCCGGCGGCGAGTCCGTTCCGGGTCAGCAGGCCCTGTTCGATCCAGTCCTGCAGGCGCGCGCGCGAATAAGCCGGGAACAGCCTGGCCGCGGCGGCATCGAGGCGCTTGCCGTGCAGGTCCGGCGGCACCTCGGCGCTGTACTGGGCACTTTCCTGGCTGCCCGCAGTCATAAACCGGGCAGTCCGGGCAATATGAGGTAGGCGCCTTGGGCTATACTCGGGATTGCTTTCATCGCTTGCCTTGATCCATAGAATGACATTCCTCCTTTCCCCGCCCCATTGCGGACGCTTGGCGCGGTTGGCGCTGGTCGGTCTGCTGGTCGCCGGTTGCAGCTCAAGTCCCAGCAAGGTCGACCGCCCGGAAAACCCCTTCAAGACGGCCCAGGAAGGGCCCGGCGGGGCAAAATCACCCCTGTCGGATCGCGAACTGCGGCAGCAGGCCTCCGAATTGTATCGCCATGCGCGCGAAGCGCTGGAAAATGCCGACTACAGCGTGGCCATCACCCGCTACGACGCGCTGATTGCGCGCTACCCGTTCTCGGATTATTCGACCCAGGCCGAGCTGGAGAAGATCTACACGCAGTACAAGAGCTACCAGTTCGACGATGCCGTCACCGCGGCCGACCGCTTCCTGCGCGCGCACCCGCGCCATCCCGCCGCCGACTACGTGATGTACCTGAAGGGCGTCACCGACTTCAACCGCGACCAGGGCGTGCTCGATACGCTCATGCCCAACGGCGTCAAGCGCGACATCAGCAACCAGACGCGCGCCTTCGAGGACTTCGCCCTGCTGGCCAAGCGCTTCCCCAACAGCCGCTATATCGGCGATGCGCGCCGCCGCATGCTGTATTCGCGCAACCGCATCGCCAGCCACCAGCTGTCGGTGGCCGAATTCTACGTCTCGCGCGGCGCCTACATCGCCGCCGCCAAACGCGCTTCGGACATCATCAGCGAATATCCCGGCGCGCCCGCCACCGCCGACGCCCTGAAAATCCTCGAGCGCAGCTACGCCAAGGCCGGCCTCGAACAGGAAGCCAAGGACACGGCCGCCCTGATCGCGATGAATTCCGATACCGTGACCTATACCGACGGCCCCAAGCCGGGCGTGGTGGATGCGCCGCCGGAGCCGGTGGTGGCCGAGGCGCAGTCCAAGCACAAGCATGGACACAAGTCCGACACGGCCAGCGCCGCCGCACCTGTGGCAGCCGCTCCGCCGCCGGCCGACAACGCGGCAACGCCCCCGGCAGCCCCGGTGATGGCGCAGGCTACGGAGCCGAACGGCGCCGCCGCGAACAGCGCGGCCGGCACCGCGCCGGCGCAGACGTCCACGTCCTCCCAGGGCAGCGGCGACAGCAAGGGCTTTTTTGGCTGGTTCACCGGCCTGTTTTCCTTCCTCGACTTCGGCAAGCACGCCTCCAGCAGCCCATCGCAGCAGCCGCCGGACGTGAAGTCGGGCGCGGCGAGCAACAGCGACACCACGAAGTAATGAGGTAGCCCGGGAAGCGCGCAACGCTTCCCGGGCTACGGCCTGACCACTGCTTCTAAAGATCCCCGTAAACCGCCGTGATCGGATACCGCCGCTCGCGGCCAAAGGCGCGGCGCGTGATCTTGGGGCCGGGCGGCGCTTGGCGGCGCTTGTACTCGGAGCGCCGCACCAGCGCGGCGACACGCTTGACCGTATCCAGTTCGTAACCCCTGGCCACGATCTGGGCGATGGAGCTGCTGTCCTCGACATAGGCCTCCAGGATCGGGTCCAGCACCTCGTAGGGCGGCAGCGAATCGGAATCCTTCTGGTCCGGCCGCAATTCGGCCGAGGGCGCGCGCTCGATGACCCGCGGCGGAATCACTTCGCCCAGGGTATTGCGGTAGCGCGCCAGACGGTACACCAGGGTCTTGTAGACGTCCTTGATCGGGGCGAAGCCGCCGCACATGTCGCCGTACAGCGTGGCGTAACCGACCGCCATCTCGCTCTTGTTGCCGGTGGTCAGCACCACCTGGCCGAACTTGTTGGACAGCGCCATCAGCAGCACGCCGCGGCAGCGCGATTGCAGGTTTTCCTCGGTGATGTCCGCCGCGCGGCCGGCGAAGGATTCGGCCAGGCTCTGGCTGAAGGCGGCGAAGGCGGTTTCGATCGGCAGCACCGAGTGCCGCACGCCCAGCAGCCGGGCCTGGCGCTGCGCGTCCTCGTTGGACATGCCTGCGGTATAGCGCGAGGGCAGCGCCACGGTCCAGACCTTTTCCGGCCCCAGGGCATCGGCCGCGATGGCCGCCACCAGCGCCGAGTCAATCCCTCCGGACAGGCCGATGAGGGCGCCGGGAAAACCGTTGCGCTCGACGTAGTCGCGGGTGGCCTGCACCAGGCCCTTGTACACCGCCGCCTCTTCCGGCTCCTCCGCCGCGACCTGTCCGACGAAGCGGCCGTTGAAGCCGGCGATGTAGACGCCTTCCTCGAACACCGGGGCGCGGAAGCTGATGGCGCCGTCGCCGTTGATGCCGATCGAACCGCCGTCGAATACCAGGTCGTCCTGGCCGCCGACCATGTTGACGTAAAGGATCGGCAGGCCGGTCTCGGCCGAGCGGGCGCGCAGCACCTCGATGCGGTCGCGGTGCTTGGACAGATCATAGGGCGAGGCATTGATATTGATCAGCAGCCGCGCCCCGGCCGCCTTGGCCGCTTCAGCCGGCCCCGGACCCCACACGTCCTCGCACACGCAGACCCCGACCGGCACGCCGCGCAGGTCGAACACCGCGGTGCCGCTGCCGGCCAGGAAGTGGCGCTTCTCGTCGAACACGCCATAGTTCGGCAGCAGCTGCTTGCGGTAGCGCGCGATCACGGCGCCGTCGCGGATCACCCAGGCGGCGTTGTACAGACCTTCCGGGGCGAACTCCGGCAGGCCCACGATCAGCGTGATGCCGTGCACCTCGCGCAGCAGCCGCGCCACCCCCTCTTCGATGGCCTGCGGCAGGGCCGAGCGCAGCAGCAGGTCGTCGGGCGGATAGCCGAGCAGGGACAGCTCGGGGCAGACCACCAGGTCGGCCTTGAGCTCGTCGCGCGCCTGGCGCGCCGCTTCGACGATCTTGCCGACATTGCCGTCGATGTCGCCGACCCAGAGGTTGAGCTGGGCGGCGGCGAGGCGGATGGGCTGTGAGATCACGCGTGAGGCCGGGCGCTGCGCGCCCTGTGAGGCTGCCATTCGGCTGCGCCGAATGAGCGGTGAGGCCGGCCCGTCGGGCCTGTGAGGCCGCGCCCTCTGGGCGCTGTTAAAAGCCCAGGTACGCTGTTGTTGCTTTTCACAGGCGGCGCAGCCGCCGGCCTCACAGCAACGCGACAGCGTTGCGGCCTCACAGCGCCGCCGCAGGCGCGCGGCCTCACAGCGAGCACGGCGAGCGGCCTTACAGCTTCAGCGCCTTCTTCATCGCCGCGCCCAGGTCGGCCGGCGAACGCACCGTGACCACCCCGGCCGCTTCCAGCGCGGCGAACTTCTCGTCGGCCGTGCCCTTGCCGCCCGAGATGATGGCGCCGGCATGGCCCATGCGCTTGCCCGCGGGGGCGGTGACGCCGGCGATGTAGGCGATGACCGGCTTTTTGACGTGCTGCTTGATGTACTGCGCCGCTTCCTCCTCGGAGGAGCCGCCGATTTCGCCGACCATGATGATGCCCTCGGTCTGCGGGTCCTGCTCGAACAGCTTGAGGGTGTCGATGAAGCCGTAGCCGCGCACCGGATCGCCGCCGATACCCACGCAGGTGCTCTGGCCGAGGCCATTGGCCGTGGTCTGGTGCACCGTTTCGTAGGTCAGCGTGCCGGAGCGCGAGATGATGCCGATCTTGCCGGCCTTGTGGATGTGGCCCGGCATGATGCCGATCTTGCACTCGCCCGGGGTGATCACGCCGGGGCAGTTGGGGCCCACCAGCACGGTGTCGGGGTAGTTGGCGCGCAGGGTCGCTTTGACCTTGACCATGTCGTTGACCGGGATGCCCTCGGTGATGCAGATGACCACCTTGACGCCGGCATCGGCGGCTTCCAGCACCGCGTCGGCGGCGAAGGGCGCCGGCACGTAGATCATGGTGGCTTCGGCGCCGGTGGCTTTGACCGCGTCGTGGCAGGTGTCGAACACCGGCAGGTTGAGGTGCGAGGAGCCGCCGCGGCCCGGGGTGACGCCGCCGACCATGCGGGTGCCGTAAGCGATGCACTGCTCGGAGTGGAATGTGCCCTGCTTGCCGGTGAAGCCCTGGCAGATGACCTTGGTGGCCTTGTTGATGAGGATGCTCATGAGATGGTCCCGCTCCCTTATTTCGACTTGGCCGCGGCGACGACCGCCTGCGCTGCTTCGGTGAGATCGGACACCGGCGTGATCTTCAGGCCGGAGGACTTGAGCATCTCCTGGCCCTTTTCCATGTTGGTGCCTTGCAGGCGCGCCACCACCGGCACTTTCAGTCCGACCTGCTTGACCGCTTCGATGATGCCCTCGGCGATCAGGTCGCAGCGCACGATGCCGCCGAAGATGTTGACCAGGATGGCCTTCACGTCCGGGCTGGAGGTGATCAGCTTGAAGGCGTTGGTGACGCGCTCGGCCGTGGCGCCGCCGCCGACGTCGAGGAAGTTGGCCGGCTGGCCGCCGTGCAGCTTGATGATGTCCATGGTGGCCATGGCCAGGCCGGCGCCGTTGACCATGCAGCCGATGTCGCCTTCGAGGCTGACGTAGTTGAGGTCGTACTGCAGGGCGACGCGCTCGCGCTCGTCTTCCTGGGTCGGATCGCGCATGTCGGCGATCGCCTTCTGGCGATAGAGCGCGTTGTCGTCGAAATTAAGCTTGGCGTCGAGGGCGAAGACATTGCCTTCGGCGGTGACGATCAGCGGGTTGATCTCGATCAGGCTGGCGTCCAGCTCGATGCAGATGCGGTACAGGCCGGTCATGATCTTGGTGAACTGGTCCACCTGCTCCTTGGTCAGGCCCATGAAGAAGCCCAGCTCGCGCGCCTGGTAGGGCTGCAGGCCGGCGGAGGGGGTGACCGTGACGCTCTTGATCTTTTCCGGGGTGTGCTCGGCGACTTCCTCGATGTCCATGCCGCCGGCCGGGGAGGCCATGAACACCAGGCGCTCGCGCGAGCGGTCGACCACCGCCGAAACGTACAGCTCGCGGGCGATGGACGAGGGCTTTTCCACCCACACCGAGTTCACCGGCAGGCCCTTGGCGTCGGTCTGCTTGGTCACCAGGCGGATGCCCAGCATCTTCTTGGCCGCTTCCTCGACCGCGTCGTAGCCTTCGACCAGCTTGACGCCGCCGACCTTGCCGCGGCCGCCTGCGTGCACCTGCGCCTTGACCACGAATTTGTCGCCGCCGATCTGCTTGGCCGCGGCGCGCGCCGCCTCCGGGCTCACCGCAAGGGCGCCCTGGGGCACCGGGATACCGTAACGGGCGAATATCTCCTTCGCCTGATATTCATGGAGATTCATGCGTCTCTCGCAGGGGGTGTGGAAAGTGACGGATTGGGATGGCGGCCATTCTGCTCTAAAACGCTCGGTACAGGCAAAAAAACTGACGCTGCAGTCAACCGCAGGCCCTCGATCCAGGCCGAGGCCAGGGCCCGGGCTGCACCCGCGCGGTGCGGCGGGGCGCGAAGCCGCGGCGCCGGCAGGACGGTTAAACTGACCGTCCGAAGGGCCGCCCGCCGGGCGCCGACTTTGGATTTTTAGCATGAGTCCGCAATGAATCTGTTCCGCCTCCTCATCCTCGGCCTGCTGGCCTGGTTCGTCTATCGCATGCTGCGCAGCTGGAGCAGCGACGGCGGCGCCGGCCGGCCGCGGCCGCGCAATCCGCAGGACTACGAAATGATGGCGCGCTGCCTGCGCTGCGGCGTATTCGTGCCGCGCGACGTGCTGAGCGAGCGCGGCCGCTGCCGCAGCTGCGAGAAGACACCCTGATGGAGCTGGCGGCCGCCGCCGACGGCCAAAGGGTGACGCCGGAAGACTGGCGGCTGCTGCGCACGCTGTCGTATTACCGGCTGCTGCTGGTGGTCGGCCTGGTGGTGCTGTGCATCCAGGGTTACGGGCCGTTCCTGTTCGAGCGGGTCGACCGCGCGCCGTTCTTCCGCTCCACCATCGTCTACGGTCTGGCGGCGCTGCTGCTGCTGCCGCCGGTGCTGCTGCGCAAACCCTGGGTGGGCGCGCAGGCGCTGCTGCATTTCATCGTCGACGCCATCGGCATCTGCCTGCTGGTGTACTACGCCCACGGC
>CAJCJI010000168.1 GCA_903970595.1 Verrucomicrobiota bacterium
GGGAGCGGCCGCGCAGCGGGGACCAGTCCGTGGCGTCCGGCTCGGCGTCCGCTGCGGTGGCGAGGAGGCCGAGACTGGAGAGGGCGGACGCGGCGGCTTCGTCTTCGACGATATGGACCGGGCGGGACGCGGGCGCGGCCAGCAGCTCGGGCAGCATGAACAGGGGGCGGCCCCGCGGCGGGGCCGGCGGCTCGCCGGCGCGCCAGTGCTTGCCGTCGAAATGGAGGGTGAGGCTGCATTCGTTGAGGCCGCTGGCGGGATCGCGGCGCAGGGGGCGGACGAAGCGCAGGCGATGGAACAGGGCCTTGCCGTCGGCGGCGCGCCAGGTGTGCACGCCCGCGGGCAGCCAGCCGGCGCGCATCTTCTGGGTGACGGCGTCGCCGACGCCTGAGAGGGTTGCGGACGGGACGGTGGCGGAAGGGATGGATGGCTTGTACATGTTCAGACTCCTTTGCGTTGGCGGGATTCGACCCAGGTGGTGATTTCGTCTTCGTACCAGCCGACGGCGCGCGGGCCGAGGCTGATGCGGCGGGGGAATTGCCCGATGGATTCGAGGTCGCGGAGGGTGCTCTTGGGCAGGCCGGTGCGTTCGCGCACGGCGCGCAGGCGGACGATCCGCCGGGCGGCGGGGCTTGGGGATTGCATGGGGACTCCTGGTGGGGCGGCCGCGGGGGCCGGATGGGCATAAAAAAACCGCCTTGCGGCGGTTGGGTTTGGACTGCGGGCTTTTCAGCCTTGGACATGAAAAAGCCCGCTCGGGGCGGGCTTTCGGGGCGGGGTGCTGAGACCACCGCTTAGCATTTGTAGCAGGTGGGCGTCCGGACGGCAAGGGGTGGGGAGGGCGAGGAGGGGTGGGCGGTGCCGTACATGGAGCCGCGAATCATTGGACCACGCCAATCAAAGCCACCGCTCGGCTTTTTACCGGACGGTCTAGACTTGGCAAAAAAAAACGGAAGAAAGGGGTAACAGAAACATGAGCTCGAAACAGAATCCTTATATCGGCACCGGCCTCGATGAATTCCTCAAAGAAGAAGGCAGCTTCGAGGAACTGCAAGCCCAGGCGATAAGTGAAGTGGTCGCCTGGCAGTCCGGCGAAGTTGCTGCGCACCAGCCGGACGTAGGTCAATTGCCTGCTCGACCTTGTAAGTGATCTCAGGCTTTCAATCTTGCAGCATGCGGTAGCATTGGTCAGGCATCGGCTACGGTTGGAATTGGTTTGAGGCTGTCGGCCGCGGCCGTGTGTTAGGAATATTCGAGCCTGGAACCTTTGATTTTTAACCTTTTATTTTTTCTAGGCGTGTGCTGGCTTAGGGGCGGGGATAGCTGCGCGCCAACTCGATCAATCTATCCCATTACAGAAACAGTTCCCCAAACATCGGGTAATGTAGATAGTGTCGATGATATGTATCGATCTGCTCCTGCCTGAGGTGAAAGCCGAGAGCGTGCATTTCTCTGGTGGTCGGAGGATTCGCCGACGGCATCATGCGGTCAAGGGTCAATTTTTCCTTTGTCGTAAGTGGTGGAACCGCAATGGGGTCTGGTACGAATCCTTCCCATCCTCCGTCCTCGACAAGCGAATTAATAGCCCCGGCTATCTCCGTTGCAGCGACGATGCCGCCAACCGTGACCATAGGCGTTCCATCGCTGTATACGAGATCGAACAGCTTGATGAAAGGTTCCGGCCGTCCGCTTTTAAGCGTTGCACTATGAAATTGGTTCGCTAAAATTTCAGCCAGCAATTTCGGATAGTTTCGGGGTGCCAGCCTCTTGGGCGGCAAAGGTGTTGGAACAAGGTCCCCGGCGATTTGGCGCAGACTCGTCTCTGGCTCGATTTCTGTATCGTTTTCATTTTTTGCCGGCAATTCATCTTTTTTGCGTTGATGGTCACTATGAGGATGGTATTCGCCGCGCATTGTGCTGCGAGCATACGGCCGCATGAATCGGGTCGATCTCTACGGCTGCGGCCATATCGAATCCAGCCTGTTCGAATCCGAGGCTTAGTCCACCCGCTCCGGAAAACAGATCGATCCCCAACGGTCTAACGGCACTTATCGTCATGGGTTGCATTAATTCGCGCCTTTCATACTGTGTTACCGCTCACTCAATAGATCGAGATCGCGCTGGGGGTTGCCTCCGAATCGCCCTCGTCTACCATTCCCGCGCGGCTTTTTTGGCGAAATGGAAATCCGCGCAAGAACCCTGCGAAAGTCGATTCCCTGGTCTGCCATCTCTCCCAAAAGTACGGCGATGACCGCCAAGTGGGATGGCACTTCCCCCTGTTTGGCGTAGTTACTGAGAGAGACTCGGTTCATCTTCACGAGCTCCGCAAACGCCTTAATGGTCAGTCCCGCTTTTCCCAATTGACGCTGAAATTCCTCGTACGTCATAGATCGCGATCATAGAACATGACACTCTGTCATACAAGAATGTCCTATGGACATTATTTAATGACATAAAGACATTAAATATGAAAATCGGCACGCGCCGCACGGTCCCATGAAGCGAATAACTGTTCTTATGTACAGTAATACCGGAACGTTTATTTCAGGTCAACACCATTGGAAGCGGCGGCGATCACCGGGCCGTTCAGGTCTGCAATCGGATTCGATCTCCCATCGCCGCTGATCAACCCAGATCAAACCTTTCCGCCGCTCGTATTCCGCGCCTTGGCCACAACCCGGAACACCGAAGCCGTATCGAGCTTGTGGGAGAAGTACTCGAAGGCACGCGGCAGCAGGGCCAGGAGCGCCACGAACAGCCGCGGCGCGCCCTTCATGAGGATGACGTCCGGCTGGTCTGTCTCGATGGCGTGGACGACGGCATCGCCCAGCAGGGCGGCGTGCATGGAGCCCACCACTAACGGGGCGCGGACGCCGTGGTCCTGCTTCATCTCTTCGTACATGCCGGCGCCGTCCATGAACCCGGGGCAGATCACGGACGCACTCACCGGCCACTTTAGTTCCTGCGCCGTGAGGCGCAGGCTGCGGGTGAAGCCGACCAGGCCGTGCTTGGTGGCGACGTAGGGTTCTTCGTAGGGCGAGGCCATGACGCCGGCGACGGAGGCGATGTTGACGATGTGGCCGCGGCCGTTGCGCAGCATCTGGGGCAGGAGCAGGCGGGTGAGGAGCATGGGGCCGGTGAGGTTGACGGCGATCATCTGCTGGATGTCGGCGATGGGCAGTTCGTCGTAGGCCAGGGTGCGTTCCAGGCCGGCGTTGTTGACGAGGATGTCGACGCGGCCGAAACGCTCCGTAGCCGCGGCGATCAGGCGCTCCAGCGCGGCGGGGTCTGCGACATCGGTGGGGACGGTGATGACCTCGGCGTTGGCCGCTGTGCGCAGGGTGCTGGCGACCTGCTCCAGGGCGGCGGCGGAGCGGGCGGCCAGGACCAGGTGCACGCCGCGCTGCGCCAGGGCGCGGGCGATGTGGACGCCGAGGCCCTGGGAGGCGCCGGTTACGAGGGCGATGTCGCCGGGTTTGATTTGCATGGGGGGTCCGGGTG
>CAJCJI010000169.1 GCA_903970595.1 Verrucomicrobiota bacterium
CATGCTGCCTTCGGCCTCGCTCAATCAGCGCGGGCAGGGGCTGTACGAGCCGATCCACGGCAGCGCCCCGGACATCGCCGGCAAGGGCGTGGCCAATCCGCTGGCGATGATCCTGTCGCTGGCCATGCTGCTGCGCTACAGCCTCAAGCGCGGCGACCTGGCGGACAAGGTGCAGCGGGCGGTGCGGCAGGTGCTGACGGATGGCCTGCGTACCGGCGATATCGCGCGCGCGGGCGAGAAGACAGTGGGTACGGAGGAGATGGGCGAGGCGGTGGTTGGCCGGCTTTCGCCGGAATGACGTGGTTGATTTGCGTCGGCAAGCAGCAGTAACCGGAAGAGAACGATGAACAAGAAGTACGATGTGGCGGTAGTGGGCGCGACGGGTGCGGTGGGCGAGGAAATGCTGAAGATCCTCAAGCAGCGCAAGTTCCCGGTGGGCAAGGTGCACGCCATCGCCTCGGCGCGCTCGGCCGGCGACGAGGTCGACTTCGGCGACGAGGAACTGGAGGTGCAGGATCTCGCCGGCTTCGATTTCTCCAAAGTCCAGATCGCCCTGTTTTCTCCCGGCGCCGAGGTATCGAAGGTCTATGCGCCCAAGGCCGCGGCGGCAGGCTGCGTAGTGATCGACAACCCCAGCCAGTTCCGCTACGAGGCGGACATCCCCCTGGTGGTGCCGGAGGTCAATCCGCAGGACATCGCGCTGTACAAGAACCGCGGCATCATCGCCAATCCCAACTGCTCCACCATCCAGATGCTGGTGGCGCTCAAGCCGCTGCACGACGCGGCCGGCATCGAACGCATCAACGTCGCCACCTACCAGTCGGTGTCCGGGACCGGCAAGCCGGCGATCGAGGAGCTGGCGCGGCAGTCCGCGCAGGCGCTCAACGGGCGCGAGATCGAGGTCAAGGTCTACCCGCGGCAGATCGCCTTCAACTGCATCCCGCACATCGATGTGTTCCAGAGCAACGGCTACACCAAGGAAGAAATGAAAATGGTGTGGGAAACCCACAAGATCATGGGGGACGACTCGATCCGGGTGAATCCCACGGCGGTGCGGGTGCCGGTGTTTTACGGGCATTCCGAGGCCGTGCACATCGAAACGCGCAGCAAGCTCAGCGCCGCCGAGGCGCGGCGGCTGCTGGAGCAGGCGCCCGGGGTGGTGGTGCTGGACGAGCGCAAGGACGGCGGCTATCCGACCGCCGTCACCGAGGCGGCGCACCGGGACGGGGTTTTCGTCGGCCGGATCCGCGAGGATATCTCCCATCCGCGCGGGCTCGACCTGTGGGTGGTGTCCGACAATATCCGCAAGGGCGCCGCCCTCAACAGCGTGCAGATCGCCGAGATCTTGATCCGCGACCATCTATAGGTGCGGACTATAGGCGCGGATTTCCCCAAATTCCCGGTTTCGGGCGGGAAGCCCTTGGTTCGGAAACAATTCTAGGGTATAAAAGAGCTTAGGCTTACAATCTAATGCTGAATGCGCACTCGTGAGCGAGTGTGTGGGGAAGGCAACGGCCTTTAGGGAGAAAAGCAATGTTGCGAACGTTGACCCGGCTTGTGGCGGTCGCCTGCGCCTTTTGGGCGTCGCAGGCGCTTGCGCTCGGCCTTGGCGATATCGTGGTCAGGTCCAAGCTGAACCAGCCTTTCTCCGCCACCATACCCGTGCTCGGCGCGAGCGGGGCACAACTCGATGCCTTGTCGGTGCAGCTGGGCGGCCCGGACGATTTCAATCGCGCCGGGATCGAGCGCTCCGATTATCTGTCCACGCTGAAATTCGTGGTGGAGCCGGCTCCCGGCGGCGCGCGCGTGGTGGTCAGCAGCGATCAGGTGGCGCACGAGCCCTTCCTCAACTTCATCGTCCTGGCGCACTCGCCCGACGGCAAGCTGCTGCGCGAGTACACTGTTCTGCTGGATCCGCCGTCCTTGTCGGATAACGCCGCGCCGCTGACGACGCCGGCCCCGGCTTCGGCCCCCGCGTATACGCCGCCGGCCCAAGCCTATGTGCCGCCGCCCGCTGCGCCGGTGCAGGTCCCGTCGTCATCCTCGCCCAGCCTGGCCCCCGCGGAAGCAGCCGAGCTGGCAACCCAGGCGCCTGGAGCCAGGCCTGCTCCGGCCAAGGCGGTCAAAGGCAAGCCGGCCAAAGCAGCCAGGCCTGCCGCGGCCCCCGCGCCCGTGGCGGCTGCGCCTGCCCCTGCGCCGGTCGAGGCTCCGGCCCCCGCGGCGGCGGGAGCCGGGGCTGGGGCGACGCTGGCTTCGCTGGCCTCAGTGTTTTTTTTTAGGTTTCCGGGCGGCGTGCCATGGCGCCAGGCATCGACTTCGGCCTTGGCCTGAACAGGCGGCGTTTGCCGCATCTCCGAGGCGCTGGGCACTTGCAGGATCTGCCCCTTGAGCAGGCCGTTGAAACTAC
Source organism: Verrucomicrobiota bacterium (assembly GCA_903970595.1). GTDB lineage: Bacteria > Pseudomonadota > Gammaproteobacteria > Nevskiales > Nevskiaceae > Nevskia. The sequence goes on from CAJCJI010000169.1 coordinate 2,408, forward strand.
CCTTCTCGAAGGCACGCGGATTGGCGCGGTAAATCGCCAACAGCACCTGATCCATCGACACCTGCGCTCCCGGGCGCAGCTTGGTGGCGATGCTCCAGAAGGTTTCCTGCGGTGCGGTAGGCCCATAGGTGCT
>CAJCJI010000170.1 GCA_903970595.1 Verrucomicrobiota bacterium
GCGCAATATTGGGGTGCTCCAGCGCCGCCAGAATGTCGCGCTCCCGAGCAAAGCGGCTCGCCAGGTCCTCGCGCAGGCGCGGGTAGATTTCGCCCAGGTAGCGCACGTCGTCCGCGGCATAGGCCAGCTCCGCCGCGCCGAGTGGCCGCCGCGACCAGTCCGCGCGGGTCAGGCTCTTGTCCACCTTGACCCCGAGCAGCTTGTCCACCAGCGCCGCATAACCCAGCTGGTCGCCGTAGCCGAGCAGGGCGGCGGCGATCTGGGTGTCGAACAGCGGCTGCGGCGTGCGGCCTTCCAGCTGCGCGAAAATCTCCAGGTCCTGCGAAGCGGCGTGGAACACCTTCGGCGCGCCCGGTTGAAACAGCAGGTCGAGCAGGGGACGCAGCCCCGGCCCCGCCAGGGCCAGGGTGTCGATGCACAAATTGGCCGTGCCGTCGCCAACCTGGATCAGGCACAGCTTGGGATAATAGGTGTCCTCACGCAGGAACTCGGTGTCCAGCGCCAGCCAGGGGGCCTGGCGCCATTGGTCGCAGGCCAGGGCGAGCTGCTCGGCGGTGGCCAGCAGCGGGGTGGTTTGATTCGTCAATACGGGTTTACTCTTGATTTTTTGCCGGCCGCCGCGCCGGTTGGCGCGTGCCAAGGGGGTTAGAATACCAATCCTGCCGACTTCCACGTACCCATGCTGACTCAAGCGCTCTGGACCAGTCTCCGCATCCTCGTGTTCCGCGCCGGTCCGGAGGATTTTCCTTACGACCCCAGCCGGCGCCTGAACGTGGGCTGCGCGGCCTTGGGCGTGCTGGTCAATGCGGCCCTGGCTGCTGTCATGGGGCAGGCGGCGGTGGCGATGAAACTGCTGCCGCAGCAGCCTTCGCCGTTGGCCGATCTCCTGCTTGGGGCGATGACCGTTTTGGCGATGGGCCTGTTCACCCAGGTGGCGCTGCGCGTGCGCCAGCTCGAAAATCGGTTCCAGCAGACCTTCAACGCGCTGCTCTGCACCAGTTCCGTGCTGGCCCTGCTGATGGTATTGCCAATCCTGCAGCTGCTGCCGATCCTGCCGCTGGCGCAGGAACTGAGCACGCGCCTGGCGACCGATCCGAACCTGGCGAACGACCCGTCGATGGTGTCGGCACTGCCGGGCGGGACGCCGCTGTATTGCCTGATGATTGCCGTGTTGCTGGTGTGGCAGTTTGCGGTCACCGCCCAGGTCTACCAGCGTGCCGCCAACACCAGGGCCGCAGGCGGAATCCTGATCGCCATGCTGTGCGTGCTGGCGGTGATCAGCTTCAAGGATCTCATATCGCTGCTGTTGCAGTGAAACAGCCCTGCTCCGCACCGATGTTTTGAACGAGTGGGCACGGTGTCCCGAGCCACTTTGGAAAGCACTTCAAGCATGCGCCTGCACATCCTCGGCATCTGCGGCACCTTCATGGCCGGCATCGCCGCGCTGGCGCGCGAGGCGGGGCATAGCGTCACCGGCTCGGACGCCAACGCCTGGCCGCCGATGTCGACGCAGCTGGAAGCGCTCGGCATCCGCGTGCTGCCCGGCTATGATCCGGCGCACCTGCAGCCGGCCCCGGACGTGGTGGTGGTGGGCAATGTCATCAGCCGCGGCAATCCGGCGATCGAATACGTGCTCAACGCCGGCCTGCCCTATGTTTCCGGCCCGCAGTGGCTGGCGGATAACGTCTTGCGCGGCCGCCACGTGCTGGCGGTGGCCGGCACCCACGGCAAGACCACCACCACCAGCCTGCTGGCCTGGCTGCTGGAGCATGCCGGGCATGCCCCGGGCTTCCTGGTCGGCGGCGTGCCGGTGAATTTCGGCGTGTCGGCGCGGCTCGGCCAGGGCCGGCATTTCGTCATCGAGGCGGACGAGTACGACACCGCCTTCTTCGACAAGCGCAGCAAGTTCCTGCATTACCGACCGCGCACCGCCATCCTCAACAACCTCGAATACGACCACGCCGACATCTTTCCGGACCTGGCCGCGATCGAGCGGCAATTCCACCAGCTGGTGCGCACCGTGCCGGGCGAAGGCCTGTTGGTGGTCAACGGCGCGGACGCCAACCTGGCGCGCGTGCTCGGCATGGGCTGCTGGAGCGGGGTCGAATACTTCGACGACGCCCGCGGCTGGACCGCGCAGCGGCAGGGGCGGGGCCTTGCCGTGGCGCTGCGCGGCGACCCCCTAGGCTCGGCGCAGTCATCCGTTGGAGGGGCCATGGCCGGAGCCCACAACCGCTCCAACGCCCTGGCCGCCATCGCCGCCGCCGCGCATGCCGGCGTATCGGCCGCCACGGCGCTGCGCGGCCTGGAGACCTTCCGCGGCGTGAAACGCCGTCTGGAGCTGCGCGGCGAGGTGCGCGGCGTGCAGGTCTACGACGACTTCGCCCACCATCCCACCGCCATCGCGGTGACCATCGCCGCCTTGCGCGAACAGCTGGGCGGCGACGGCGGCCGCATCCTGGCCCTGCTGGAGCCGCGCTCCAACACCATGCGCCTGGGCAGCCACGGCGAGGCGCTGGCCGAAAGCCTGCGCGACGCCGACCTGTGTTTCGTCTACGCCCGTCCCGACCTGAAATGGGATGCGCAAGCCGCACTGGGGTCTCTGGGCCAACGCCTGCGCGTGCATGCGCGGCTCGATACGCTGGTGGCCGACGCAGAGGCGCAGGCACGTCCGGGCGACCGCCTGCTGGTGATGAGCAACGGCGATTTCGGCGGCGTGCATGAGAAACTGCTTGAAGCGCTGCGGCGCTAATCCGCTTGACACACCAAGGAATCGCATTGTGCCCAAAATGGGCGCATGCTACTCTTGAGCATGAGGATTATCGCCCGACGTACTCTGCGCGAATTCGTCGATTCTCTTGCCGGACACAAGGACCAGCCGGCCGTAAAGGCTGCGCTAGACGCCTGGTTCGACGAAGTGAAAAAGGCGCGCTGGGCCGGCGCAGCCCAAGTGAAACGCACCTATGCCACCGCGAGCATCGTGAGCGCCGGGCGCATCGTCTTCAATGTGAAAGGCAACGCGTATCGGCTGGTGGTGGCGGTGGACTTCGAGAAGGGCATCGTCTGGATTAAATGGATCGGCACCCACAAGGCGTACGATCATATCGATGTGAAAGAGGTTGAACATGGCAACTGAATTGAAGCCGATCCGTTCCGACACGGACTACGAAAAGGCCTTGGTCGAGGTCGCAGCGCTTTGGGGCGCCAAGAGCGGTACGCCGGCGGGTGATCGCCTCGATGTGCTGGCTACGCTGATCGACGCTTATGAGGCCCAGCATCACCCGATAGACCCGCCAGATCCGGTGGAAGCGATCAAGTTCCGCATGGAGCAGCAGGGGCTCACGCGCAAGGATCTGGAGCAGGTCATCGGAACGCGCACGCGGGTCGCGGAAGTCCTGAACCGCAAGCGCAGCTTGTCGATCGGCATGATCCGGCGCCTGCACCAGCAACTCGGAATTTCCGCCGATGTACTGATCCGTCCGTCCAGGGCCGGGAAAGCGGCTTGAAGGCGGAACTGCTATCGGGCTGGCGTTCAAAGAAGCCGCAAGGCCCTGATTGGCCTCCGCCCAATGGCACGGTGATGCCAATTTATCTTATATCGCCTAACGGGGATGTTGACACGATTTGGGTGCCGCCCGAAGCGTCACTTGCCACCGGTGTTCAACTAACGCGGATCGGAGCAATCTGGACCACGTTTAACGGCGACTACCATGGTGGACATTACCATGGTGGACATATTGATGCCACATGGCTGTGGCATGACGGCAAGCTTGAAAAAGTATTGGACAGGCAACTTGCCAGCATTTCAGCTTCGCCGGATGGATGCAAGCTGGCCTATTTTGATATGCCTGAACAAAGCCGCGGAATTGCCACCGCAAAGATTCTGAATTTCTGCAGTGCTCAATGATGTCCATTTCCCCCCGTTCCGTTATCCTCCGGCGACCCGCCACGACCGCACCGCCATGACCAGCCAGCTTCCCGCCGCCAGCCTTCCCTCCGCCGCCGAACTGCAGCCGCGCCTGGCGCAAGCGCTCGAACTGGCGCAACGCGGCGGCGCCAGCGGGGCCGAGGCGCACCTGGGCGTGAGCCGCGGCCTGTCAGTCAACGTGCGCATGGGCGAGGTCGAGTCGGTGCAGTTCCAGCGCGACCGCGACTTGTCGGTGTCGGTTTTTTTCGGCCACCGCACCGGCTCGGCCAGCACCAGCGACCTGAGCGAGGCGGCGCTGGCGCGGACCGTGGAGGCCGCCTGCGCCATCGCCCAGGCCGGTGGCGCGGACCCCTGTATGGGGCTGGCCGACGCGGAACTGATGGCCACCGAATTTCCGGACCTGGACCTGTGCCATCCCTGGGAGCTTGCCGCGGAAGAGGCGATCGAGCTGGCGCGCGAGGCCGAGGCCGCGGCCTTCGCCGCCGACCCGCGCGTGACCCGGTCGGAAGGCGCCGGCATCGACACGCGCCATTCGCTGCACCTGTACGCCAATACGCACGGTTTCTTCGGCCGGCGCGAGGCCACCGACCATAGCCTCAGTGTTGCCGCCATCGCGGTGCAGGACGAGGCGATGCAGCTGGGGCACTGGTACACCAGT
>CAJCJI010000171.1 GCA_903970595.1 Verrucomicrobiota bacterium
CCCTCTCCCGCAAGCGGGAGAGGGGAGCTTTAGGCTCAGAAGCGGTAATGCACTCCGCCGATGAACATGCGGCCGATCACACCCTTCTGGGTATAGGTCGAGTTGTAGTTGAATGCCGCATAGTCCGCCGGGTCGAGCGGCGCCTTGGAGTCGAGCAGGTTCTGGATGTTGAGGCTCACGTCCAGGTTCTTCATGATCTTGTAGTTGCCGACCACGTCGATCTCGTTGAACGGCGCGATCTTGCAGCCCGCCGGAATGGGGTTGCCCGCCGCATTGCTGTAGAGGCAGGTGGCGGGGTTGTCGATATCGTCCGCCCACTCATGGTAGCCGTCGACCCAGTTGAGCGTGGCAGTGACGGTAAGCGGCCCGTACTCCACGGTATTGACCCAGGAGAAGCGGTCGCGCGGCGTGCCGGCGCCTGACGACAGGATGTACGGACCCTGGGTGCCGGCATACTGGTTGCTGGGCAATCCCGGCTGATCCAGGCGGAAGCTCATGATCTCCGTGTAGTTCAGCTCGCTGGTGAGTCTCACCCCTGGATAGGGCTTGAAACGCATCTGCAGGTCGATGTCGTAACCTTGCGTGGTTTCGTCGTTGGCATTGATATACGGGGCCGTCACCAGGATCGGAAGCGCCGGCGCGGACGGTGCTTGCGGATCGGGGGCTCCGGTCTGCAGGGTCACGCCGGGCGGCGGCGTGTAGCCCGTGGGGTTGGCGAAATATCCGCCGAAGATGGGGCCGGTGTCGTAAGGGTTGATCAGGTTGGTTTTCTTGATGTGATACCAGTCTGCCGAAACGCTTACCGATTCGATCGGCTGGAGCACCGCGCCAAGAGTGAAGTTGCGCGCCTTTTCGGGCGACAGGTGCGGGTTGCCAACGGCAATGCCGCCCTGGTTGTAGTTGTTGGTCACATAGCTGTCCGGCTGGCCGCCGATGCAGTGGGATCCGATGAAGCCCGTACAGGCGCTGCTGCCGATCTCGCTCACCGCGCTGGCGGTGACATACCCCAAATTGCTGGAATTGACGCCGGACTCGGCGAAACTCGGCGCGCGGAAACCTTCGGAGTAGGTACCGCGCAGCGCCACCTGCCTGATCGGCGTCCACTTGATGCCGATCTTGGGGGTGATGCCGTGGTCCGCCACGTCGGTGTAGTGGTCGTAGCGGAAGGCGCCGTCGATATCCAGGGTACGCAGCACCGGCGCATCCAGTTCCGTATAGAACCCCGTGACGTCATGCTGACCGAAAACCTGCGCCGTGTGCAGATCGAAGGTGCTCAGATACTCGTTGTACGGGGTGCCGTCGGGATTGGTCAGGGTTGGATCGAGATTTGGCGCGTTTTGATCTTCGTGGCGGTATTCCGCCCCCATCGCCAGCCCAAGCGGCCCGCCGCCCAGATTGATCAGCTCGCGGCTGACCCTGAAATCGATCATGTCGAGCTCGGTGGTATTGACGATGGAATCTTCCGGCGCCAGGGCGCTCAGCACGGACGCCGAGTTCGGTCCCAGGGAGTGCAGGAAGTGGTAGCTGCCGTTGGTAATGTCCGCCAGCAGCTGGTTGGTCAGCAGGTCGCCGTAGGCATCCTCCGACAGGTTGGTCTTGTTGATGGTCAGCGCGCTGTCGTAATCCCATTCGCCGAACGCCTGGAACGAGCCCTTGACGCCGCCGACGATGCGGTAGTTCTGGTTCTCGATCACGTTGGAGGACGGAATATCGCCGAACTGGTACTGGATCACCGCCCATTCGCCGTTGGCGGCGAAGGGATCGTTCGGGTTGGCGATGGTGGTGCCATTTGGCCCCGGTATGGTCGGCGGCAGCGCGATATTGGTGGTCAAGGGGCTGCCGCCGCTGTTGTTGTTGATCTGCGACGGGCCCGTTCCCAGGTTGCCCGCCTGACGGGTCTTGGTGTCGTAGAAGGTCGCTTTCAGGTACACCGACGTGTTGTCGTTCAGCTTCGCTTCAAACTTGCCGTGGATGCCGAAGCGGTCCACTTGCGGCTGGATGTCTGAGAAACTGACGGGGTTGTATTGGCAAAAATCCCCGCTGGCGCCGCTGGTGTCTCCATTGATATACGCCAGGGAACTGCCGGAGTAGCAGGGGTTCGCACCAGGCAGCACATTCAACAACTGGGGCACCGAGCCTGGCCCCGACGTCACCGGAACCACGTTCAGCGGACTGGGCGAGGTTCCAGGGGTGAGGGTTCCAGCCTCGACCGTGCCGTTGTACGAACCCGGATTGAGTCCTGAGAACGGCTGGTTTGCCTGTTGATTGACGCCGCCGATGGAACTCAGGTCGTTGGTGTTGTAGGGGAAGCCGCGTTGGTAGGCCTTGATGGCGGCATCGCGCTCGTACTCCACCGTGAAGTAGGCGTTGTAGCCGTTCTGGTTGAGGTGCCCGGTGCCAAACTCGCCGGTGACGCGGGTGTGTTCGCCGCCGCCATGCTGGGTGGAGCCGTACTCGGCGGTGATGTCCTTGCCGACGAACTCCTTCTGCAGAATGATATTGACCACGCCGGCGATGGCGTCGGCGCCGTAGAGCGAGGAGGCGCCGTCCTTCAGCACTTCGATGCGCTCGACCGCCACCAGGGGAATGGAGTTGAGGTCGACGAAGCCGCGCTCGCCGTCGTCGTCCAGGGCATAGTTGGCGACGCGCCGCCCGTCCACCAGCACCAGCGTCGAATTGACGGTCAGGCCGCGCAGGGCGACACCCGCCGCGGCGCCCGCGAAGGCACCTTCAAAGGAGGACGCCAGGGTGCCGCTGTTATCCGCGGAAATGGAACGCACCACGTCGGCCACGGTGGTCAGGCCGCTGCGCTCGATGTCCTTGCGCGTAATGGTCTGTACCGGCGCTGCGCCTTCCCGGTCGGTGCGGGCGATGGCGCTGCCGGTCACGATGACCTTGTCCAGCGTCGTGGCGTCGTTGTCCTGGGCTTGCAGGACCGGTGCCGTCAATAGAAAAACGGCACTGCCGGTGAGGGCGAGAACCCAGCGGGAACCGCGCTTGCCGCTTTGCGAGCATTCCATACTCTTTTCCCCTTTTTGTTGCCGTGGCGTATTTAACGTGATGCCGCAACAGCCTTAAGGGGGAACGCCGGAACCGGGCGTCCTCCCCCGGCTGAAGCTAGAATAGCAATGCAGCTGGCCAGCGGGATGCTCCCTCCCGCCGCCACGACCATCAGGCGATCCCCCGAACGCTGAACTGCAGCAAAGCTCTCGCGAAAGCTACAACAGGCCGCGCCGTTTGTCATCTCCCGCCACGCCTGCCGGAGATTGGTGCATGGACGCCCGCTACCGCCTCACTGCGGTGCGGTGACCTGCACCTGCACCAGACTGGCGCCTGGTTCGTTGGCGACCTGTAATAGCGCGGCGCCCGGCGCGGAGATTACTTGCCCGCCCTGTACGGTGACCGCGTAGCCCTGCGGGTACTGCAAGGCCGGGATGAAGATCTGTGTCGGCGCCGTAGCGATCCCGGGCACGTAGCTCAAACTGAACACCAGGCTGGTGGTGTCGAAACTCATGGACCGCGGTGTGCCGGCGATGGCCTGCGCATAGGGCCGGATCAGCAGTTTGGCCTTGGCGGTCTTGAGCGTGCCCAGGTCCGCGTCGTTGCTGAACAGTCCCTCGGCGCTGTTGCCGGTGGGATCGTCGAAGTTTTTGTAGGCCCAGTAGGTCCAGCCGATCAGGTTCTGGTCCGCCAGCTCGGTGACGCGGCCGATATCATCCAGATCGTCGCTGGCGCCGAACTCGGTCAGCAGCGAGGTGGCACCCATCGCGGCGATCTGCGCGGCGGCATTGCCCATGGTGCGCGGTTCGCTGATGTCGCAATCCGGCAGGTCGGGCAGCCCGGTGGACGCCAGCAATTCGGCCGAACAATAGTCGTGGAAGGACAGGCCCAGGGCCGGATCGTCGATCGCGCTGAAGTTGCTGGGCGAGCCGAAGTCGAACAGTTGCTGCGGCTCGAAGAACGCGAGGTGGGCGGTATCGGCCGAGCGCACGCCGGCAAGCGCCTGCTGCTCGAACTCCTGCAGCGTGGCGTCGAACAGCGGGCATTCAAGCTCGAAGCAGGTCGGCCATTGCGTGCCCGGCCAGGGCTCGTTGAACAGGTCGTAGCCGAGCAGGTAGGGCTGGGCGCTCCAATGCCCCGCCGCCGCCGCCCAGGCCTGCCGGTAGTAGGGTTCCACGCCGGCGGCGCCGGACCAGAGATTGTCGTAAGCGGCGTTGAGCGCAAGGCTGACGAACTCGTCCAGCGGGAACCCGTACTTGGCGTCGTCGGGCAGCCCCCCGCTATCCACCGCCCAGTCCGGAAAGCCCTCGCCCTGGAACTGCTGGTTGTACTGGTCCTGGTGGAAGTCCAGAAGCACCCAGATCTGGCGCGCGGCGAGCAGCTGCACAATGTTGTCGATCTGCGCGAGGTAGTTCTGGTCGATGACGCCCTGGGACGGCATCACCCCGGCGAGCAGCACCCCCAGGCGCACCGCGTTGAAGCCGTTGGCAGCCAGGAAATCCGCGTCCGCGGCCGTGAACCCGGCGGCGGTGGCCGGCGGATAGTAAGGCGCGAGTTTCCACACCACGTTGACGCCATGCAGCAGCACCACGCGCTGGTCGGCATCCACCATGAATGCGCCCTGGCGGCGCAGTGGCGCGCCGGCAGCTGCTACGCTCTGTGCCGCCGTTGCCGATGAGGCGCCATCCACCCCGCTGGAAGCGCCGCAGGCCGCCAGCAGCACCGCCGCGACCAGGGCCAGCGCGCCTGAGGCACGGATCATCAGATTGCGCCATCGATTCATATCCCCTCCGCCATATCGCGTGATGCTTTTTTATTGTGCCGGCATGGTGCCGCCGCCCGCACCACTGCGCGCCATCCTTTCGGACGAGAGCCGCGTCGGGCCAATGGCGCAGGAAGGCCGGCGTCGGGCGCCAACACGCAGTTTCGCTTTCCCCCGCGGAAATTTCACATGCGTTACAGACGATTTTCTGATGCAATGGCGCTTTCCATATAGTCGGCACCCGTTCACGCGGAAACCACTGCGCCGGGTTCAAGCAAGTCTTCAGACCATCACACAGGACAAAGAGCCATGAGCAGAGTCACAGGCGTCGGCGGCATCTTCATCAAAGCAAAGGATCCGGCAAGCTTGCGGGCCTGGTACAAAAAGCACCTTGGCATCGACGTTCAGTCATGGGGCGGCGCGGCGTTTCGCTGGGCGGATGAGTCGGGCCAGCCAATCGGCGGAACCACCGCCTGGTCCATCGGAAACGGCAGCAACTTTGCCCCGAGCACTTCATCGTTCATGGTCAACTATCGCGTATCCGACCTGCATGCACTCCTGGCCGCGCTTCGCGCGGAAGGCTGTGACGTCCTGGAGAAAACCGAGGAGATGGACGGGTACGGCAAGTTCGGCTGGGTCATGGACCCTGAGGGCAATAAAATCGAACTGTGGCAACCTCCGGCGGGCAAGTAATTCGCGTGCGCTGCACCGGGACCCGGTAAGTAAGTCGCTCCAGCCGCCGTCCAGTCTCCGTTATGCGGTACCCGGCCGGCGGCTGGGTTCAGGCATTACCGCGTAACTGGCTACCATTCGGCGGTGAATTCAAGGTGCCAACGCCGCTCATCGGCACAAAGCGGCGACGCCCGCACATTTCAATCATCGCCTGACAATCGTCAAAGCCTGAAATAGCGCTTCAAACTTCTGCTGCGCGCGCATCATCCCGGCTGGCGCCGCGCGATGACGGCACGCCCCAGCCTCGAAACCGGGATTGCACGCGCTTGACAATAGTTGCTCAGGCAACTATTGTTTCGGCAGATATAGCCGGAGCAATCATGACGCAGCGACCCCGCCAGAATCCAACGAAGGCCGCCGCATCGGCCGCAAATCCGTCCCCGGCTCAAAGCCGGGAGCGGGCAGCAGGGCAGCCGTACTACGCGGCCGAATCGTTCGAGCCGATGCGCAGCATCGGCTTCCTGATCAAGCGCTGCGGCGCGCTGATGACCCAGGTCGCGGAGCGCCGTTTCGAGGGGCAGCCGATCTCGTTCACCCAGTGGCTGGGGCTGATGAAGCTGCGTTACCACGCGCACCTGTCGGCGACGCAGTTGAGCGCCGAGATCGGCCACGACATGGGGGCGCTGACGCGGGTGGTGGACGGGCTGGAGAGCGCGGGCTTCGTGCGCCGCGAACGCAGCCGGCAGGATCGCCGTGCGGTGGAGATCACCCTGACCGCGGCGGGCCGGCGCCAGGTGGAGGCTCGCATACAGGTCCTGGTCGACGCCATGAACGAGCTGGTTGAAACATTTTCGCATAGCGAGGTCGATACCCTGATCGGCCTGATGCAGCGCATGCTCGCGGTGCTGCAGGACGCTGTCGACGAAGTGCAGGACCCGCGCCCGGTGGCGCAGCGGCCGCTGGCCGATTTCATCAAACCGATCACTCCGCCGCGCAAGACACCGGCAGCGCGGCGCGGCAAGGGAGGCAAAGCGTGACGAACCATCTGCACTGGGCGAAGCTGCGCACGACGGCGCTCGGCGCCCTCGCCGCTTCGGCGCTGGCGGCCTGCACCCTGGGCCCGGACTTCAGCCGCCCGGCGGCGCCAGCTGCCGCCAACTATGGCCCGGCCCAAGGTGCAGCCCAGGGCGCGGTGTACGGCGGCGAGGTGGCGGACGACTGGTACCGGCTGTTCCATTCCGCGGGGCTCGACGCCCTGGTGCGCGAGGCCCTGGACAACAATCCGGACCTGGAAGCGGCGCGCCACGGCCTGCTCGCCGCGCAGTTCGAACTGAAGGCGGTGGCCGGCACCGCCCTGCCGCGGCTCGACGCCAGCCTCGGCGCCCAGCGCGCGCACATCAACGGCAGCTTCCTGTACGAGCCGGTGAATGCCCTCACCGTCACCGGCAACCAGTTCAGCATCGGTCCGGCGCTGGCCTACAACCTGGACGTGTTCGGCGGCGTGCGCCGCTCGATCGAGGCGCAGGGCGCGGCCGCGGCACAGACGCGCGACCAGGCGCTCAACACCTATATCACCCTGGTCGACCAGGTGGTGGCCGCCGCCTTCAACTACGCCGCCAGCCAGGCACAGATCGAGGTGACGCAATCCCTGCTGCAGGAATTGCAGTCGCAGCTGGACCTCACGCAGAAGCTGGAAAACGCTGGCAAGATCACGCGCAGCGATACCTTCCTGGCGCAAACCCAGTACGAAAGCGCGCGCGCCACCCTGCCGGGCCTGGAGCAGCAGCGCGATACCTATCGCGATGCCCTGGCGCGGCTCTGCGGCAGGACGCCGGACACCTTCACCATGCCGGCCCTGAGCTTGAAGGATTTCAGCCTGCCCGCGCAGCTGCCGGTTTCGCTGCCCTCGACCCTGGTGCGGCAGCGGCCGGACATCCTGGCGGCCGAGGACAACCTGCACCAGGCCGGCGCGCAGGTGGGCGTGGCCCAGGCGGCGCGGCTGCCTTCGATCAGCCTGTCGGCGCAGTATTCGCAGGAGTCGAGCAAGCTCAACCAGCTGTTCACCCAGCCGGGCGGCATCTGGTCGTTCGGCTTCGACGCCACCGCGCCGCTGTTCGAGGGCGGCACGCTGAAGGCGCGCGCGGACGAGGCCAAGGAGCGCTATCTGCAGGCGCAGGCCAGCTACCGCAGCAGCGTGATCGGCGCCTTCGTCGAGGTGGCAGATGCGCTGCAGGCGCTGCAGCACGACGCGGACAGCTACACCGCCCACAGCCGGGCGCTGGAGGCGGCGGCTTCCAGCCGCGACCTGGCGCTGGCCCAGTACCACGCCGGCAAGTTCAACGAGCTGCAGGTGCTGACGGTGGAGCAGCAGTACCAGAACGCCGCCCTGAGCCAGGTGCAGGCCGACGCCCAGCGCTTCGCCGATACCGCCGCCCTGTTCCACGCGCTGGGCGGAGGCTGGTGGAACGCGCCGGCCGATCCGTCCGCGCTGCCGCCGGCAGCCGCTGCCGCCAAGGCCACGAACGCCGCGCCGGTCAAAACCGCGGCCAACGCCCCCTAAAGGAGACTCCCGCATGAGCGCACAAGCACATCCCGACGCGGAACCGAAGAAACGCAACCCCGCGCCCCTGATCCTGCTGGCCGTGCTGGTGATCGCCGGCGCCGCCTACGGCATCTATGAGTTGATCGTCGGCCGCAACCACGCGACCACCGACGACGCCTATGTCGACGGCAACCTGGTGCGCCTGGCGCCGCAGGTGAGCGGCACCGTGGTGGCGATCAATGCCGACGAGACGCAGTTCGTGCAGCAGGGCCAGCTGCTGGTGCAGCTGGACCCGCGCGACAGCGAAGTGGCGCTGGCGCAGGCCCGCGCCAGCCTGGGCGAAACCGTGCGCGAGGTGGCGCAGCTGTTCGCCAACGAGCGCCGCGACGAGGCCACGGTCAGCGCGCAGCAGACGCAGTACGAACAGGCCAGCCAGGACCTGGAGCGCGACCGCTCGCTGGTCGCCGCGCACGGCGTCTCGGCCGAGGCCCTGCAGCACGACCAGCACGCCCAGAGCAGCGCCCGCGACACGCTGGAGCAGGCCCGCGCGACCTTGCAGGCAACGCGCGCGGCGATCTCCGGCACCACGCCCCAGGACCATCCGCGCGTGCTGCAGGCCGAGGCCGCGCTGCGCAACGCCTGGCTGGCGGCGGCACGCACCAAGGTGCTGTCGCCGGTGTCCGGCTACATCGTGCGCCGCGCGGTGCAGCTCGGCCAGCAGGTGACGCCGGGCACGGAGATGCTGGCCATCGTGCCGGTGGACTCGATGTGGATCGACGCCAATTTCAAGGAGAACCAGCTCAGCGGCCTGCGCATCGGCCAGCCGGTGCGGGTTTCCGCAGACATGTACGGCTCGCACGTCGAGTACCACGGCAAGGTGCTGGGCCTGACCGCCGGCACCGGCAGCGCGCTGGCGGTGCTGCCGGCGCAGAACGCCTCCGGCAACTGGATCAAGATCGTGCAGCGCCTGTCGGTGCGCGTCGGCCTGGAGCCGCAGGAGCTGCAGGCGCATCCGCTGTTCCTGGGCCTGTCCACCAATGTCGACGTCGACGTGCGCAACCACGACGGCGCCGCGCTGTCGAAACAGCCGGCCTGGCCCTCGGCGCTGAGCACCGAGGCCTATGCCGCGCAGGACGCCGGGGTGGACGAGGAAATCCGCGGCATCGTCGACCATAACCTGGCGCTGCCCGCCGCCGCGGCGAGCACCGCGCCAGCGGCTCAGGGCCGGAGCGCGCCGTGAGTGCTGCCGCGGCGGCCCCCGGCAGGGCGGTACCGGTCGTCAACCCCTGGTTCATCGCGCCGGTGGTGGCGCTGGCGGCGTTCATGGAGGTGATGGACATCTCCATCGCCAACGTCTCGCTGCCGCACATCGCCGGCGACCTGTCGTCCAGCCAGGACGAGTCCACCTGGGTGCTGACCAGCTACCTGGTGACCAACGCGGTGGTGATGCCGATCTCCGGCTGGCTCTCCAACACCTTCGGCCGCAAGCGCTTCTTCCTGGCCTGCATCGCCGGCTTCACCGCCAGCTCCCTGCTCTGCGGCCTGGCGCCGAACCTGGCCACGCTGATCCTGCTGCGCGCCATCCAGGGCGCCACCGGCGGCGGCCTGCAGCCTTCCGGACAGGCGATCCTGGCCGACAGCTTTCCCGGCGAGAAGCGCGGCATGGCCACCGCGATCTACGGCATCGCCACGGTGTTCGCACCGACCATCGGCCCGACCCTGGGCGGCTTCATCACCGACAGCTACAACTGGCGCTGGATCTTCCTCATAAACGTACCAGTTGGTATTGTCCTGTTTTTTCTGGTGACCACGCTGATCCAGGAAAAAAACACCGGCACCGCCGCCGCCGGCAAGAAGTTCTCGGTGGACTGGTTCGGCTTCGGCTTCGTCGCCCTGAGCCTGGGCTGCCTGCAGATCGTGATGGACCGCGGCCAGCAGGACGACTGGTTCGCCTCCGACATGATCAGCACGCTGGCGCTGATCTCGGGCGCGGCCTTCGTGCTGCTGGTGTGGTGGGAACTGCGCCACCCGGAGCCGATGGTGGACCTGCGCCTGCTGGGCAACCCGGACTTCGCCGTGGCCTTCCTGCTGATGCTGATGCTCGGCTTCATGATGCTGGGCAGCACCTACCTGATCCCCGCCTACGTGCAGAGCCTGATGGGCTATCGGTCGATCGACGCCGGCATGGTGCTGACCCCTGGCGGGCTCGCCACCATCTCGCTGCTGCCCTTCGTCGGCCGCATGCTGAACAAGGTGGACCTGCGCCTGCTGATCGCCGTGGGCCTGAGCGTGAGCGGCCTGTCCCTGCTGTGGATGACGCACTTCTACCTGGGCATCCCGTTCTTCGTCATCATGCTGGCGCGCATGGCCCAGGCCGCCGGACTGCCGTTCCTGTTCATCCCGATCAACGCGGTGGCGTTCCGCGGCATCACGCCGGACAAGACCAACAATGCCTCGGCCCTGGTCAACCTGGCGCGCAACTTCGGCGGCAGCATCGGCATCTCCTTTTCCTCGACCCTGCTGACCCGCCGCGAGCAGTTCCACCAGAGCCGCCTGGTGGAGCAATTGCAGTCGATGAACCCGGCCTATCCGGACTATGCCAGCCAGGTGGGCAGCGCGACCGGCGGCAACGCCGGCTCGGCCCTCACCCTGGCCAATATCTACCAGGGCGCCGGACAGCAGGCTTCGCTGATGGCCTACCTGGACGACTTCAAGATGCTGGGCCTGATCTTCCTGGGGATGCTGCCGTTTCTGCTGCTGGTCAGGCCGGGCAAGGGCGGTGGCGGGGGTGCGGCGGGGCATTGAGGCCGGCCCCGTGCACCGTCCGGCCTAGTTGACCCCGATCAGCACCACCTCAAACACCAGTACCGCGTTCGGCCCAATCTTCGGCGGCGCGCCTCGTTCGCCGTAGGCCAGTTTTGCCGGTAGGTAAAACTTGTACCTGGAACCCGGCGTCATCAGCTGCACCCCTTCCGTCCAGCCCGGGATAACCTGGGCGAGGGGGAAGCTGACCGGCCGGCCGCGCTCGTAGGAACTGTCGAACACGCTGCCGTCGAGCAGGCTTCCCCGGTAATTGACGGTGACCTTGTCGCTGGCCTTGGGGTGGGCACCGGCGCCCTCGACCAGCACTTCGTATTGCAGACCGGACGCGGTGGTTTTTACGCCGGGTCTGCGGGCATTGTCGGCTAGAAACGCCTCACCGTCGGTGCGGTTCTTCTGCGCGGCGATATTCGCGGCGGCCGGGTCTGCATAGGCCGTCGGACTGGCCGTGCCTTTGGCTGTCGCCATCATCTCGAACAACTGCCGCGCGCCGTACTGCTGGACTTCGGCGTCTCCCGCCAGGATGCCGTCCATGGCCTGCCCCGCGGCCCAGCAGGCGTTGGGCGAAGCCAAGTCCTTAAGACCGTCCCGGACCCGCGCGATCTGATCGGGCGCCAGGCCGCTGAAATAACGCGCAATGGCGAGCTTGACCAGTTCCTGTTGCATGGGTGTAAGGGCATCAACGGGCGCCGCGCCAAGGCTGCGTCCCCTGCCGGCCATGGCACCGATGAGTTCGTCGCTTTCGTCCGGAGGCAGTCGGTCGAGCACGGTGAACAGCGGGGCCAGGTCTGTGCCCTTCGAGCGCAGGATTGGCCCGCACTCTTCAGGGCTGGCGAGGACATAGACGTCACGCAGCACCTTCACCATCTCCACTTTTTTCGCCGGCGGCAATTCCTGAGTGCTGCGCAGCATTGCCTGTGCGAACATCTGGCCGATCAGAAATTCCCGGTTCGTCGCGGCTGCCAGCCGCTCCACATCCTCATCGCTCAAGCCCGCGACAAAATAATTCTGCTTGTCCGGTTGACGCAAAGCCGCAGCGAAGGCATCGAGAAACATCCTGGCCGATCTGGACTTTGGCGGGGCGTGCAAAGCGGTGATGAACGCGTCGGCACTCCTCCCCAGCAGTTCTCCGTATCCCGTCAATACCTTGGGCAGGGCCTTGCGCTCTTCGGCCAATTGCTGGGCGCTTAACTTTGGAGGCGGGGGCGGCGCCGGCACCGGAGCGGGCGGCGGCGGTTGGGGTGGCTGCGGCGGG
>CAJCJI010000172.1 GCA_903970595.1 Verrucomicrobiota bacterium
GCGCCGAGCGCCTGGCGGTGCAGGCCCAGACTTCGGTACAGGTGGCCCATGGCGGCGCCAGCACGGTGGGCCGCACCATCCAGAACATGGCCGCCCTGCGCGAGCAGATTCAGGACACCGCCAAGCGCATCAAGCGCCTGGGCGAGTCCTCGCAGGAAATCGGCAACATCATCGAGTTCATCAACGACATCGCCGAGCAGACCAACACGCTGGCGCTGAACGCCTCGATCCAGGCCGCCATGGCCGGCGAAGCGGGCCGCGGCTTCGCGGTGGTGGCCGACGAGGTGCAGCGACTGGCCGAACGCGCCGGCTCGGCCACGCGCCAGATCGAAAACCTGGTCAAGACCATTCAGGCCGACACCAACGAGGCCATCGTCTCGATGGAGCGCAGCACCTCGAACGTGGTGGCCGGCGCCAAGTCGGCGGAAGAAGCGGGTCAGGCCCTGACCCGAATCGAGGCCTCCTCGCAGGAACTGGCCAAGGGCGTGCAGGAAATCTCCAGCTCCGCGCGCACCCAGTCGGCCGAGGCCACCAAGATCGCCGGCACCATGCAGGGCATTCGCGAAATCGCCGTGCAGACCTCGGGTTCGGCCAACTCGACCGCGCAGGCCATCGGTGAACTGAACGAACTGTCGGACAAGCTGCGCGAATCGGTGGCCGGCTTCAAGCTGCCCGAGGGCGCCGGGGCGTAGCGGAAGCTTGCCGATTGGCGGCTGCTACCGGAACTTGCCAAAATTTTGGGCGTCTTCTAGTAAACTGGGCGCCCTGTCGGCGACAGCCGGACCCTATTGTTCATAATTCCTCCAATGTCACGAGCTAGCGCAAATCCATGGCTATCGCTAAAGCTTCCACGCTGAATTTCCAGGCCGACCTGGAGAAACTGTTCGGGCTCAAGTCCGTTTCCTACAAATACGAACTGAGCAAGGAGGAATTGTTCCATGAAGCGATCCGGCACGATCGCGGCCGCGTCAGCCGCGGCGGCGGCGACAACGAACAAAAGGCCTTCCCCACCCGCCTGGGCGTGAACGGTCCGCTGGTCTACTACACCGACCCGGACTGCACCGGACGCCGCACCAAGGACACCTTCGCGGTGAAGTGGCCGGAGGTGGCGGACGAGATCTGGTTCAAGGCCGACCTGAGTCCCTACGACCCCGAAAAGTACGAGGGGCTGCTGCGGCGCGTGATCCAGCATCTCAACGACAAGGCGGCGACGCTGTACGTGAAGGATGTCTTCATGGGCAGCGATGCCGGCTTCGCGGTGCCCTACCGTTTCGTCGGCGAGTACGCCACGCATGCCATGTTCGTGGACAACATGTTTCCGAAGAATCTGCAGGGCGTGGAGGACGTGGAGGCCCGCCGCTGGACCATGCTCAACGTGCCCAGCTTCGTCTGCGTGCCGGAGCGCGACGGCAGCCGCGCGGAAGTGGCGGTGATCATCGACGCGCGCAACAAAATCTGCCTGGTGGCCGGCCGCGCCGATTATTGCGGCGTGAACAAGAAGACCATTTTCACCGTCGGCAATTACCTGCTGCCGAAGGAAGGGCGCCTGTCGATGCACTGCTCGGCCAACGTCGGCGCCAGGAACGACGCCGCCATTCTGTTCGGCTTGTCCGGTACCGGCAAGACCACGCTGTCCGCTGACGCCGAGCGCCGCCTGATCGGCGACGACGAGACCATCTGGTCGGACAACGGCCTGTGCAACCTGGAAGACGGCTGCTACGCCAAGCTGATCAACCTGGACAAGGAAGCCGAGCCGGTCATCGCCGCCGCCCTGTCCAAGCCCGGCACCATCATCGAGAACGTGCCGCCGCTGCCAGGCAGGAAGATGGAACAGTGCCATCCCGGCGAACTGGACCTGAACGACGACTCCATTGCCGAGAACACCCGCTTCAGCTACCCGCTGGCGGCCAACCCCAATGTCATGCCCAACGGCCAGGGGCCGCATCCGCAGACCATCGTGCTGCTCACCGCCGACGCTTTCGCGGTGCTGCCGCCGATCTCGATCCTGGAACCGAAGGACGTGATGTATCACTTCGTCTCCGGCTTCACCGCGCGTGTGGCCGGCACCGAGGTCGGCGTGACCGAACCGACTCCTACCTTTTCCGCCTGCTTCGGCGGCCCCTTCATGGCGCACAAGCCCAACGTCTACGCCAAGCTGCTGGCCGACAAGATGCAGCACCACAAGGCGCGCTGCATCCTGCTCAATACCGGCTGGAGCGGCGGCCCGTCCGGCGTGGGCAAGCGCATGTCGATCAAGCTGACCCGCGCCCTGCTCAACGCGGCGTTGAACGGCGAACTGGACCAGGTCGAAACCGAAGTACATCCGATCCTCAACCTGAAGATGCCCAAGTCCTGCCCCGGCGTGCCGAGCGAAATGCTCAACCCGCGCAACACCTGGTCCGACAAGGCCGCCTACGACGAACAGGCGCTGAAGCTGCGCGACATGTTCCGCCAGAACTTCAAGTCCAAGGGCTTCGCGGCATTCGGTATCGAGGAACGGATTTGATGTAGGTCGGCCTTCAGGCCGACCCACGCAGGGAACACATGGACGTCAACCGCATCTTCTGCATCGGCCGCAACTATGCCGAGCACATCAAGGAGCTGGGCAACACGCCGGACGAGGCTTTCGTGCTGTTCATGAAGCCCGCGTCCTGCGTGGTACCCCTGGGCGAAAGCCTGACCCTGCCGCGCGGCAAGGGCAGCGTGCACCACGAAGCGGAACTGGTGGTGGCGCTCACCGGCGGCGGCGCCGATATCGCCGAAGCGGACGCCCTCACCCACGTCAGCCACCTCACGCTGGGGCTGGACCTGACCCTGCGCGACCTGCAGAACGCGCTGAAGAAAAATGGCTCGCCCTGGGAACTGAGCAAGGCCTTCGATCAGGCCGCGCCCCTGGGCGAGTGGAAGGCCTACCACGGCCAGGACCTGCAGGCGCTGGAATTCACCTGCCGGGTCAACGGCGCGCTGCGCCAGCATGGCAAAACCGGCGACATGCTGTTCTCCGTGGCGCGGCAGATCCACATCCTGTCGCAGACCTGGGCGCTGCGCGACGGCGACATCCTCTACACCGGCACACCCTCCGGCGTCGGGCCGCTGCTGCCCGGCGACCGCATTGCCCTGGAAAGCGCGGATATCGGCCGCTTCGAGTGGAACTGCGTCTGAGCCGCTAGCGCCGCGGCCATGGTATATACGGGCTCGAGCCATCCCCTGCCCGCTCCGATGACACCAGCCCCCACCGCCGTGCCGGCCTTTGCCTGGAGTCCGCGCTCCGCCCTGCGGTTCGTGCTGCTGTTCGGCGTGGTCAGCCTGTTCGCCGATTTCGCCTACGAGGGCGCGCGCGCCGTCACCGGCCCCTTCCTGGGCCTGCTCGGGGCCAGCGGCCTGGGTGTGGGCATCATCGCCGGCGCCGGCGAACTGCTCGGCTACACCCTGCGCCTGGCCTCCGGCCGCGCCGCCGACCGCACGCGCCGCTACTGGCCGATCGCGCTGACCGGCTACCTGGTGCAGATGGCGGCGGTGCCGGCCCTGGCCCTGGCGGGGAGTTGGCAGGCCGCGGCGGCGCTGATGGTGCTGGAGCGCGCCGGCAAGGCGATCCGCAAGCCGGCCGCGGGGGTGATGCTGTCGGAGGCCGGACTGCGCATCGGACGCGGCTGGGCCTTCGGCGTGCATGACGCACTGGACCGGTTCGGCGCCCTGTGTGGACCGCTGGCGGTGGCCTGGGTGCTGGTGCGGCACCGGGCGGATTACCGGCTGGCCTTCGCCTGGCTGGGGGTGCCCGCGCTGATCTGCCTGAGCCTGGTGGTGACGGCGCGGCTGGGCTTCGCCGATGCCGGGCGCGGCGCGCACCAGGCGGCGAGCGCCGCCGACGGGCGCTATCCGCCGGCGTTCTGGTGGTACCTGGGCGGTGCCGCCCTGGTTGGATTCGGTTTCGCCGACTACCCGCTGATCGCCTATCACTTCAGCCGCGGCAGCAGCGTGGCCGCGCCGTGGGTGCCGCTGTTTTATGCGGCGGCGATGGGTGCCGGCGGGGCGGCCTCGCTGCTGTTCGGCCGGCTCTACGACCGCTTCGGGCTGATCGTACTGGTGCCGCTGACGCTGGCGGTTGCGGCGTTTCCGCCGCTGGTATTTTTCGGCGGCTTCGACACCGCCCTGCTCGGCGCCCTGCTGTGGGGCATCGGCCTGGGGGTGCACGAATCGCTGATGTCGGCCGCCGTGGCCGGCGTGGTGCCGGCGCAGCGGCTGGGCTCGGCCTACGGCCTGTTCACCGCGGCCTTTGGCCTGGCCTGGTTTGCCGGCAGCGCCACACTGGGAGCGCTGTACGATGTCTCGCTCACCGCCGCCGCCGCCGTGTCCACCGCGGCGCAGCTGCTGGCCTTGCCGGCACTGTTGATAGCGGCGCGCAAGCTGCGCGGCGCATGAATTACCTGGCGCACCTGTGGCTCACCGAGCAAGCCGGCCTGCCGCTGCCCGGCGCGATCCTCGGCGACCTGGTGCACGGGCGCCTGGACGGCCGCTTCCCATTCGAACTGGAGCGCTCGATCCGCCTGCACCGGCGCATCGACGCCGTGACCGACGCGCATCCGCTGGTCGCCGCGGCACGCACGCGTTTCGTCCCGGGCGAGCGGCGTTACGCCGGCATCGTGCTGGATATCGTGCATGACCACTGCCTGGCCCTGGACTGGCGGCGCTACAGCGAAGACAGCTTGGCGGATTTCTCCCGACGGGCCGCGCTGGCGCTGGCGCAGGAGCGCGCAGGTTTCACCGTGGCGGGCAAGTCCGCTCCCCCGGCCTGGCGCTTCCGCCGCCTGCTGCTGTCTTACGCCGGCGAACGCGGCATCGACCGCGCCATCCGCCGCACCGCATCCTGGATGAAGCGCCCGGAGGGCCTGCTCGCCGCGGGGCGCGGCTGGCGCGAGCGCCTGCCGCAGGCGCAGGCGGCGCTGCCGCAGCTGTTGTCCGATCTGCGCCAGGCCGCCTTGGAATTCGCCGCGCAGTCGTAGGGCGGGTCCGTGACCCGCCTGCTGCGAAAGCTTCGCGGTAAACGGCGGGT
>CAJCJI010000173.1 GCA_903970595.1 Verrucomicrobiota bacterium
TGTTCCAGTTCGATGCGCTGACGCAACAGCCGTCCGACCTGGAACTCACCAAGATCTGCTACAACGAACTCGGCACCTGCACGTCACCCTACAACACCGTGGTCGGCCAGTCCTACAGCGTGCAGTGGACCTCGTCCAATCTGTCCTCGTGCACCGCCAGCGGTGCCTGGCAGGGCAAGAAGGCGACGGCGGGAAGCATCAGCGTCGACCCCACCAAGGCCGGCGTCTATACCTACAATCTCGCCTGCACCGGGCCGGGCGGCGCCCAGAGCGGCAAGGTCACGGTCACGGTCGGCCAATGAGGCCGTGTCCACGTACGGTTCAATCCAGTTGGACTGCCGCCGGAAATACCGCGGTCCGAGCAATCGAGGATCAGCCATGTCTGAAACGAGCAAGCTGTTGATGCTCTGTGCCGCCAGCCTTTTCGTCTGCTCCGCTCCGGCGGCCCTGGCGCATACGGCGTCACGCAAATTGGAGGGGCAAACGGTGCCGGCACCCTGTTCCAAATGACCACCAGCGGCACCTTTACCAACCTTTATACCTTCCCATTGACGCTGGGCAACCAGGCATTCGGTTATCCGATCGCCAATGTGATGCAGGGAGCCGATGGCGCACTGTATGGCACCACCGATGGCTTCATCATCGACACCGGGCAGGAAATATTTTCCCCGACCGTTTACAGGGCGGTGATCAGCCCTTGATGTTCCGGGGGAGTGGTGCCATTGCGTCATTCATCATGACGGGTGCGGCGCCCTAGACAATTCTTGATTTAGCTTCACAAGTATATTGACCCGCCCGCTTGCGGGAGAGGGTGGCCCGGAGGGCCGGGAGAGGGGCTGCTCAATCCAGCGCGAGCTTCGTACTGCGAAAACGTAAACAATTAAACGATCCTGAACATGCCGATTTGTTCGCGGGTGAGTGGTTTCGGTCAGCTTGGCTTTGCTACCATACACCAGTGTTGTGTATAGCGGGTGAGTGGGACCTGATTGCTATTATTAGCCGAGCCATTCAGTGGCAGCGTACGTTGGTGGCGGCGGGGGAGGAGATCAGTCATGCTGAAACAATTTCTGTTTGTCACGCTGCTCTTGACAGTGGCGACGAGCGGGTGCGGTTCGTCTTCAGCGCCGACCGCCGCGGGGGATTCGAGCACCGCGTCGGCGCCGGTCGCCGCACAGACGCCCTGGGAACAGCCGGTGCCGAAAGCCAGTTGCGGCCCGAACGATGTGGTCGAGCCTGCCTTGCAAGGCCAGGTGACGCTGATGGAGCGTTTCGCTGGATTCTCGGGTACGCATTGCAACCTGGCGCTGGTCGGTCAATACCAAGGTGAGGGCGCCAACGTCACACACCAAGTGTTCGGACATTGCGCCTATTATGGCCAGGCCGGTTCGGTGGGGGTGTGGCCGGCATCGGTGCCGGGCCGCGCGGGCCTGAAGCACCCCGGTGTGGTCGTGCTCGACGTTTCCAACCCTGGGCAGCCCGTTGCAACGGCATACTTGAGTTCAATCTCGTTCCTAGATCCCTGGGAATCGCTGAAAGTCAATGCACCCCGCCAGCTGCTGGCGGCGGTGAACGGCACCGGCGGCGCCGGCGGTCCGCAGTTCGACGTCTACGACCTGTCGCAGGATTGTGCGCATCCGAAACTGCTTGCGAGCGTCGCGCTGAGCGATGCCAGTCTCAAGGGGCATGAGGGCAATTGGGCGCCTGACGGCATGACCTATTACGGCGGCGGCACCGACGTCAACACCTACTACGCGATTGACGTCAGTGATCCGGCGGCGCCGAAACTGATCACCAAGTGGAGTCCTTCCGAGGTCATTCCCTCGACGCCGGCGGTGCACGGCCTGTCCGTCAGCACGGACGGCAATCGCGGCTACTTCGCTCATACCGGCGGCGAACAGGTGCCGTCGCTGACCACCGCGATTCCGGCGCAGAACGGCTTCGACATCCTCGATCTCAGCGAAATCCAGGCACGCAAGGCGAATCCGCAGGTCAAAGTGCTGACCACTGTCCTGTGGCGGGATGGTGTCGAAACGCAGCACACCATTCCCATCTTCATCCAGGGACATCCGTACCTGGTCGCCACCAATGAGCTCGGCTCCGGCGGATTCGGCTCGACTACGAACTGGGCCAGCGCCTGCGCCGTGAACATGCCGCCTTTCGGGTTCCCGCGAATTTACGACATTTCCAACGAAACGCAGCCCCAGCTGGTGTCCAAGCTGATGCTCGAGGTGGATGACCCGGCCAATTGCAGCGACGTCATCCTCGACAACACCGGTCAGCTTCTGTTCGGCTATGACAGCCATCAATGCGCGGTGGATGATCTGAGTCAGGCGACCATCCTCGTGTGCGGCCAATTCGCCTCCGGCTTACGGGTATACGACATCCGTAATCCCTATCGTCCGCGCGAGCTCGCCTACTACAATCCGCCGGCCAAACCCGGATACCTGCCCGGCTCCGGCTACAACCTGACCGGCTTGTGCGGGACCACGGACTGGACTGCCTCCATGCCTGCAATCAACGCTGCCGCAGGGGAGATTCTGTTCGTCAGTACCTGCAACGGCTTTCAGGTGCTGAAATTCACCAATGGCGCATGGCCATTCGCGAGCTAGACCCCTGCTCCGTGTGGAATTCAGATCGTTGCCGAGCCCTGACAGGGGAAGCGCTGAGCATGGTCAGGGCATGAGCCTGCGCAGCGTTTCTTTCGCCTTGGCCGGAGGGGCGATGCTGGGCCTGCTGTTCATCGCATTTCGCCCCGCCCCGCAGGTTGCCGCATCTGTCGAGGAGTCAAGATCTGCGCTGGCCCCGACACCGCAGGCTTCACCAGCAGCGGCGCCCGGGCTTGCGGAGCTGATCGTGAAGAACGCTACACTCGTCTCCGGACCGAGCCGTATCAAGGTCCGCCAGGGGGATGCCGTGACCTTGCGCGTCACCTCCGACCAGGACGATGAACTGCATCTGCACGGCTATGATTTGGAGGCGCAATTACAGCCAGGCGTGGCGGCGAATCTGAGTTTCATCGCGGACCGCTCCGGCCGCTTCGATCTGGAACTGCACCGCTCGCATCTTGAACTCGCAGTAGTGGAAGTTGAGCCCATACCCTGAGACACTTGCCAGGCGCTGCCGGGGCGCGGCCGCCATCTTAGTCGGTGCCGTGCCCTTTCAGGCCGCTGCGCACTCCTTCGGCAAGCTCTACACCCTGCCGGTGCCAGTGTGGATGTACCTCTATGGCGCCGCGGCGGCGCTGGCCCTGTCGTTTCTGATGATCGTCTATTTCGTCGGCGCGCCGGCCCGGGCTCGCCGCAACTTCCAGACACTCCGCCTGCCGTCGGCATGCAATGTGCTGCGTACGCCGTTGCTGCTGCGGGCCTTGCAATTGCTAAGCATTGCGCTGTTGCTGTTGTCGATCGCAAGCGGATTGATCGGCTCCGCCAACAGCTACGCAAACTTCAACATGACGTTCTTCTGGATCGTCGTCCTTCTGGGCTACACCTACTGGTGTGCGCTGTTCGGCAACAGCTACGACCTGCTCAATCCCTGGCGCGCCATCATCGGCGCCCTCCAGCGTCTGGCGCCAAACGCGTTCACCGGCTGCCGATCGTATCCGCCATGGCTCGGCTACTACCCGGCAGTGCTGTTGTATATGGCCCTGGTGTGGATGGAGCTGTTCGGCAATGTGCATCCCTTGACGCTGTCGGTGATGCTTGTTATCTACACCATCATCAGCCTTGCCGGTGCGTGGTGGTGGGGGGAGCAGGCCTGGTTCCGGTACTGCGACTTCCTCGGTGTATTGTTTCGCGTGGTCGGGAGAATTGCGCCGCTGCATTGGGCAGGCGACGGCTTTCGCCTGCGCCAGCCTTTCATCGGCTTGCTCGAGGAGCCGTGTCCGCGCCCGAGCCTGCTTGTCTTTATCCTCTTCATGTTGTCCTCTACGGCGATTGACGGGATGCATGAAACCGTGTTCTGGGTTCGTCTCTACTGGTACGACGTGGTGAACCTGCTCAAGCCCCTCGTCGGCGCGGACCCCGCCAGGACCTATCGCCTGTTCAAGATGCTTTACCTGGCGTTTCAAAGTCTGGCGCTGCTGGCCTCGCCGCTGGCGTACCTGTCCGTATACATCGCGCTGCTCTGGCTCGCCAAGCGGCTGGTCGGCTCGCAGATTCCCTTGCGGCGCCTGTGCCTGGAGTTTGCTTACCCACTGGTGCCGATCGCCTTTGTCTACAACCTGACCCATTACTACACGCTGGCGCTGGGCCAGGGGCCGGCAATCCTGAGGCTGGCCTCCGATCCTTTCGGCTATGGCTGGAACCTGCTTGGAACCGGCACGAGGTTCGCGTCCCCCATGCTGCTGGATGCCGGCAATATCTGGCACACCCAGGTCGCGCTCATCCTGCTGGGCCACATCGTCAGCGTGTACCTGGCCCATCTGGTTGCCTTACGGCTGTTTTCCGGCGCACGCGCGGCGACCGTCAGCCAACTGCCGGTGCTGATACTGATGATGTTGTATACCACGGCCGGACTGTGGATTCTGTCGCTACCGATCCAGGCAGGAGTATGGGTGCCGAGGTCGTAGCAAATGAACCCTCGCTTGGTGGGCAGGACTTGCTTGGGAAAGCTTCTGGCCACAATTTTGCATTGCTCCGCAAGTCCTCCAGGCGACCCCGTCCGAACCCCGCTGGTTGCTGTGTAGAGTCCCCGTAGAGCTTGTGTCAACCCGAATAAAAAAGGCCCCGCGTTGCGGGGCCTCTGGCTTGTGAAACCAAGGTTCCGGACTACAGGCCCAGAGAACCGAGAAGGCTGGTGAGCGCGCTCTGCGCACTGGTTAGACCGTCAGTCAGGCTGCTGGACTGGCCGGTCAATGTGCTGCCAGACAGGCCCAGGGAGCTCAGGAAGCTGGTAGAAGAAAGGCCGCTCAAGTCGCTGAGCGCGCCGGTCAATGCGGACGTGTAGTTGCTGCTGTTGCCGCCGCCCAACGCGGTGAGGGCGGTCGAGTACTGGCCGAATTCCGAGGCGAGGTCGCCGAGCAAAGCGGTAAACTCGGCGGTGCTGCTACCGGTGCCGCCGCTGCTGCCGCCGGCGCTCAGGGTGCCGGTGAAAGAAGTCAGCTCCGTCTGAATGGTGGAAAACGCGCTGCTCAGCTCCGCTGTGCTCGGCAGTGAGCTGGACGATCCCAGGCTCGACAGGCTCTCCAGCGAATTCGTCAGCGTCATCAGGCTGGCCGACTGGGATGATGTCAGCGAGTTGGTGGAGGCCAATGAGGTCAGAGCGGATTCAAGACTGCTTGCCGTGCAGCCGGCCGCGTCGGTCGTAGCGGTGGAAGCGGTGGAAGTGCCGCTGCCGCTGCTGGACAGGCTGGTTCCGGCCGCAGCCAGCGAATTGAAGACATTGAGGGACTGCGACAGGGCGTCGACGAGTGCCGCCGAGCTTGCGCTGGTACCGGCCGTACCCGAGACCGTGCTCGACAGGCTGCTCAACTGCGTCTGCAGGCTCGAGGCGGGGCCGGACACCGCGGCACAGCTGGCGTCGGTGCCGCCACTGCTCCCACTGTTCCCGCTTCCGCCCGAGCCACCGCAGGCCGAAAGTGCCGCACAAATTATTACCACAAAGCTGCCGGCAAGGTGCCGGTTGACGATAGCCGATCCATCCACGATTGAATCCTCCAGAATGGCCCGGGCTTTACAGCGCGGGCTTGAATTGATTTGCGCCGAGTGAAGCGTGATTCACCTTACGATGAATATTCTGGAGTTCGGATTCAGAGGCGATAGCCGGCTTGACGTGCGGGTCCAACGGTCCTTTAGCCGTGACGCAGCGTACGCCAATGTCCGCTAACGGAAAGGTCCGATTTTCGTCGCGGCTGGCCAGGTCCGACCACGTAGCGCTCCTCTCCTGACCGGACATTCCCCGCCGAGGATTAGCCCTACGCCCTGACACGGGCCGCCGCGAGGGATTGCAAAGCCGCTCTCGAATGGCCGCTTCAAGTCGGTTACGCTCGACAAATAAACGATGTTCAGTTAAAGTTTGCGCAACGACGTTACAAGGAGCAGCCAATGCCGTCCAGTCTGCATGAACTAGAACTGTTCGCACGCGAAGCACTTGTGAAAGGCCTGGGCCGCGAGCGCATTCGGAACGTCCTGCTCGATGCAGGCTGGAGCGCCGATCAGGTGCGTTCTGCGCTGAGCGGTTATGCCGAAGTCGAATTCCCGGTGCCAGTACCGCGGCCGCGCCCGCAACTATCCTCCCGCGAAGCCTTTCTTTACGCGCTGCTGTTTTCCTCGCTTTACTTGAGCGCCTACCACCTCGGCAGCCTGCTGTTCGAGCTGATCAACCACGCCTTCCCCGATCCTGCCGTTCGGGCAGCTATCTGGAACCGGGGCGACGGTATGCGCTGGTCGATCGCCTATCTGATCATCGCATTCCCGCTATTTACCTTTGTTTCCATTTTTGTCGGCAGGGAAGTAGCGCTCAACCCCGTTAAGCGCCTGTCTCCGGTCCGGCGCTGGCTCACTTATCTGACGCTTTTCATCGCTTCCGGCAGCCTGATCGGCGATCTCACCACGCTGGTCTTCAATGTCCTCGGCGGTGAACTCACCATACGCATCGCCTTGAAAGTGATCGTTGTCGGCGTCATTGCCGGCGCGGTGTTCGGCTACTACCTGTCGGATCTGCGCAGGGAAGAGAAAGCGTGACGGCCGGCCGGACGCTCCTGGCGGTCACGACTGTGGTAGTTGTCGGCGCGGTCGCCGCGGGGCTTGCAGTACTCGGCCCGCCGGGCGCCCGGCGGCAGGAAAAGCTCGACTTGGTGCGCGTCCAGGACCTGATGTCCCAGGACCGCGCCATCCACACTTACGCCAAGGCCAAGCATAAGTTGCCGCAGAGCATCGCGGAGCTTGCGCAGGAACCGGGTTACTCGAATCAAAGGAGAGATCCTGAATCCGGTGTACCTTATGAATATGAGTTAGCTGGGCCTGACACCTACCGTCTGTGCGCCACTTTCGCCAGCGAATCCACCAATTCCGCTGAGCAAGAACCTTACTGGATGATTGCCAGCACCGGGTGGTCGCACGCGTCAGGACGGCAGTGTTTCAGCCGAAATGCGGATACAGAATCTCAAGCCACACCTGGACGTTAACATTCGCAAACCGGAACCCATTGAAGCGCTGCTCACACTGATGCTCGTAAGCCTTGGGGGTTTCGCCGCGCCCGCGTCCAGTGAAGGGCTGTCCAGTCGACCACCTGTTGTTCTCCTGCACGGCTTGGCGCGTAGCGCATCCTCGATGCACAACATGGAATTGGCGTTGCAACTGGCAGGTTATCGCGTGTGCAATATCGCGTATCCCTCAACAAAGCACTCCATACCCGATCTTGCATCGCAATACGTGGCACCCAGTATCGCTCGGTGCGTTGCAGATTCAGACGAGCCTGTCAATTTCGTGACGCACTCCTTGGGCGGAATCATCGTCCGGCAGCTTGCGAAGACCGGGTTGGTCCGGAGCTTCGGTCGGGTGGTCATGCTTGGGCCGCCTAATCACGGAAGTGAGGTTGTCGATGCGCTGGGGGACTGGTATATCTTTCGTGTAATAAATGGCCCGGCCGGTGGCGAGTTGGGCACGTCAAAGAATTCTGTACCTCGGCGCCTTGGGCCTGCTAACTTCGAGGCGGGCGTTATAGCCGGAAGTAGCTCAATCAATTGGATAAATTCACTTATCATTCCGGGTATGAATGACGGAAAGGTCTCCACAGAGAGTGCGAGGCTCGAGGGTATGCGAGACTTCATCGTAGTCCCGGTTTCCCATCCGTTTCTGATGACAAATGGTGACGTGATCAAGCAAACCATCCGGTTCCTAGCTTATGGCTGCTTCGCTCACGATGAGAAAAGCGCTCCTGCAAACGGTGCTGCACCATGCGTCCCTGTTCCCGCAGCTTCAATGCTACGTCAGCGCCAGCACTTAAATGCTGGTGTTGAAACCCAAGAACAAACGCTCAAATGAATGGCAGCTTTTTTACTCCGAATTTTGAATATAGAGGGCAGCTCTTGGCCAGCTGCGACCTCGCAGCGCTTCACTAAAGACCGGCCACTCCCGCTGACCAATCAGGGGCCGGAGTGCCCAGCAGCCAGACAAACAGTACAGTGCTAGGCCTGGTCGGTGGCCTTGAGGTCATCCGTTGGAGGCGATGGTTGGGTGAGCACTTTACCCACCCAAAAGCCTTCAATTCGTTCCTTCAAGAACGATACGGCCCCTGCTTTGGACGCAAAGCTCTTGCGCTGCGGTGGCCCGTAGCCATCGGGATAATCGATCGCCCAATCACCATCCTCGCACCAGAGCCAATGCACGCATTGTATAACTGGAATCTCTGAGTTTGCCGGCCTCGGTACACCGTAAGTCCCGGTGGTTGAATGTGCGGCCACCCACAATGCGCGCACCACCGGAGAATTGCTGCCTAGTTCTGTGTGATAGTCCCTAATCTGCGAGACGCAAAGGTATCGGGAGAGATCGAGGATTATTGCTTCCAACTCTTTGTCGATAGTGGCGTTCATTGAGTCACCAGATTGCAGACCTTGGCGGTGGGCAGCAAGGGGCCGACAGGAGGCAATCCGGTGCGCACGGCAGATCAGATACCACGAACGTTGTGTTGCACTTGCCGCACGGGCACGAAACTGCCCACGAGCTAGGACAGCCGTCGTCCTTTAGCGCTATGCCTTCAACGTGGATTGGCGCGCCGCAATGGAAGCAAAGTTGGTCCCTGGGTTCATTGTTCTGGTATTGAGCAAGCGCGATCACAGCCCTTTTTGTATGCTCGGAGAGGCCGTCAATCTCCTTGGCATATTTCTCTTCGGGTTTCATGGTGTTCACCAAGCTAGGCTACCTCAAAGCTGCCGTTCACGGCCGACCGCTTTGAGCCGTCAGCCGCCCGACAGAAGGCGGTGGCGAACGACTGCTATTGTGCACCGAAACTTGGACATTGTGTGTCCGCTTCTGGCCAGCAGCGACCGAATGCGGAAATTCTGCAGAGCGGACATTCCCGTCGACCAATCGACGGTCGGCAATGTGCCAGGAGCGGACGGTAAGCCATAGAAATTCAACACCGCAAAGCGGCCAGACGAACGGCGGATGCGCCTTCAAGCCTCAACGGCTGCCAGCCTCTGCAGAATTCGTATTTTTATTCAGCAATGCCGCTCTCTTTCAGCTTCCCAAGGATTCGGAGGTCGAGTTTTGCGTATTTGCTACCCAGTCGAGCTGCCACGACTACCGAGTCAAAGAAAGAGTCCCTAAGGAAGTGTGAGATTTCCAAATCTATGGCGGATTGTTCAAAGTCTAGGCTTCGCCATCTATGGTCCGCCAACTGGCTACGCCGTATCAAAACTTGATGCTCCGGATCGCGGCGGATTTTGTCCCCCGGTATTGCACGCAATGACACACCACCCGTAAATCGCACGGCTGAAATGTCGAGCGCCCATTCAGTGTGTTGATAGTAGTCCTGGATTTCTTGATCCCAGCGCTGGTCGCTGAATGTCGGTCCGGGTCTCGGATTAATAATTAGCCCGGCGAACTTTCCTTCCAGGGTTACACGCCGGAACACGCACCCCGTAACGAACAACGGCGATGCCCCCTTGGAGCTCACCTCTTTGAGCGAGACATCTTCAAACGCCGCACAACTGATCGTGCAATTGATGTGAGTGATTTTTTTAAGGCTAATGTTTGAGATGCGGGTCCAGCCAACGCCCTCTGTGGGGGCGCGGAGGATCGCGTTTTCAAAAACGACGTTTGTGATCGCTAAGTCTTTGTAAACCGACAGCGGCTCACCAGCACCCCTAACAATCGTGTCGGCTAGCTCAATCATTGGTAGCAGTCGTTAGTACGTGCCTTAATCCCCATCATATCCAAAAGCTGCCATTCCTGACCGACTGCAACGGGCCGACTCCGGCACTCGCATCAGCATTCAGCGCGCTCTGGTGCTTGAGCGGCCTGCGTACGTAAAATGTCTCGTGTGGCTTTCGCAAGCGCACGCCTGTGGTAAATGCTGGCCACGATTTGGCCCGCCCCTCCAAATGCTGCGGCACACACAGCTGCCAGCGCCACGCTGTGCACGCCGCTCGCGAGACCTCCTCCTATGCCGAGTGCGACGCACCATATGCCGAATGCGGTTTTCAGCGTCTGGTCCTCGATTGACATTCGCGCCTGAAGGTTAGCCCGCTTGTATCGTCTTTCTGCTTCCTGCGGAGCAACTCCCTGCAGTTCGGGAACCGATTCGAATTTTGTCGGCATCGTTTTGCAGCCTCGTTGTAAGGCCCGATTCTACCGCCGTAAAGCCGCCGGTCGCGACTGCCGGCTCCGGGCCGACTGAAGCCAGTCGTACCGCCGAGCCTCAGAGTTTCGACCGCTGCCGCTAAGTTTTGCACTCGATATAAAATAGCCACGTAGCCATCAGGGGGGCTCGGACTCACTTAGGGCCGCCGATGCTGCGTCATTAAGCCGGCGGCACAAGACCGCATAACCGGACGGACATTTAGAAGTCGAGTGCGCTACCACCGCGCGCAACTCATCATAATCCGTTGTGGAATCGACGTGCCTTAGTACAAAGTGCATAAATGCATCTTGTTCTTTAAACAGTTTTCCCAAGCTGGGCAACGTGCCCCATTTTGTTGCCAAAAGGTGAACGATGCCATCGCTGAACCCTTCTGCAACTCCACCATCATCACATTGCGGCGCAAAGCGCTTATAAGCTCCATGCACGGCTGACCAGTCAGTCAGATGATCTACTGCGTCCGCCGCCGCCTCGCCGTCAGCCTGCGAGCATGTATTTGCGCTAGCCGACAGTATTGCGAATGCCAGAGTAGCTGTAACGCAGAGGCAACCTATATTCATGGAGCCTAGCCTACCCGAAAGCGGCCTCTCAAGACCGGCAGCTTCGGGCCGAGTGCTGCAGACGGCACCAGCGGCGGCTAGGCATATAGACTTCCCCAGGCTAGTCGTTCCTCCACCCACTCATCAATCTCACTTCCATCCAGGGTTGAAAGCATCGCCCCCAGCTTGACGTGACCACGAGCCAGAGCGACGAACCCGAGGGCACTTCTAAACTCTAGTTCGTCTTGGGTTTGACGCAGTGCCGTCAGCGCCCCTTCAAGCAGTTGCTGACACGCTCCACGATAGTCTGCGTCGAGCCAGGCCGGAAGCGGTGGATTGCGCTTTCTATGCCGCTCCAGCTCAATGGTTGAGACCAAAGCGAAAACATTCCAGCCCAGCGGACGAACGTGGCAATGAATCCGAACCAACTGGGGTACGGCAGCATAAGATGCGTCGCCTAAATCACCCTGATGGTGAAGCTCCTGCCAAAGCTCGTCCCATTGATCCTTTATGGCGCGTCCCGCCTCAAGAGAATTCAGCGCCTGGCGCGGATCGTACGGAATCTTGTACCCCCCTTGGAGCCCGGCCCACCTTGGATCGTCAAGAGCAATCATATGTTGCCTAGCCTACCCCATAGCAGTCGTTTGCGACCGTCTACAACGGGCCGAGAGCTGCCCCGCGAATGACCGAGCCCGCCAGAAGCGGTCATTCATTCACCACGAATCCCGATCGTATCGTTTTGGCACCATGCTGACAGTGGCGCATATTGCCCTGGCTACTACGTGAGCATCCTGGTCGGCCGACGGGGCGTATCGCAATGGCTTGATCCAGGAACGGGGCCGCCGCGATCCGTATCTGGCGATGGGATATTCCAGGCTGTTTGCGCGCCGCCGGACGCATTTGGCCAATCTACCCGTCGTCCCCGAATTCGGCGAAAATTCGACCGATAGCGCAAGAGCAGCCTGGAGTGCTGGCAGGGCCGATGCAAACAGGATGTTCCAGTTCTTCCCGAGGGAATTCAATGCCGACTGCCGTTTGCCGCAATTGCGGCAAGGAACTGACCGCCAAAAAGGGTGCCTGCCCGCATTGCGGCGCAGCCGTCTTTCCGTCTTCGCCGATCGTGGCGGCTTGCGCCAGCTTCGTGGCCCTGGCCCTGCTGGTCGGCCTGCTCGACCGTCAATCCGTGGACAAGAACCCGTATCGCGATGCCGCGGCCAATGCCGCGGCGGGCG
>CAJCJI010000174.1 GCA_903970595.1 Verrucomicrobiota bacterium
TGAATCTGACGCAGCGCACACAACCGGCGCTGCTCGCCGCTGGTATCGCGGTCTGGCGCGCCTGGCGCGCGGCCGGCGGCCCCGCTCCGGCCGCCATGGCCGGGCACAGCCTGGGCGAATACGCTGCCCTGGTGGCGGCCGAGGCGATTGCCTTTGACGACGCGCTGAAGCTAGTCGAGTTGCGCGGCGAGCTGATGCAGAATGCGGTGCCGGAAGGCGAGGGCGCCATGGCGGCGATTCTCGGCCTGGATGACGCCGCGGTGGAGAAAATCTGCCGCGAATACCCCGGTCCGGGCGCCCTGGAACCGGCCAATTTCAACGCGCCCGGCCAGGTGGTGGTCGCCGGTACCAGGGCCGGCCTGGACTGGTTGACCGAAAACGCCAAAGACCTGGGTGTGCGCAAGCTGGTGCCGCTGCAGATGTCGGTGCCCTCGCACTGCTCGCTGATGCGTACCGCCGCCGCCCAGCTGGGCCAGCGTCTGCTGCAGGTCAAGGTGCGGGCGCCGACGACGCCGGTGTTTCACAATATCGACGGCAAGCCGCGCTCCGAACCCGACGCCATCCGCGACGCCCTGATCGGGCAGCTGCATCATCCGGTGCGCTGGTCGCAGAGCGTGAACGCGATGGCGCAAGCCGGAATCGGCGCGTTCTTCGAATGCGGCCCCGGCAAGGTTCTGACCAATCTCAACAAGCGCATCCTTGGGCCCGGCACCTATATTGCGCTGGAAGATGCGGATGGCATCCGCAGCGCGCAGGCCAGCATCGAAGCGGAGCAGGCGGCATGAGCACCCAGGGCGGCGGGCGCTTCGGCGAGAATGCCGTGGCACTGGTCACGGGGGCCAGCCGGGGCATCGGCAAGGCGATCGCGACCCGCCTGGCGCAGGACGGGGCCCGCGTCATCGGCACCGCCACCAGTGCCGCGGGGGGCGATGCCATCGGCGCCTTTCTGCAGGAATGGAATGGCGCCGGGCGTGTGCTCGACGTGCGCGATCCGGCCGCGATCGAGGCGCTGGCCGCCGAGGTCGGCAAGACTTTCGGTCCGATCAGCATCCTGGTCAACAATGCCGGCGTGACGCGCGATACCCTGCTGCTGCGGATGAAGGACGAGGACTGGTCGCAGGTCCTGGAAACCGACCTGAGCGCCGTATTCCGCCTGTCCAAGGCGGTCGTCCCGGGCATGATGAAACTGCGCCATGGCCGCATCATCAGCATCGGCTCGGTGGTCGGCACCATGGGCAACGCCGGCCAGGCCAACTATGCCGCGGCCAAGGCGGGCCTGGTGGGATTTTCCAAGTCCCTGGCGCGCGAGATCGGTTCGCGCGGCATCACGGTGAACGTGGTGGCGCCCGGGTTTGTCGAAACCGACATGACCAAGGAACTGAGCGAGGAAAGCCGCGCGGCGCTGCTGCGGCAGATGGCGGTCCGGCGCCTGGGCGCGCCCGCCGACATCGCCGCCGCGGTCGCTTTCCTGGCTTCCGCCGAGGCCGCCTATGTCACCGGCGAGACTTTGCACGTCAACGGCGGCATGTACATGGTTTGACGGCGGTTTGACGGGATTTGACAGGGAATTGGCAGAGGATTTAACTGAATTGATCCGCTCGGCCTGATCGGATCGGCTGGATTGGCTGGCGACAGATGCGGCGAATCTGGCTACACTAGGCGACGTTTTTTTACCACCCCGAACGAGGGAGTCTCATGAGCAGCTTGGAAGAAAAAGTCAAGAAGATCATCGCTGAACAGCTGTCGGTCAGCGAAGACCAGATCACCCCAGATGCTTCGTTCGTCGAGGATCTCGGCGCCGACTCGCTTGATACGGTGGAGTTGGTGATGGCGCTGGAAGAGGAATTCGAGATCGACATCCCCGACGAAGAAGCCGAAAAAATCGTCACGTTCCAGGATGTGCTGAACTACATCAAGTCGCACACCAACCAAGCTTCCTGATTCTTCCGGCAGCCGCAGCAAACTTCTTCGTCCGACCTTTCGAATCACCGACATGACTCGACGCCGCGTGGTCGTCACCGGCATGGGCATCGTTTCGCCCGTAGGCTCCGATCTCGAAACCGCCTGGTCCAACATCGTTGGCGGCAAGAGCGGCATCGTGCCCATCACCAGCTATGACGTATCGGCGTACAGCACCCGCTTCGGCGGGATGGTCGCCGGCTTCCGCGTGGAAGACTGGATGGGGCCCAAGGAAATCCGCAAGACCGATCCGTTCATCCATTACGGTGTGGCGGCCGCCAAGCAGGCGGTGCGCGACTCCGGACTGGAGATCACCGATGCCAACCGCGAGCGCATCGGCATCTGCGTCGGCTCCGGCATCGGCGGCATCGGCTCGATCGAGGACGAGGTAGCGGCGCTGCACAAGGGCGGACCGCGGCGCGTGTCGCCGTTCTTCGTGCCTTCGAGCATCATCAACATGATCTCGGGCTACATCTCCATCGACCTGAAGATCACCGGCCCGAACTTCGCCGCGGTCAGCGCCTGTACTACCTCGGTGCATGCCATCGGCTCGGCCTTGCGCATGATCCAGGGCGGCGATGCGGAAGTGTTCATCGCCGGCGGCGCCGAGGCGGGATCGAGTCCGGCGGGCATGGCGGGTTTCTGCCAGGCACGCGCCCTGTCCACGCGCAATGACGCGCCGCAGCAGGCGAGCCGCCCGTGGGACAAGGACCGCGACGGTTTCGTGCTGGGCGACGGCGCCGGCGTGGTGGTGCTGGAGGAATACGAGTACGCCAAGGCGCGCGGCGCGCGCATTTACGGCGAACTGGTCGGCCTCGG
>CAJCJI010000175.1 GCA_903970595.1 Verrucomicrobiota bacterium
CAAGGAAGACGGACTGACGCAGGCGCATGAAGTCTTTCTTGGTCTGGGACGCAGCGATGCCGAGCGTCAGCGAGCCTACAGAGAGCTGTTCCGGCAATCCCTTGATTCAACCGATGTGCGGAATCTGCGCACCGCCATCAACCTCTGCGTGCCGGTGGGCAATGACAAGTTCAAGGCACAGATCGAGCGTCGACTCAATCAGCGCATCAGCTACCGGCCGCGAGGTCGGCCAAGAAAGGAAGTATTGGCGGAAGAGACCGGTGGACAGCGAATTCCCATTCGGTAATTTACTCCGACCCCTTTAATTCGCCGTAGAATTGAGATGCAAGACGACCTTCATCCAAACCAAATAGCGAATATTGAAGCGCGCGCGGCAATTGATGGATATGTTGTGCTTGGCATTCTTTGCGGGATACCTGTGTTTGGCGCAGGGATAGTGATATCGGTCCATCCAGACTTATTTTGGGACTGGTTGCCAGTACTTACATCTGGATTTGGGCTAGAGGCGTTTGTATTTGCGTGGCTCTTTGCATTCAAATTACGCATAGCCAATGGCGAGATTGCCTATACCACATTGTTTTCCGGCACATCAAGAATCGTCATGGAAGACATCTCGCTGATGCGCCACGTCTTTGACCATACTCCGCGACCGTACAAACTTCGGCCGCAGCATAGACTTGAGATTTATACCGGCACGTCCCGTTCTGAACCTGTCTTTTGCATAAATCTGAAGGTATTTTCCAGACAGGTAGTAAACAATTTGCTCAAACTTTCGGCAAGTATTGGCGGAAGAGACCGAGAGATAGCAAAGCCTATTCAGTAATTTACTTCGAGCTCTTTTAATAGAAATTTAATGCTGCGACAGCGTTTGGTTCCGGCCATTCGCCCGGACAGTGGCATGCGTTGGGCGTCAAGGAACATACCGCTGATCGGATGGCGCGCTTCTATCAAGGACGGCAGCAACGACAATTGAGGGTATTAGCTGGTCGAATGAACTGCGGTCCATCATTGCGCCCCAATGAGCAGCCAGTCCAACTCAGGCATCCAATTCACCCCCGGCGAGGGCGGTTTGCCGCATCTGCTGCTGACCGCGGCCGACGGCGCCCGCGCGGAAATCTATCAGCACGGCGCCCATATCACCTCCTGGCGGCCTGCCGGCGGGGTTGAGCGGCTGTATCTGAGCCGGCGCGCCTTGTTCCAGCCGGGCGCGGCGATACGGGGCGGGGTGCCGGTGATCTTTCCGCAGTTCGCCGGGGAGGGGCCTTTGCCCAAGCATGGCTTCGCCCGCACGCAGCCTTGGCAGTTGCTGTCGGCGGCGCAGCCGGAGCAGGGGCCGGCCAGCGCGGTGTTCGGGCTGGAGGATACGCCGGTTACGCGCAATATCTGGCGCCATGCCTTCAAGGCTGAATTGCGCGTCAGCCTGGGCGGCCCTGCGCTGGAAATGACGCTTACTGTCGAAAACATCGGCAGGGCCGAATTTTCCTTCACGGCGGCGCTGCACAGTTACCTGCGTGTCGCGGACCTGTCCTGGGTGAGGCTGCAGGGCTTGCGCGGCCTGCGCTACCGCGATACCGCCCTGGGCGGCGCCCTGGCCATCCAGCCGGTGGACCCGCTGCTGATCGAAGGCGAGGTGGACCGCATCTATTTCGACGCGCCCGTGCACCTCAAGCTGGAGGATGCGCTGGGCGCCTTGCACCTCGAATCCAGGGGCTTTACGGACACGGTGGTGTGGAATCCGGGTGCCGAGCAGGCGGCGAAGCTCGCCGATCTGGATGCGGAAGGCTATCGCAATTTCGTCTGCGTCGAGGCCGCCACCATCGGTGTGCCGGTGAGGCTGGCGCCGGGGGCGCGCTGGAGCGGGACGCAGCGGCTGATGCAGGGCTAGCCCGCATCGCAATCCGCGGATCTGCTGTAATTCGGGCGGCCCGCGTTTCACGGCGGCGGCGCAGGTTTGAAGCGGATTTGTTGCGCTGCGGCGAAGCGGCTCCCGCGATCCGCGGATGGACATCCGTGCCGCGCCGGTCTATAAACTGAAAAAAACGGGCGAGGAGACTGGATGAGCGTCAGCAAAGGCGCCGGCATCAAGGCGCAGGCGGAGGTTTACGCGCACAAGCTGTTCGCGCCCACCCGGCACGCCGGGGCCATCCGCCGCACGGCAATCCTGGAGCGCATTTTCAGCGACGACTGCAGCCGCATCGTGCTGCTGCAGGGTCCGGCTGGCCATGGCAAATCCACTGCCTTGCAGCAGTTGAAGAGCGAGTTCGAGGCGCGCGGCTATCTCAGCGGCTGGCTCGGCTTCGACGAGGCGGACAACGACGCCCGGCGCTTTTCCATCCACATGCATGCCCTGGTCGCCTCCCTGCTGGGCGATGACTCGGCCGGCATGGCTTCCGGCGACGGCGAGAACAGCGAGCTCGGCCGCCGCCGCCGTTCCGACTGGATGATCGACTGCCTGTACCGCCTGGGCCGGCCCGTCGCCATTTTCTTCGACGAATTCCAGACCCTGCGCGACAAGTCCATCCTGAACTTTTTCCGCGGCCTGCTGGAGCGGGTGCCGGAGAATGTGCGCATCTTCATCGGTTCGCGCTCGGTGCCGGAGATCGGCCTGGCCAAGCTGGTGATCGGCAACCAGGCGCTGATCCTGCGCGCCGACGATCTGCGCTTCTCGCCGGCGGAGGTGGAGCAGTTCTTCGCCGCCTCGCACGACCTGGCGGTCAGTACCGAGGAACTTGCGGCGATCTATTCGCGCACCGAAGGCTGGCCCGCCGCGCTGCAGCTGTTCCGGCTGGCCCTGGTCAGCCCGCAGGTGCGCCAGTCCCTCGGCGGCCTGGACAGCTACCGGCCGCGCGAACTGGCGGAATACCTGGTCGAGAACGTGCTGAGCCTGCAGCCGCCGCGCATCCAGGAGTTCCTGCTGCGCACTTCGTTGCTCAACCGCCTCAGCGCGCCGCTGTGCGACCTGGTCACCGGCTGGACCGATTCGCAGGAAATCCTGCAGCAGCTGGAGCGCTCCGGCCTGTTCCTGCGCGCCCTGGACTCGGACCTGCAGTGGTTCAAGTACCACGGGCTGTTCTCCTCGTTCCTGGCCGAGCAGCAGCGCGCACAGTCCGCCGAGGCCGCGCTGGAAGTGCATCGCCGCGCCGCGGACTGGCACCTGGCCCATGGGCTGTACGAAGAGGCGCTGCATCACTTCGTCGCCTGCCGCGATTTCACCGCGGCCGCCGAAACCATGAACATCTGGGCCTCCCGCCTCAGCGCCGGCGGCCATTTGATCACGGTGGAGAACTGGTACGACCAGCTGCCGTTCGAGGAAGTGGCCAAGCGGCCGGACCTGGCCATCAAGGTGGCATACGCCCTGGTGTTCATGCGGCGTCACCAGAAGCTGCGCCCCATGCTGCAGCTGTTGCAGCGCAGCAGCGCCTCCGGCGATATCGAAAAGACCACCAATCCCGACGTGGTGCTGTCCATGGCCGCGGTCTGCGCGGACCGGGTGCCCGAGGCCTTCGACATCATCGAGCGCGTGCGCATCCACGGCTGGGAACCCGCGGGCTTCGCGGCCTTCGAACTCGGGGCGGGGTCGAACTTGGTGGGTTATCGCGACCTGGCCATGGGCGAGGTGGAACGCGCGCGCCAGCACCTGGCGCTGGCCCGAGCCTACAACCACCGCGGCGATGCCAGCTTCAGCGGCGGCTATACCGTCGGCCTGACCGGCGTAACCCTGATGATGCAGGGGCAGCTGGACGCGGCGCTGGACAGTTTCCGCCAGGGCCTGGCCGAGCAGCGCATGCACCTGGACGGCTCCTTCGCCTCGGCGGCGCTGGTGTCCTGTTACATCTGGGCCTTGTACGAAGCCAACGAGCTGGATCTGGTGGAGGCCCTGTTCGCCCAATACCGCGAAGTGATCGCCGACGCGGTGCTGCTGGATTTCCTGGCGGTCGCCTACCTGCCAATGGCGCGCACCCACGACGCGCGCGGGCGCCCGGCCAAGGCCATGGAAGTGCTGGACGAGGCCGAGAGCATCGGCCATGCCAACGGCTGGGAGCGCTTGGTGCGGATGGTGCAGTGGGAGCGGGTGCGGCGCTGGCTGGTTTCCGGCGCGGTGGAGCGGGCACAGGCCCTGGCCGCCCACATACCGCCCGCGGTCGAGCCTTTCGCGGAAAGCTGGCGCCTGTTCTCCGAGGACCTGGAGGGCGAGTCGTTCGGCCAGCTCCGGCTGGCGATCCATGCGATGGATACCGACACCGCCGGGCAGATCCTGGGGCACGAGATGGCGCAGCAGCGGGAGCGCGTCAACCGCCAGATCAAGCTGCACCTGTTCGACGCGCTGCTGCAGGAGAAGAAGGGCGCGCACAATGCGGCCCATCGCAGCCTGCGCAAGGCGCTGCAGCTGGCGCAGCCGGGCCGCTTCATCCGCAGCTTCATCGACGAAGGCGAGGGCATCCTGCAGCTGCTGCGCGAGGAGTACCAGGGCATCATGGAGGGCAATTCCGGCCGTGACGCCCAGTTCGGCGCGGACCGTGCCTTTGTCGAGCAGATCCTGCAGGCCTCCGGCACCGATCTGAGCCGCGCGCCGGTGCTGACGCCGCAGCCCCTGGAGGCGCTGACCGACCGCGAGAAGGAAATCCTGATTTTCCTGGCCAACGGCGTGTCGAACAAG
Source organism: Verrucomicrobiota bacterium (assembly GCA_903970595.1). Taxonomy (GTDB): domain Bacteria; phylum Pseudomonadota; class Gammaproteobacteria; order Nevskiales; family Nevskiaceae; genus Nevskia. The sequence goes on from CAJCJI010000175.1 coordinate 4,658, forward strand.
GAGATGGCCGGACGCATCTTCGTCTCCGAGAATACGGTCAAGTTTCACCTGAAAAACATCTATTCCAAGCTGGCGGTCGCCAACCGGCTGCAGGCGATCAGCGCGGCACGGCAGCTGGGCATCGTCCATTAAATAGATAGGGCGCCACTCAGGCGCCGTGATTGTTGCACTGCGAGGGGCGTGGCAATGAATACGATGGATCGTCGTAGGGCGGACACTATTTACCTTGGCTGCTTGAAAACTACCCTTGCGGGTAGTGGCTTCGATCTCCTGCTTCCCTAGTCTCTTGTAAAAGCCAGCGCACGCCGCCGCTCGCAACAGCGTTTACAGATACCAGGCGAGGATGGAGGAGACCACCATGCCAAGCGCTTCGGCCAAGCTGCCGCAAGCATTCGTGTTCAGCACTGGCAGCCGCCGCTTTGCCGCGTGCGCCGCGTTTGCCGGAATCCTCGTTCACCTCGCCAGGCCAGAGTAGAGCTCACCCATGCATTCATTGCGTTTCCGCGTTGCACGATGGGTCATGGCGCATCGGGGCCTGATGACCCTGGTCTTCGTCGCGATCACCGCCTTTTTTGCCGCCGGCCTGCGCAATGTCGAGCTGAAAACCATCTTTTCCGACCTGCTGCCGAAAGACGATCCTTATGTGCAGGTGTTCAAGGATCATCCCAACTTCGGCAACCCGCTCACCGTCACCCTGATGGTGAAAAACAAGCACGGCGACATCTACAACCACGACACCCTGGCCAAGGTGTGGCAGCTGACCCGCGACATCGATCTTGCGCCGGGCGTGGACCACGACCAGATCCTGTCCATCGCCACCGAAAAGGCGCGCTACGCCGAAGCCACTCCGGAAGGCATCGACATGCGGCCGCTGATGGAAGACCACGTGCCGGCTACGCCGGAGGAGATCGCGGACTTTCGCAGCCGTGTCGACAAGTCGCCCAGCGCCCGCGTCTTCCTGATCTCGGGCGACAGTTCCTCGACGCTGATCAATGCCACCTTCATCGAGCAGCGGCTGGATTACGGCACCGCCTTCAAGTACGTGCACGGCCTGGTGCAGAAATACCAGGATGCGGATCACGAGGTCTACATGGCGGGCCAGCCGGCCTTGACCGGCTGGGTCTACGAGTACGAGTCGCAGATGTTCCGCATCTTCGCCGTGACCCTCGGCGCGCTGGTGCTGGCACTGGCGTTCTACATGCGCAACATCGTCGGCATCGTCACGCCCATCGTCACCAGCCTGGTGGCCGCGATCTGGGGCTTCGGTTTCGTCGGCTGGCTCAAGTCGCCGATCGAGCCCTTGCTGATGGTGGTGCCGCTGCTGCTGGTGGCGCGTTCCTTCTCGCACTGCGTACAGTTCACCGAGCGGTATTATGAGATCTACTCCCACGTCAAGGACCGCGTCAAGGCGGCCGAGATCACCATGGGCGTGATGATGGCGCCCTCGGTGCTGGGCATCTTCACCGACATCGTCGGCATCTTCCTCATCGCCGTCGCACCGATCCCGGCGATGGAACGCTTCGCCTTGTTCTGCGGATTCTGGGCGATCTGGCTGATTCCCACCGGCGTGATCCTGATCTCGCTGCTGCTGGCCTCACTGCCGGCGCCGAAGAATGTCGACCGCCTGATCGGCAAGGGCGGCGGCAGCGGATTGCACCGCGGTTTCCAAACCCTGCTGGGTAGCATTGCCAAGCTCTCCTACGGCGCGCCGGCGCGGGTCACCACCGTGGTGGTAGTCGTAGTCGGCGTGTTCGCCGTGTACTCGGCCCTGCAGATCCGCATCGGCAATCCGGTGGAGGGCAGCAACCTGCTGTGGGCAGACTCCGAGTACAACCAGGCGGTACGGCAGATCAACAGCCATTTTCCCGGCGTCAATACGTTGGAAGTGGTGCTGGAAGCCAAGGACCAGAACGATCCCCAGCGCGTGGCCCGCCAGGCCGACACCGTCGTCACCATGCTGGGCCTGCAAAGCCTGATGGAGCAGGGCACGGCGCCGCCGCGCGCGACGCTGTCGTTCGCCGACTACCTGATGGAAGGCAACCGCCTGTTCGCCGGCGGCAACCCGAAATGGCTGCCGCTGGACCCTGACAGCGCCTCCACCAACGCCGCCGCCACCGCGGTGACCATGGGCACCAGTTCCAAGGCGTTTTCGCACGTCATCGATTTCAACCAGGAAAACTCCACCGTTTCGCTGTGGTACAAGGACAACAAGCAGGAGACCGTGGATGCCGCCCTGGCCGCGGCGCGCGCCGCGGTCGACCGCGTGGGCATCGACCATGAGAAATTCCGCGTGCGCCTAGGCACCGGCACCATCGCGCTGCAGCAGGCGATGAACAACGTGGTCGAGCGCTTCCACTGGGTCATCATCGGCCTGCTCAATCTGGTGATCCTGCTGGGGTGCAGTCTGGCCTACCGCTCCTTCGTCGCCGGCCTGATCCTGCTGATCCCGGTCAATCTCGCCAATTTCATCATCCAGGCCTCGATGCACCTGATGCACATCGGCCTGGACATCAACTCCCTGATGGTGGCGGCGATCGGCGTCGGCGTGGGCATCGACTACGGCATCTACCTGCTGTCGCGCATCTGCGAGGAATACCATGCGCAGAACCACGATTGGGGCCGCACCATCAGCGCCTCGCTGACCACCACCGGCAAGGCGATCATGTTCACCGCCACCATCATGCTGATCGGCATTCTGCCCTGGTATTTCCTGTCCGGCCTCAAATTCATGGCCGACATGGGCCTGCTGCTGGTGCTGACCATGCTGATCAACATGGTGCTGGCCCTGGTGGTGCTGCCCCTGCTGGTGTGGCTGGTCAAGCCCGGCTTCGTCGCCCGCAAGGACTTGTTCGTGGGCGAGGGGGTCGACCTGTCCCAGTTCACCGCCGGCGACGACTTCGCCGAATCGCGCTTGGCGGGGGTCAAGTGAAGCCCGCCGTTGCAGTCCGTTCTATCCGATGCCTCCGCATCTTCCGCGCTCGTGGATGCGGCTTTCCATTCGTTTGTGAGCCCTTGCTGTGCTTAGAAGGAGATTGCTATGCGTATCCGTAAATACGATGTGGATTACAGCCGCCGCCTGTTTCTCGAACGCACGGCGAAGGGGGCCTTCAGCGCGGGCGTGCTGGCGCCGCTATGGCCCATGATCGCCAAGGGCGACATGAGCAA
>CAJCJI010000176.1 GCA_903970595.1 Verrucomicrobiota bacterium
TGCATGGCACTTCCTCGTCGAACGGGAAGATTCCCGTGACGAGAAAGCTAAAAAGATAGTCTCAAACAGGAGAGAACAACCTCACCAAGCACCCTACCGCGATAGCGGTTTAGTTCAACTACAGTTGGACCGATCAATAAAGGCAAGTAAATACTGCATTTAGGCGGTTTTCCTCGGACCAAAAATCTGTAAGGCATTGATTCCGCGGGGCTCAATTGGCGCTGTTTCCGAATTGAACCGCAAAAAGCCATGTGTCCCGATGGCTTCACTCTACCTCCGCTCTGGGCCGGTATGCCAGTGCACATTCCCTTCCCAGAGGCCCAAAAGCTGGATTCCCGCTTTCGCGGGAATGACGAAGGGTTTAGTTGGCCATTCTCTGACCCACGACGCTAGGTCAAGTGCGGCTTCGCCAGGTATTCCTGCGACTGCATCTCGATCAGTCTGGAGATGGTGCGCTCGAATTCGAATTTGAGCTTGGTGCCGCTGTACAACTGCTGCATCGGCGCCTCGGCGGCGATCAGGAGTTTCACGCCGCGGTCGTAGAACTCGTCGACGAGGTTGATGAAGCGGCGCGCAGCGTTGTCGTCGTCGCTGGTGAGCAGGGGGACGTAGGACAGGACGATGGTGTGGTGGGTGCGGGCCAGTTCGATGTAGTCGGCGGCGGCGCGGGGGCCGTCGCAGAGGTCGTGGAAGTCGAACCAGGCGGCGCCTTCGGCGAGGCAGCGGGCGGTGAGGGGGCGGCCGTTGACGATCAGGTCCACGCGTTCGCACAGGCCGTGGGGGGCCACGGCGTAGAAGCGTTCGCCCAGGGCGGCCATGGCCTTTTTGTCGCAGGGCCACAGGTACAGTTCCACGCCGTGCAGGGCGCGCAGGCGGTAGTCGCTGCCGCCGTCGACGTTGAGCACGGCGCAGCTTTGCTTGAGGCGCTCGATGGCGGGCAGGAAGCGGTCGCGCTGCAGGCCGTCCTTGTAGAGCAGGTCGGGTGCGACGTTGCTGGTGGCGATGAGGGTCAGGCCGCGCTTGAACAGGAACTCGAACAGGCGGCCCAGGATCATGGCGTCGGCGATGTCGGAGACGTAGAACTCGTCGAAGCAGAGCACGCGGGTGGCGTCGGCGATCTCGTCGGCGACCTTGGCCAGCGGGTCCTGCTCGTCGGGGTAGTGGCCGCGGCGCTCGTGCACGTCGAGCATGAAGCGGTGGAAGTGGGTGCGGCGCTTGCGGCTGAAGGGCAGGGCGTCGTAGAACGCATCCATCAGGTAGGTCTTGCCGCGGCCGACGCCGCCCCACAGGTAGAGGCCGGGGACCTTGGGGTAGCTCAGGCGCGCGCTGCCGAAGCGGCGCTTGGGCGGGTTCTGGATCAGCGCGTCGTAGACCTGCTGCAGGGCGTCCACGGCGGCGGCCTGCGCCGGGTCGGCGACGAAGCCCGCTTTCTGCAGGTCGGCCTCGTAGCGCTGCCGCGGGGTCGGCTGCAATTCCTGGTGGGTGTCGCCGCTGCCGGCGTCGCGGCCGCGCAGGTTCTGGGGTTGGGCCATGGTCTCAGGCGGCCTTGGGCGGCAGCGGCTGGTGCAGGCCGTCGGCCTCGCCGCAGTGTTGCAGGATGGTGGCGCGCGCGGCGTCCCGCAGGTCCTGCACGGCGTCGCGGCCATCGCCCGCGGCCCTGACCGGCGCAAAGACTTCCAGCGACAGCGGCGTCCAGCGGAACAGCTTCTGTTGTTCGCCGTAGAGGCGGCGGGTGCCGCGCAGCACCAGCGGCGCCACCGGCACGCCGGCGCGTGCGGCGACCATGAAGGCGCCGGAATGGAACGGCAACAGGATCGCCGGGCGGCGGAAGGTGCCCTCCGGGAAGATGGTGAAGGGCTCGCCGGCCTGGATGCGGGCAATCAGTTCGCGCGTGGCCAGGGCCGCGGCGCGCACCGAGCCGCGGTTGACGAAGCTCACGCCCATGCGTTTGACCACCAGGCCGATATACGGCCAGCTGGCGGCGCCGTGCTGCACCAGGAAGGTGAAGCGCCGCGGCAGCACGGCGGTGACGATGATGCCGTCGAGGTAGCTGGCGTGGTTGCACACGGCGATGCAGGGGCCGGGCGGCAGGTGCTCCAGCCCGCGCACGCGCAGCGGGATGAAGCTCAGCGCCAGCCAGGCGCGCACCCCCAGGCGGCCGATGGCGCGGCGCAGGGGCTGGGTCGGCGCGGCGATGATCAGGGGGCAGAACAGCAGCAGCAGGATCACCACGAACACCGCCATGGAATAAATGCCGAACAGCGTCCGGCCAAGCGTTCTGAAAATGGGGATCATCGTTTTCGTATTATAGGGGCATGAAGTCCGCCCCCCCGGCGCAGTCCCCAATCCTGGCCGCCGCGCCCGACCCCGCCGCGCTTGACCCGAACGATAGGGCCGGCATCGAGCGCTTCGCCGACATGCTGTGGCTGGAACACGGCCTGGCGCGCAACAGCCTCGCCGCCTACCGCTCGGACCTGGCGCTGCTGGCGCGCTGGCTGCGGCTGCGCGGCTGCGCGCTGGACGAGGCCGGCACCGCGGAGTTGAAGGATTACCTGGGATATCGCGCTGGGCAAGTGCAGGTCGTGGCAGGGCGCCGGCCATTCAGCGCGCGCTCGCAGGCGCGCTTCATCACGGTGTGCCGCCGCTACTACGGCTGGCTGGTGCGCGAGCGGGTGCGCGGCGACGATCCGGCCGCCCACCTGGAGATGCCGCGTCTCGGCCGCGCCCTGCCCAAGACGCTCAGCATGCAGGAGGTGGACCGCCTGCTGGAAGCGCCGCCGGCGCAGGATGCGCTGGGCCTGCGCGACCGCGCCATGCTCGAGCTGATGTATGCCTCCGGCCTGCGCGTGTCGGAGCTGGTCAAGCTGCGCCGCGACGAGCTGAACCTGGAGCACGGCGTGGTGCGCCTGGTGGGCAAGGGCGGCCGCGAACGCATGGTGCCGATGGGCGAGCCGGCGATCACTGCGGTGCAGGCCTGGCTGCGCCAGGGCCGCCCGGAGTTTGCCGGCGCGCAGTCCGGCGACGCGGTGTTCCTGGGTCGGCGCGGCGAGGCCATGAGCCGGCAGAATTTCTGGCTGCTGATCAAGCGGCACGCGCTGCACGCCGGCATCCACAGCAAGCTCTCGCCGCACACGCTGCGCCACGCTTTCGCCACGCATCTGCTGGAGCGCGGCGCGGACCTGCGCGCGGTGCAGACGCTGCTGGGGCATGCCGATCTGTCGACCACGCAGATTTATACGCATGTGGCGAAGCTGCGGCTGAAGCAGTTGCATGCTTTGCATCATCCGCGGGGGTAGAGGCAAAAAGCGTCTCGCGCAAAGACGCAAAGCCGCAAAGAAAAGCTTTTTTACTTTTTAGTGTTGTTTTTGCATCTTTGCGCGAGAACGCTTTTAAGCCTGCTCCACCGCCAGCTTCAGCCCAAAGCCCATCATGGTGACGCCGAGCACGGCGTCCAGGGTGCGCTTCACGCGCGGGCGGGAGAGGAAGCGGCCGAGGCGGCCGACGCTGAAGGCCAGGAGAGTGAGCCAGACCAGGCCCTCGCCGTAGTGGATGCCGATCAGCAGGGCGGACTTGAGCACCACCGGGTCGCCGGGGCTGAGGAACTGCGGCAGGAAGGCCAGGTAAAACACGGCGATCTTGGGATTGAGCGCATTGGTCAGCAGGCCTTGCAGGTAGCTGGCGCGCATCGAGCGGGCGGCAGCCGGCGG
>CAJCJI010000177.1 GCA_903970595.1 Verrucomicrobiota bacterium
GACAGACTCCTTGATCGCCGCAAAGCGCCGGCAGGTCTATGCGGACGGTGGCGACGACGCGACATTGGGCAAATATAACGATGGGATCACGCGCAGTCCGTACGCATTCGCACATAGGGATTGCGGGAGAGCGCCCAGTGGCGCGGCATCGAGACCGCCGCAGTGCCTGTTGCTCCAATAAAGCAATCAAGGCGCCCATGCGGATTGCTTGAGCATACCTTCAGGGCATCGCCGGGCTTTACACTCTAATGGACACGCGTGTACATTAGTGGCTGGCATCGCCGTGACCTCAGGGGTAACGGAGGAGACATGCCACACCAAGCACAGCCCGTCACACGCGAGGGAACGCACTATGAGCGCAGCCAATAGCATTTCCTGGGACCCTTATCGCCCGGATCTGACCCCGAATCCGTATCCGACCTACAAGCGGCTGCGCGAGGAAATGCCGCTGTACTACAACGAGGAATACGATTTTTACGCAATCAGCCGCTACGCGGACATCGAGACCACCCTGCGCGATCGCGACGCCTACAGCTCGGCGCACGGCGACATCCTCGAGTTCATCAAGGCCAAGTCGGTGATGCCGGACTCCGTATTCATCCACCAGGACCCGCCCAAGCACACCGCCTACCGGGCCCTGATGCAGCGGATCATCACGCCCAAGCGCATGGCCTCGGTGGAACAGGACGTGCGCGCCCACTGCGCGCGCAGCCTCGATCCGCTGGTCGGCGGCGATCGCTTCGATTTCATCGTCAACCTCGGCGCGGAAATGCCGATGCGCGTGGTGAGCATGCTGCTGGGCATTCCGGAGAAGGATCAGGCCGCGATCCGCCAGTCCGTGGACGAGCGCATGCGCACCGAGGCCGGCAAGCCGATCGACCTGAGCAACCAGCAGGCGCTGCAGCAGGAGGCCCTGGCCGGCTTCGAGGAATACATCAGCTGGCGCGAGAAGAATCCCTCGGACGACATGATGACGGAGCTGCTGCTGACCGAATTCAAGGACCCGGAAGGCGTAACCCGCAAGCTGACGCGCGAAGAGATTTCCAACATCGTCAACGTGGTGGCCGGCGCGGGCAACGAAACCACCAACCGGCTGATCGGCTGGATGGGCAAGGTGCTGGCGGAGCATCCGGATCAGCGCCGCGACATCGTGAAGAATCCGGCGCTGGTTCCCACCGCCATCGAGGAGTTGCTGCGTTTCGAGCCGCCGGGCCCATTCCTGGCGCGCGAGGTGATGCGCGATGTCACGCTCTACGGCAAGACGGTTCCGAAGGGCAGCGCCATGATCATGCTGGTGGCCGCGGCGAATCGCGACGAGAGCCGCTTTACCGATGGCGACTCGTTCAACATCCATCGCGAATCGCGTCCGCACCTGACCTTCGGCCAGGGCATTCACGTCTGCATCGGCGCCTCGCTGGCGCGCCTGGAAGGCCGCGTGGCGATGGAAGAGGTTCTCAAGCGCTTCCCGGAATGGGAAGTCGACTATGAAAACGCGGTGCTCTCATCCACTTCGTCCGTGCGCGGATGGGATTCCTTGCCGGTATGGGTGGGCTCCAAGCCGAAGAATGTCACCGTCAGCGCGCCCAAGCCGGCCGCCCCGGCGGCGGCGCCGGCTCCTGCCGCCCCCCCTGCGGAAGTCACACTGGAAGGCAGCTGGAACGTGGTCGTGAAAGGCCCCACCGGGCCGCAGCCGGCGGTGCTGCTGCTGGAGCGCAGCGGCGATAAGATCACCGGCTCGCAGACCGGCCAGGGTTCGACCTCGCCGATCGCGGACTTCAAGCGCGACGGCAACAAGATCTACTGGGTCAACCACATCACCAAGCCGATGAAGATGAAGGTGGAGTTCACCGGCGAGATCAACGGTAACGTGATCAGCGGCAAGGCCAAGGCCGGCTTCATGGGCTCTTACCCGTTCACCGCCACCAAGGCCTGATCCGCGCCATGCCGAAAATTCTTTTCATCGAGCACAACGGCAAGCAGCATCTGATCGATGCCGAGGCCGGAAAGTCCGTGATGCAGAACGCCCTCGACAACCTGGTGCCGGGCATCGTCGGCGAATGCGGCGGCGCCTGCTCCTGCGCCACCTGCCACGGTTACATCGACCCGGCCTGGGCGCAGAAGATCCCCGCGAAGGGCGAAAACGAGGAGATGCTGCTGGATGGCGCCATGCATACGGAGCCGAACAGCCGCCTGACCTGCCAGATCATGATGGATGCGGAGCTGGACGGGCTGGTGGTGCGCCTGCCCATTTCGCAGTACTGAGGCATTAGGGGTCCGCGCCGGGCGTATGCGCTAGAGTGATGGTATGAGGGAAAAAGCGAAGACCGTCGCACGCAAGACCCGTGTCCGCAACCCGGTGCAGACCCGGGCACGCCTGCTTCAGGCCACGGTGGAACTGCTCGCACGCAAGGGCCCGGACGGGATTTCGATCAAGGAAGCCGCGGAGCTGGCCAAGGTCAGCCGCGGCGTGGCTTACCAGCATTTCGAGCACCGCGAGCACATGGTGCGCGCGGCCAAGGACTGGATTACCGAGCGGCTGATCGATTCGATGCAGGGCAACGGCCTGGCCGTGGCGGACGACGTGATGCTGCACGTGGCGCGCCTGATCCTGCAAAACCGCGATGCCGCCACGCTGCTGATCTCCGACGCCGTCGCGGGACGGGAGCTGTCGCCGGAGCATCCGATCACCCGGCTGATCCGGCAGTCGCTGGAACAGTTGAAAAGTACCGGCGAGGCACGCGCCGACATCGATATCGAGGTCCTGTCGTACATCCTTCTTGGCATGACATCCACGCTGGTGATGCTCAGCCGGCTTCCGGACCACGATCCCGAAGATCTGGCCCAGCGCTTCACCACTGAACTTTCAAGCTTTATGCGCCAGGGTATTTTCTTTCCGCGCAAGGAACCGAAGCGCCGCTGAGCGCTTTTGCGGATATAGCCCGCTCAGTACTCCAAGGATTCATACCGGGCCGGGATCGGCCGG
>CAJCJI010000178.1 GCA_903970595.1 Verrucomicrobiota bacterium
CAAGGAAGACGGACTGACGCAGGCGCATGAAGTCTTTCTTGGTCTGGGACGCAGCGATGCCGAGCGTCAGCGAGCCTACAGAGAGCTGTTCCGGCAATCCCTTGATTCAACCGATGTGCAGAATCTGCGCACCGCCATCAACCTCTGCGTGCCGGTGGGCAATGACAAGTTCAAGGCACAGATCGAGCGTCGACTCAATCAGCGCATCAGTTACCGGCCGTGTGGTCGGCCAAGAAAGGAACTATTGGCGGAAGAGACCGAGAGATAGCAAAGTTGAATCGGCAATTCAGGCGTCCCTCAGCACTACCCCTCTCACGGAGCGAATGGTTGCATCACTTATGACGCCGGTGCCGTGACCAGCGGCGAGGGCGAGTACCTCCAGGGGTGTCGCCGTGGCCATCCTTTTGGGGTGCAGCGCGGCGAGCACCCGCCGGCCCCAGGCATCCGGTCCGGCATCGGAAAACGCGCTGAAAACGCCGGAGTTGGCCCGCGTACGGAACTCTTCAGCTTGCAAGGGCAGATTCTTTGGGTCCAGCGGCGGCTTGCCCGAGCTCAAATATGAGAGGGCGTATTGGAAGATTCCCTCCTTGCCCTTGATCGCCGCCGCGCCGACCAGTACCGGTGCTCCCCATAAGTCGGACCAGACATAGGTCGGCATGGTCAGAACCATTCGCTCCGCCGTGCCCGGGCGCGCCTGCTTTTCACGCCGGATTCGTCAACGATGGCCTCCAAGTTGGGTTGCGCCAGATGGATACGTCGAGAAACGCACTCGCCGCGAGATAGTAGCCCATCGATACGGCCGGATCGCCGGATTCGATGCGCTGCAGCGTGTTGCGTCCCAGCAGAGGCTTTTCCGCCATCTGCGGTCGCGTGAGTCCGCGTCGTGTGCGCGCTGCGCGCAGCGTCAGTACGAGTTGACGCAGGAGCCTGCGGCTCTCCTCGGAGATTTTGGCTGCGGCGGGCGATAGTGTCTTCATGAACCCGTTATATGGGCATTTAGACGCTTAAAAACCCATAAATGGGTTAAATTATTGAGCTTCCTGATTCTTGAATAAAAATCCGGACTAGGGGCCGTTGGTGACGACAAGCGTCGCACTCGTCGTGACCGAGGACTGGGGATCTATCACTGTGATCGTGGACGTCCCTTGGGTAATCGCGGTCGTAAGACCATTAGAACCGGGGACGTTGCTGACGTTGGAAACAGTCGGCGCGCTGCTGGACCAGGTGACCTGGCTGGTCACATCGAATGTGGAGCTATCCGAATAAGTTCCGGTGGCCGTGAATTGCTGCGAGGAACCTGCGACGACGTTGGCACTTGCAGGGGTCAAGGTTATGGACGTCAAGGTGGCGGAGGTGATGGTGAATGTCGCTGTGCTGGTTATGGCGCCTTCAGTGGCCGCAATCGTTGAGGTCCCTGAGGTGTAGGTGGTGGCAAGCCCGCTGGTGCCGCTTGCATTGGCGATCGATGCCGCGGAGCCGTTGCTGGACGTCCAAATGGCCTCGCTAGTGAGGTCTCTCTGGGTTCCGTCCGAGTAGGTGCCGGTGGCCGTAAATTGCTGCCGTACCCCCGGAGGTGCGGTGGGGGCGGACGGCGCAATCGAGATCGATTGCAACGAGGCCGTATTCACGACGACTGCGACCGTGGAACTGCCAATGCTTCCGGTTGAAGCGCTGACATTGGTCGTGCCCGACGCCACTGACTGCAGGAGACCATTCGAGCCGGAGGCGTTGCTGATGGTGGCAACGCCCGTATTGGAGGACTGCCAGGTTACCGTCGTCGTGATGTCTCTGGTGGTTCCGTCAGAGTATGTTCCAGTTGCAGAGAATTGCAGCGATTCGTTGATTGGCACGCTGGCTCCGCTTTGCGCGCCACCTATGGAAATTGATAACAGGCTCGCGGACGAAACCGTCAAAGAAGCTGCTCCGCTCAGGCTCGATACCTGCGCGGAGATTGTGTAAGGACCACCTGCGTCAACTCCCGTTGCCAAGCCGTACGATCCGGAAGCGTCACTGATAGGGGCCGCCACTGTATTTGAAGACTGCCAGTCGACCTGTGTAGTCAGATCGAGCGTGGTGTTATCGGAAAACATTCCGGTCGCGTTGTACTGCTGGGTGGCGCCGACGGGGATGCTGGTTAAAAATGGCGCAGCTTGCACAGAACCCAATGTTGCGCCGGTGACGGTCAATCCAGTCGATCCCGACATCGTCCCCAATTGTGCCGTGATGTTGGTGCTGCCTGCCGCAATGCCGCTTGCCACCCCGGCGGCGCCCTGCGCGTTGCTCACCACAGCGATGTTGGCGTTTGAGGATTGCCAGGAAGCCTGGCTTGTAACATCGCTCTTGCTGCTGTCCGAATAGAGCCCGGTTGCCTGAAGCTGGCGGCTGAATCCGGCCGGCACCGCCGAATTGGCAGGCGTCAACTGGATGGCCTTGAGCGTGGCGCTGGTGACTGTCAAGGCACTGGATCCGGACGCTCCGCTGTAGGCGGCCGATATGGCCGCAGTTCCGACGCCGGCGGCGGCAGCCAAACCATTCGTTCCCGCGGCATTGCTGATGGTAGCCACGTTGGTGTTCGACGAGCCCCAGCTTGCGCTGCCGGTCACGTCCTGTGTGCTTCCGTCGTTGAACGTCGCCGTGGCAGCGAATTGTTGCGATAGACCCTTGGCGATGGAAGCATTTGTGGGAGTCACCGCCACCGATGTGGCCGCTGCGCTGCTGACAGTGAGCGTAGCAGAGCCGGTGAGACTGTCGAATGTCGCGGTAATTGCGGTTGAACCCGGTCCGACGGACTGGGCAAAGCCGATTGACCCGGCGTTGTTGCTGATTGTTGCCACCGTTGAGGCTGCCGATGCCCATGTGGCGGTTTGGGTAACGTTCTGTACTGTATGATCCGAAAATGTCGCGGTAGCCGTGAATTGCTGCGTAGTCCCATTGGCGATGGTGGGGTTCGCGGGGGTCACACTGACGCTCGTTGCTACGGCAGCGGTAACCGTCAGCGAAGCAGTGGCGGCCTGATTGCCAAAGCTCGCGCTGATGGTCGTTGAGCCGACGACCAAGGTTTGCGCCAGACCTGGGCTTCCGGCGTTACTGATCGTAGCCACGGCCGTGTTCGAAGAGCTCCAAACCGCTGATTGTGTGACATCCTGCGTGTTGCTGTTGGAAAACGTCGCCGTTGCCGTGAATTGCTGGGTCATACCGTTGGCGATCGATGGCGTTGCCGGCGTTATCGCAAGGGAGGTCACAATGGCCGAAGACACGGTCAGTGTGGTCGATCCGGTTTGGCCATTGAGGGTGGCGGAAATCGTGGTCGTGCCGGAGGCGATAGCCTGCGCTAGGCCTTCACTGCTGCTGGCATTGCTGATGGTCGCGACCCCAACGTTGGAAGAGCTCCAGGTCGCGGTGGAAGTAACATTCTGCGTGGTGTGGTCGGCGTAGGTTGCGGTGGCCGTGAATTGCTGCGTGGTACCGCTGCCGATGGTCGTCGCGGCTGGGGTTATCGCAATGGATGTAATGACCGTGGACGAAACAGTCAGCGTGGTCGATGCGGTCTGACCGCTGAATGCAGCGGTGATCATCGTCGTCCCGGCAGCCACTGCCTGGGCCAGGCCCTCACTGCCGCTGGCGTTGCTGATGGTTGCGACCCCGACATTGGAGGAAGCCCAGGTCGCGCTATTGGTGACGTCCTGCGTTGTTGCATCAGAAAAGGTCGCTGTGGCCTTGAACTGCTGCGTGGCACTGGCGCCGATTGAAGTTGATGCGGGAGTTACTGCAAGGCTTGAAATGACGGCGGCCGTCACGGTCAAGGTGGCCGAGCCCGATCCCCCCGGATATGCCGCCGTAATGGTCGTCGTTCCGGTTTCCAACGTCTTCGCCAAGCCGTACGTAGACGTCGTATTGCTGATGGTGGCGACGGTTGCGTCGCTTGAGCTCCAGGTCACCGAGTCCGTTACGTCCTCGGTGTTGCCGTTTGAAAAAACCGCGACGGCCTTGAATTGCTGACGGGTTCCGGCGGCGATGCTGGGGCTGTTTGGCGTGACCTCCACGTTTTGCAAAACAGGGCCAGAGCCATTTCCCGCGCTGCACGCGGACAGTGCCAGCGTTAGCAAGACCGCGCTATAGCGCAGCAGTGCACGAGTGTTTGGAAAGAGGCTGGCGCCCATGCAGGTTCCCCAAGATCCAGTAGGCTAAAAATTGATCCCGGCCGGCATCAGATGATCACTCGTTGCTGCCGGCATTGCGCTTGAACGGCGGCCGGCATTACTTGCGCAAGTAGAGCAGGCAGCCGTCCGCATCCACCACGGCGTTCGGGGGGGTGTCTGGGCATTTGTCCTGGGCGTCAGGCACCCCGTCGCCATCTTGGTCGGGGAGCCCCGAGCAGGTGACGGTCTTGGAATCCACTGTGCAATTGCTTGGCTTGGCACGGGACTCTGCCGGCGCGGCGCTTTGCGTTGTAAGTGGAAATTTGTCGAATGCATCTGCGGGGGTCGGCGTTTGCAGCTCCGCGGTTTGCTGGTGATCGCCACCAAACGAATACTGGACACTCAGTGAGTAAATTTCGTCATTCTGGTCGCGTTTGGCATAGAACGGAATGGCCGAGTTGCCGATGACGTGGCGCAAGTCGGCATCGGCTCGGAAGCTCCACGGTTGCTGGGGCAGGTCCCAGATCAGCCCACCGCCGCCGCGCACCAGCGGAGCGTTATTGGACAAGTTGTCATACTTGCTGTGAAGCCAGCCCGCGCCGAGTACTGCAAAGGGCGAGAACTGCGAATCGGGAAGTTTGTAGCGAAACATTCCCTGAAGACTCGCACCCAGCTCGTTCAGTGCTCCGCTGCCGTCGTTGAATTCAAACCGGCTGCTCTCTGACAGTAGCTCGGCACCCCAGTGCGGCGTGAAGCGGAAGCCTACGTTTACGCCACCACCGAAGTCCGACTTGGCGTGCAGACTAGAATCAGGCGTCGCGTAATAGGCGGATGGGCCGAGATAAATCTCTCCTGCGCCGGCCGGCGACGCAGTCACAGCCAAAGAAACCAGCAGAGCGCAAGCCGCCCCAGCGGCGGTGCGCTTGGCTTTGCTCCTCATGAATTGAATTCCCCTATCGCCCATGCCAGGATGAATCTGGGGCCGGCGAGTACACCCAATAGGCCCTCCAATGAGCATATAGGAAGTGCCGGCAGCTTTCACTACTATTAATGTACTTTTTTGAGTACTGTAGAGTTGAAGGCGGACCAAGTGCCGAAGGTGCGCCGGGTAACATAGAGAAAATCTAAGATAGATTCCGCGTTTCCTGCTGCCAGTGGCGGCAGGAGCGCGTAAAGTAAGGACTGATCGAAGCGCTAGCCCTGACGCTAACCCTAACAATAGAGGATTGCATTTTTGTGAGCACCGATCTTCTGGACAAACAGGAACTCCTGGCCTTGGCCCGTCTCGACTTCGAGAAGGAACGGTTCGACCAGGCCTTGATCCGGCTGAAGCAGGCCGCGGCGCTGCCGGGCGACGATCTGCCTGAGATTTTCGCGCTGTTGGGCGTCACCTACGCACGCCTACGTCTCTGGAGCAAAGCCCAGGCGTCCCTCACTGGCTTCCTGAAGCTGCAGCCGAATGCCTTGAACGAGCGTTTTCAGTTGGGAAAAATCTATTTCGACTCGGGTGACAGCGCGCAGGCACTAGAAGTCTGGCAGCAGGTTCTGGCCAGGGAAAAAATGCACCCGCCCGCCCTATACCATTCCGCCCTGGCTCATGTCAGATTGGGTCGCCCGGCGCGCGCAATCGAATGTTGCGATATAGTGTTGTCCTCGGCGGCGCCGGACAACCTGTTCTTCGGGCGGGCCAAGGAATTGGTCGAGCAGTTGCGTAAGGGTCCTAGCCGCGAACCCTCGGTTGAAGCCTCGGGCACCAGCGGCGCGCCGCGTAAGCGGCACTAGATTGGCCGTGCCGACGCTCGCCGACGAAGCTCAGCGCCTACAGCGCCTTCTCGGCTATTTGAAGCAAGACCCTGGAAATGTCCGGCTGATCCTGGACGCGGTGGAATTGGGAGTGCGTACAGGCCGCGGAGAGGAGGCCCAGGAGTGGCTCGACACGGCGCTCCAGGCAAAGCCAGAAGAGCCAAGCCTGCTGTCTGCCAAGGGAAATCTTCTCTTGACCCTGGGTAAGCCCCGGGACGCAGCATCGGTATTCGAGGATCTCATCCGCGGTGCTGGCCCCAACTCTGTGCTGAGCTTCAATCTGGCGCATGCGCGCCTCTATGAAGGGCGAATGCAAGAATCGCTTGCCTTGCTGGATTCTGTGCCAGAGGCGGAGCGTGGCGCTTTGCCGAGGTTTGACCTTAGTTATGCCCGCGTTGCGTACCAACTGCTGCGCTACGACGACGCTCTGGCGGCAATTGATCGGTTCCTGACCGCCAACGCAGGGGATCTCGAAGCGTCCGGAATCAAGGCTATGGTGCTTTTTGACAACAATCGGGAGGAAGAGGCAGTAGCCATGGCGAAAGCCTTACTACGCCAAAGCTCTGAGCAATGGGAGGCGCACCTGGTTCTCGGCTCGGCCGCGCTACCCGCGCAGGATGCAGCAGCGGCCGAAATACATTTCACCAAAGTCGTGGGGCAGGTACCGGACGCGGGTCGTGCTTGGTCCGGCCTCGGTTTTGCATCACTAATGAGACGGGATCTTAACGGCGCCAGGGAGCGCTTCGAAAAAGCTGTGCTTTATATGACGGACCATCCTGGCACCTGGCACGGCCTTGCCTGGACCTGCATCCTGCTCGGGGACCGGGGTCGGGCGCGGGCGGCAATCGACCGTTCCATGCTGGTGGACCGCAACTTCGCGGACAACCACGGCACTCTGGCCGTACTGGAGTTTCTGCAGGGTCGGCGGACCGAGGCGGAATTGGCGGTGCGCAAGGCTTTGCGTTTGAATCCTGCCGCGCCGTCCGCCCTATACGCGCGTTCGCTTCTGCTTGACGCCGCCGGACAAAATCAGGCGGCGGAAGAGATTGTTACATCAATTTTATCCAGCTTGAAAGGACCCAAGGGCCCTGCCTTGCTAAAGATGTACAAAGATAGCCGGCATGGCGGCCGTGCCGGCGCGCCGCCAACTCCAAACCGCCTTCATTAGTCTGCTCGAGGCAGTCATGACCACGGATGTTGCCCTGCAGCTGATGCGCGAAATGCTCTGGACGGCTCTTTGGGTGGGCGCGCCGATCATCGCAGTGAGCATGCTTGTCGGCTTGCTGGTCAGTGTGTTCCAGGTGGTGACACAGCTGCAGGAGATGACGCTCACCTTTGTGCCCAAGCTGGTGGCGATTTTCTTCACTTTGCTGCTAGGTGGTGGCTGGATGCTGTCCAAGCTGGTGGTCTACAGCTCGAAACTGATCGCGAGCATCCCGCAGCTGGTTCATTGACGCGGGGCCGGCCCTGGCATGAATCTCACGCTGAATCCAGCTTGGCTGCTGGGGGTATACCTGATCGCCTGCCGCCTTGCGGGCGTGCTGGTGCTTTCCCCGATCCTCGGCATGGCAACATTGCCGACCCAGGTGCGCGTGATTTTTGTGGTGCTGATGGCGGTGGTGATGGCCGCGCCGGCAGGAATGCAGATTCCACCCGGAGGCCTCGGGCTCGGCGAATTGGGCATTCTCGCCGCGGTGGCCGTGCTGCAGGGGGCAATAGTCGGAGCCGCCGTGCGCGCTGCCGTGGCTGCCTTTGGCTTTGGCGGCCAACTGATCGACTTTCAGATCGGATTCAACGCGGCTGGAATTCTCAATCCGGCTACGCAGGTGCAAAGCTCGCTGATCAGCACCATTTTGGAGCTGTTTGGTGTGCTTTTATTCCTGCTGTTGGACCTTCACCACGTATTGCTGAGGGGGATGGCGGGAATTTTTCGGGCCTCAGCAGGCAATCCAATCGTCCCGCAGTCCTTTGTAGAGTCCGTCATCTCGCAATCGACGCTGGTATTTGCCTACGGACTCGCGTTGGTGATGCCGGTCGTGGTCGGACTGTTCCTGGTTGACCTGACGATCGCCGTGTTTTCCAGGTCGATGCCGCAGATCAACATCTATTTTGTGGCATTGCCGCTCAAGGTGTTCGCCGGGCTGGCCCTGCTGGCGGCATCCGTCCGTTACGTGATGCCACTGGCGGGCCGAGTTTTCGGCTTGGCGCTGGCGGGCCTGACGCCCTAGAGGCCGCTGAAATGGCCGAACAACCGGAACAAGACCGCACTGAGCAGGCGACGCCATTCAAGCTGGACGAGGCGCGGGACAAGGGCCTGGTGCCCCGCAGCGGGGAAGTCAGTGTGGCCGCCGGCTTGATCGGCGCGGTGCTGTGTGTGGCGATGTTCTCCGGCTGGATGATGCAGCAATTGCTGCAGTTGCAGCGGCGAACGCTGCTGCAGGCGGGGGGCTGGAGCTTTGACGTCTCGCATGTGACACATTGGCTGGCGCTGCTCGGCGGGCGCGGTCTTTACATCCTCAGCCCCTTGTTCGCGCTGGTCGTCGTGGCCGCCGTGCTGGGCAATTTTCTGCAAGTGGGCCCGGTTTTCAGCACGACCGCCCTGAAACCGGATTTCACGCGGCTCAACCCCGCCACCGGCCTGCGTCGCATCTTCTCCAGCCGCAGCGTCTTCGAGCTGATCAAGGTTCTGGCCAAGCTGCTGCTGTTCGGGGGTATCGCCTATGCGGTGATGAGCGGCTTGTTCGCGCGCCTGCCGCAGTTTTATCAGATGCCCGTTGCGGGCTATCCTTCGGCCCTGCGGCACGAGGTGATGCGCCTGTTGGAGGCGTTGACCGGCGCGGCAATTTTCGTCGCGATCGCTGACCTGGTCTTTACCCGCTGGGAATTCGGCCGCCGTATGCGCATGAGTCGGCGGGAACTGCGCGACGAGCTCAAGCGGCGGGAAGGCGACCCCCAGATCCGCAGCCGGCGGCGGGCTGCGATGCGGGAAATGCGCAAGCGCACCGCCGCCCTGGGCAAGGTCAAGGACGCCGATGTGATCATCACCAATCCCACGCACTATGCGGTTGCGCTCAAGTACCGGCGGGGCAAGGCGCCGGCCCCGGAAGTCATTGCCAAGGGTTCCGGCGGCATGGCACGGGCGATGCGCGAGCTGGGCTTCCGTTACCAGGTACGTATCGTATCCAGCCCTGAACTGGCGCGTGCCCTGTTTCGGGACGTGCCGCTTGGCGGCATGATTCCGGTCAAGCACTATGACGAAGTGGCGGCAATCCTGCGCCGCGTATACGAAGCCATGGGCCGAAAAATGGACAAGTTGAGATGAATATCCTGAAGATGGCGTTCGGCTCCCGCAGTGATCTGGCAATCATCCTGGCGGTGCTTGGCATCCTGTTCGTGCTGTTCTTTCCGATTCCGTCGCCGCTGCTGGATTTCCTGCTGATCCTGAACCTCAGCTTTGCCATGCTGATCCTGCTCCTGACCTTTTATACGGACAAACCGCTGGGGTTTTCCACCTTTCCCTCACTGCTACTGATCGCCACGCTGTTCCGGTTGTCCCTCAACGTCGCCGCGACCCGGCTGATCCTGTCGAAAGGGGACGCCGGGCATGTCATCGCCACTGTCGGTACCCATGTAGTAGCCGGTAACTATGTGATCGGCCTGGTAGTTTTCCTGATTCTCATCGTGGTGCAGTACGTGGTTGTGACGAGCGGCGCGCAGCGTGTCGCCGAAGTGGCTGCGCGATTCACCCTGGACGCCATGCCGGGCAAGCAAATGAGCGTCGACGCCGAAATGAACATGGGCCTGATCGATGAGAAGGAGGCCAGGCGCCGCCGCTCGGAGATCGAAAAGGAGGCCAATTTCTACGGCGCGATGGATGGGGCCAGCAAGTTCGTCAAGGGCGATGCGGTCGCCGGCATCATCATCATCCTGATCAACATCATTGGCGGCCTGTCGGTCGGTTTGGTGCAGCGGGGGCTTTCGTGGGCGCAGGCGCTAAATTTGTACACGCTGCTGACCGTAGGCGATGGCATTGTGACGCAGATCCCGGCATTGGTGATCGCCACCGCCACCGGCATCATCGTCACGCGCGCGGCCACCGACGCGCATCTGAGCGAGGAAATCGCCAAACAGGTCACGCGCTATCCTAAATCGCTGGTGACGGTTGGGGTGGCCCTGATGCTGTCCCTGTTCATGCCCGGAATTCCAGTATTTCCCGTGCTCATCCTGCTTGCTGTGGATGCGGGCCTGCTGGCTATTGCCGTCCGAACGAAGGGTAGGGAAGCAACCGACGCCGCCGCGGCACTAGTGGGTCCCAGCGACGGCTTGCCCGCGCAGGAGGACCTCACAGCGTTGCTTCCGGTAGATCCTATCGAGGTCCAGATTGGACCCGCGCTGGTGCCGGTACTGGGTCAGACGGAGGGGCCTTTCATGCGTCGCGTTCAGGCATTCCGTCGCCAGTATGCAATCGATTACGGCTTCGTCTTTCCGCCGGTCCGCGTGCGCGAGATTGCCAAGAAAAGCGGCGACGAATACGAAGTTCGGATTCAGGGCGCGAAGATCGCCTCTGGGCAACTGCTACCCGAGCAGGTGTTGGCGATCAACCCTGGCGGCGAGCGGGCCCGCCTGGCCGGAACCGCAACCCGCGACCCGACATTCGGCCTGGCGGCGGTGTGGGTTCCGGAGCGCGAACGCGAGCGTGCGCAGCGGGCGGGCTATACGGTGGTTGATCCGGTGACCGTCATCAGCACCCATTTCAATGAACTGATCAAGACCCATGCGGCCGACCTGCTGTCCCGGCCGGAAACCGAGGCCCTGCTGGGGCGTGTACGCCAGAAATATCCGACACTGGTCGAGGAACTGCTACCTGGAATCCTGTCCTTTGGTGAGGTACAGCGCGTTTTGCAGAATCTGTTGCGCGAGAAGGTCTCGATCCGAAATCTGGAGTACATCGTCGAGCTGCTGCTGGAGCAAGGGCGCCTGACGCGGGACACCGATGTGTTGACTGAATCGGTGCGGGAACGCCTGGGCAACATCATTTGCGACCGTCTGGGCGCCAGCGACGGTTCAATGCACGTGCTGACGTTCGACCCCAAGATCGAGGAGCGACTGCGTGCAGGTCTGCGCCAGACCGACAAGCACACCGCCCTGATCATTGATCCGCCGATGGCGGAAACCCTGCTGCGACGCCTGGCACAGCGTTGCGAGGAAATGATGCTGCAGAATTTGATGCCAATTCTGTTGTGCACGCCATCGCTGCGGCGGCATGTGCGCCGGCTGACCGAGCGGGCGCTTCCGCATCTGACGGTTCTATCGGTCAACGAGGTGCCGCAAACCAGGACCATTCGGGCCTTCGCGATGGTTGAAAAAATAGCCTGACCTGCCGGGCGCTCCTTCGCCCCAAGATATTCTTACGTTTACTTTACATTGCGCCCCGCCGCGGTGCATTGCTTCTCCGGCAGAACCGGGCACGGAGTACCGGCTTGAACGGGACTACGCAAGCGCCTGTTTCATTCAGATGTCAGCTTGGCATTGCGCTCGAATGTGACCTGGACCACATTCGAGGCCGATTCCTAAGTCGAATCAGCAAAAAAATTTACGCAAAAGGGTCTTTCTGGGCGGCGATCCGGTGATATATGATGAATGCGATTTCGCAGGGAATCGGCGGAAGTAACGAGGGAGCAGGTGCAAAGCCTAGCTCAGGGATCAGGGAGTGCAATTTACGACTTAGCGCGGCTTAAACTGTGCGCCTTGGGGGAAATTTGGACAGCGTATTTGCGGTAGCCCGCATTGGCATGCTTGCCGATTTTGCGCGCTTATCCGTTCAGTCGCAGAATCTTGCCAATGTCGATACCGTCGGTTACAAGCGACAGGTATCAGTGACCACGGGTTTTGACGCTCGCCTTGACAGTGTGCAGCAGATCGACGACGTCAGCCTGGCGAGCACTTCGCTTACGGACGTACAGGCCGGTGTTCTCAAGGGGACCACCCGCCCGCTGGACCTTGCCTTAGACGGGGACGGCTTTTTTTCAGTTCGCACGTCCTCCGGAGTGCGGTACACCCGGCGCGGGGATTTCTCCCTTGACGCGACTGGACGATTGGTCAATTCCGCCGGCGATCCGGTTCTGGGAGGTGGCGGCGAACTCGTATTGCCGAATATGGCTGTCACCATCGACAGTACCGGCAAGATCTTCGATTCCAATCAGCAACCGCTCGGGCAACTCGATATTGCACAGTTTTCCGATCCCAAGCGGCTTCGTTATCTCGGCGCAGGGCAGTTCGACGCCGCGGGCCAGGCACCAACGGGAGAGGTGACCGCGACCAGGGTGCGTTCCGGATACCTTGAAGCGTCCAATGTGCAGCCGGCACACGAGATGATCGGCTTGATGGATGTATCGCGGCAGTTTCAGCTGACCAAAAGCGTACTCACGGCCCGCGACGAGATGCTGGACAGTGCGGCAAACACCCTGGCCCAGTTCTGATCGGAACGGGCACTATATACCGGAGCATGAAACTTGCTTGACTCGATCTACATCGCGGCAACCGGTATCGGCGCTCAACAGACCCGCATTGATGCGATTTCCAATGACGTCGCCAACGTGAATACCACCGCCTACAAGATGCAGCGGGCCAATTTCGAGGACGTATTCTATCGTCGGGCCGCGCAGAGATCGGGCGACTCAGCGCCACTGGCGCTACCCGCGCCGGTCGGTCTGGGCGTGGCTGTGTCTGGAACCCAGACGATCTTCACCCCGGGCAGTCTGACGCAAACGAACAATCCACTGGATCTTGCGATCAGCGGCAATGGATTCTTCGAGGTGCAGATGTCGGACGGCGCCACGGCCTATACCCGTCTGGGGTCCCTTGGCCTGGATGAGAAGGGCGAATTGGTCACCCAGGGTGGTGACCCGCTCAAAGTGCGCTTCGTGGTGCCATCGACTGCGACGGCGGTACAGGTGGCGGCCAATGGCCAGGTCACCGCCAACGTGGCAGGGCAGGCAAACCCGGTGGTTCTCGGCACGCTGGAGCTGGCGAATTTTGTCAACCCCGAAGGCCTGACGCCCCTGGGTTCGGGCCTCTACGCAGCAACCAACGATTCGGGGCCCGCATTCCAGGCGGTGCCGGGCCAGGAGGGCATGGGGACCTTAAGTCAGGGCTACCTTGAGTCCTCGAATGTGGACCTGACCTCGGAACTGGTGTCGTTGACCCTCGCCCAGCAGGCCTACCAGCTGAGTTCGAGAGTGCTGCAGGTGTCCGACGACATCCTGTCCACCATCACCAACTTCCGTCGCAGTTGAGCCCGTGTCCCCAGCGCGCCGCTACTTGGGCTTGTTGTTGGCCTCAGCATGCTGCTGCGCAGCCACGGCAGCTGCACTCGAGCCGCTCACGCTGGAGCTCCAGCCGGCTTTGACAAGTGGTTCGGCCGTGGTGCGTCTGGATCAGTTCGTCTCGATCAGCGGCGGCGATGAGGCGCTTCGGTCGCGGCTGGGTTCTGTAGAGTTGCGGCTGGTCAGCCCGCCTGGCGCCGAAGAGCGTGTCACTCGCGATGACGTATCGGCCCTGGTGGCGCTGCGCATGCCGGATCTGGCCAGCCCCCTGCTGTGGAAAGGCTCCTCGACGATTTCGCGGATTCGGGTTCAGGGCCGGCCGTTGGACTTGCAGCAACTAACGCAGGAAGGGCAGGCCTTGCTGGAAGATTGGCTGCGCGCCCGCGTCGAGCGATTCAAGGTCGTGCCGCTTTCCGACAGGCAGATCGCCGAGGCCGAGTCGGCGGCAGACGAAACCGCGACGCTGCGCCCGTTCGCCGGACCGGTGTCGGCCAGGACGGCACTCTGGGTAGATCTGGCGCGACCCGGCCGGCCTGCTCGCGGCGGCTTTCCCATCTGGTTCGCGGTGGAAGCCTGGGCCGACGCGCCGGTGGCCGCCACCGATATCATCGCCGGTACGCGGCTCAGTGCCGAGCAGGTGAGCCGATCGCTCCAGGACATCGCCGCGCTGGGTCCGAGGCCCCTGCTGACCGATGCCGACATCCCGGAGAGTGTCGCGGTAGCTCCGATACGGCAGGGAGAGGCGCTGACCAGAGACCGATTTCGCCAAGCGACGCCGGTGGTGGCCGGTGACGAGGTCCGTCTTCGCGTACAGGATGGGCCGATGCGGGTGGAAGCTCACGGCATTGCATTGGAGTCAGGAGGCAACGGCCAGCGCATCCGCGTGCGCAATTCCGGCAGTGGCGAGGTGCTGGTCGCCAGCGTGGCCGGCAAGGGGCTGGTCGAGGTGGCCCCATGAGAAGAGATTTGTCGCAGGTCCTTATCGGCCTGTGCTGCTTGGCGGCAGGGATTTCCCAATGCACGCACGCCGGGGGTCTGTACCACCCGGATGCTTATGCACCACTGACGTCGGACTACCGCGCCTTCAAGGTTGGTGATGCCATTACCGTGATGATCGTGGAATCGGCTAGCGCCGAGAGCGACGCCGAATCCGACACCAACCGCAATCTGCAGATCACCGCCGGGCTGCAGGGTAGTTCCACGCAGCACACCGCCGGCGCCTCGCTGAGCCGTCAAAACACCAACAATGGGACCACCACCCGCAATGGCTCGCTCCAGGCGGAGATCACCGCCCGCGTGCAGTCGATCGCCGCAAACGGCGACCTGGCAATCCACGGGACGCAATCCATCACGGTGAACGGCGAAACGCAGCGTATCGAACTGTCCGGCGTGGTGCGCTCGATCGACGTATCCGCGGGTAACGTGGTGCAATCGACGCGACTGTCGAATGCCAGTATCGAATATTCGGGGAAGGGCTTCGTCGATCGCAGCCAGAGCGAAGGCATCATTTCCCGCGTGCTCGATTTCTTCGGGCTCTGAGCGTGCGCCCGCACTTGGCCATGTTCCTACTTTGCGCCTGCGCTGCTGCTGCGGGGGTCCAGGCGAGCGCCGGGGTGCCGGTACTGGCGAAGGTGCGCGATATCGCCCGCGTCCAGGGTGTGCGTGACAATCCGCTGGTGGGCTATGGCATCGTCGCTGGCCTTGCCGGCACCGGCGATTCGGCCCGCAGCATCGCAACGCTGCAGTCCATCTCCAACGCGTTGGCACGATTCGGGGTGCGTGTGACCCCCGACCAGATCAACTCGCGCAACGTCGCCGCGGTAATCCTCAGCGCAACGTTGCCGCCGTTCGCAACGAGCGGCGACAAGCTGGACGTCAACGTGGCATCGCTTGGCGATGCGCGCAGCCTGACCGGCGGCACGCTGATGCTGGCCGCCCTGAAGGGGCCCGACGATGTCGTATACGCGCTGGCGCAGGGTCCGCTCTCGGTCGGCGGGTTCCGCTATGACGCTTACGGCAACCTGCTGGAAAAGAACCATCCGACGGTCGGCCAGATTCCCGGAGGCGCCATCATCGAGGCCGATGTGCCGACCAGCATCGTCAGCAAGGCCGGGAGTATTTATGTCGTCCTGGACAGTCCCAACTACGTCACCGCACAGCGCATCACCGAGGCGCTCGAGGCCAAGCTTCCGCCGATGCCAGACGCCAGGATCGAACGGGTGCAGGCAGTGGATGCCGGGCGGGTCGCCGTGCGTCTTACGCCGGAAGACCAGGCGCAGCTGGTCAGCTTCATGGCGCGGATCGAGGATGCCCAGGTAGTGCCTGATGAAGAGGCACGCATCGTGGTGAACGAGCGTACCGGCACCGTGGTGAGCGGCGGCGACGTCCGGCTGGGTCAGGTCAGCATCGCGCAAGGCGACCTGAAGGTCGACATCTCCACGGATTATGCGCTGGCACAACCGCTGGGCATCGGCAGGGCTGGCAACCGGCCTTCCGGCCTGTTTCCCACTACCCAGATCAGTGCCGATGAAACCACGAACGCGGCCGTCAGCCTGCCGTCGGGTACCAGCGTCGCCGACCTGGTTGCAGCCCTCAACCGGCTGAAGGTCGCGCCGCGCGACACTATTTCGATTTTGCAGGCGATCAAACGGGCGGGGGCGCTGAACGCCCAGCTCATCATTCAGTAACGGGGGGACCTATGGCAGAGGGCGCACTCATTCAGATTTCCGGCGTTACGCAACAGCTGGAGCACATGGCCTTGCGCGCCTTCGAGCTGCGGCAACGGGTCATTGCCCACAATATCGCGAACGTCGATTCCGTCGGCTTCCGTCCCTTGCGCGTCAATTTCGAAGAACAGCTGGGACCGCTGCGCGCGGCGATCGAGGCCCAGGATTCGCCCGACAGGATTGCTGCCCTAGCGGCGCAGGTCCGGCCCGAGGTGGAGACCGAGGACGCGACGGCGACTCCCTTCGCCACGCCGGGCGAGAACCTTGATGAGCAGCTCGTGGCGCTGACCAAGAACACCCTGGACTACGAAGCCATGCTGACGGTTGTGTCGCGCCTCGGCGGACTGCGCCGTCTGGCCATCTCGGGGAGCTGAGTGATGCAAGACTATGGTGGCTTGCTGGCAATCAGCGCGACCGGTATGCAGGCCGAGCGCCTGCGCCTGGAGGTGGCAGCCCAGAACCTGGCCAATGCGCATTCGGTGATCAGCGGTCAAGGCGAGCCCTATCGCGCGCTGCGCGTAGTGCCATATGCGGCCGGTAGCGAACTGTTCGACAACAAGTTGAAGATTTCAGCCGCTTCCGCAACAGCAGAGCTGCACGGCGTCGGTCATGTGGAGGTGGTCCCGACCGGCGCGGAGCCGAGGCTCGACCATGATCCGGGAAATCCGTTCGCCGATGCCCAGGGCATGGTGCGCGTGCCGCAAATTGATGTGGCCGATGAAATGCTCACGGTGCTGACCTCGGTCCGGGCCTACGAGGCAAACGTGCGGGCCATGGCGGCCGCGAAATCGATATTCATGAAAGCGCTCGACATCGGGAGCAACCACTGATGAATCTTGCCGTGGAAGCTATTGCCGCAGCCGCACTGCCAGGGGCCGCTGGTGCCACCGCGAATGCGGGCGCTGCGATGCCGGATTTCAGCCAGTGGCTTGAGCAGAACGTGAGCGGTGTCAATCAGGACGTGACCCGCGCCGAGCATGCAGCCCAGCTCCTTGCGGCGGGGCAGGCCGATAGCCTGCCTGACGTGATGATCGCCATCGAGCAGGCACGAGGATCGCTTTCGCTGATGCTGCAGGTGCGCGACCGCCTCGTCAGTGCCTATCAGGACATTTTGCGGATGCAAATTTGATGAAGAGGCCAAGACACATGGCGGTTAGGCGATTTGAGGGACCTCAAGGATGAACGCCGCGGCTCGTTTTTCGGCTGCCACGTGGTGTGGCGACCTGGATAGAAACCGCCGCTTCGGCTTGGTTGGTGGCGTGGTAGCCATCTTGGCCGCTGCTACGGCTTTTGCCTGGTTTTCCCTGCATTCGGATTTTTTGCCCCTGACCGGCGGACTTTCGAAGGAGGATACGGCAGCGACGGTCGCGCAACTCGAGGACATCCGGGCACGTTACCGTGTCGACCCATCTACTGGTGCCGTGCTGGTTCCGGCGGCGGAAATCGACACGGTCCGGGCCCAGCTTGCACAGAAGGGATGGCCGCTCAAGCCAGCGGCGGGGTTTGAACTATTCGACAGTGGCGATTTCGGCATGACCGAGTTCACCGAGCGGATCAACTACCAGCGAGCCCTGGAAGGCGAGCTCGCTCGCACCATTATGGAGCTCGACGAAGTGCGTTACGCACGCGTGCATCTGGTGCTGCCGCAGTCCAGTTTGTTCAAGAAGTCCGGTGAGCCGCCGAAAGCCTCGGTGTTGCTGGTGGGCCGTCACGGCGACGTGATGTCGGCGCCCCAAATCGCCGGCATTCAGCGCATGGTGGCCTCGGCAGTGCCCGAGTTGAAGGCAGAAAACGTCTCGGTGCACGATCACAAGGGCGTTGAACTGACCAGCGGCGCCGCCGGCGCGCTTTCGCCGGAAGCGGTGGATACCGCAATTCGCGCACAGTCGGATGTCGAAGACTTTCTCTCCGCGAAAGCGGAAGAGATTCTTTTGCGGGTGTTTCCTGATGGAACGGCGACGGTCAGCGTCAATGCCACGTTGACGCGCAGTCAAGTGTCTAGTGTTCGTGACGAGGTCCTGCCGAGCGGGCAGGGCTCCGGAACGGTATCGCACATCCGGTCGGACACGCTGCCTGATGTCGTTTCCGCGGCATTGCCACATCTCGCACGAGATCCCGCGGCCGCCCCGCACTCTGATGCTGCCGCGCCGGAATTTGATGTGGAATATCGGATTGGGCACCTTACCGAGCAATCCGAGTCGGCGCCGGGCGGTATTGAGCGTTTGTCCGTAGGGGTTGTCATTCCGGATCCGTCGGCTCAAGGCCTGACGGTGGACAACGTGCGGGAGTTGGTGGCTGCGGGCATTGGCATCGATGCTCAACGCGGTGATCGCATCGCCGTTTATCCCGTGGCGTCGCTGACGAAGAGCGTTGCCGCGGGCGGCGCGCATGGCAGCCCGAGTGTTACTGGCCCGGACCGGGCCGCGCCCGGTCCGGGCCCGGCGGAGCCCAAACCTTATTGGGCATTGCTACTGGGTATTGCCGCCTTGCTCGGTGCGGTGTTGGTGTGGCTTGGCCGTCCCCGGCGCCACCAGACATTGACCGCGGCCGAGCGAGAGGAGCATCTCAACAAGGTGCGGCAATGGCTCCAGCAGTGAAAGCCGCGGCGGAATCCCCGGTTGTGGCTGGACGCAAGCGCGCTGCGGTGCATCTGGCGATGCTTGCGCCTTCTGATCGCAACTGGATATTGAGCCATTTACCGCCTGAGCTGCAGGATGAGATACGCACTCTGTTGAAATCGCTGCGGTCGCTGGGTTTGGCGAATTTGGCAGCCTTGCGTGCCGAGATTGAAGCACTGCTCGCAGCACCGGGTGCCCCCAGGGAGGTGTCCGTCGTCCAGAGACAGCCGCCGGAGCAGGTCGCGACTACAGGGCCTCTGGAACGTGCCTCGGCGGACGAGCTCGGGGGCATCTTGCGCGAGCTTCCATTCGGATGTCTGGACTTACTCCGTGCACGCATGCCAGCCAGTCGAAGGCACATTGTCTCAGCGGTACAGTTGCGTCACGCAGGTGCCGATGACAGCCTCAGGTCCAGTCCCGACGTGAAACGGGTCACCGAGGCATTCATCGACGCGCTCGCAGTGATCGTGGAACAGCGCTTGGCGCAGAGCGAAACGAAGCCCTCAGGCATCGACCTTGCAACGAGTCCAGCATGACGCCTGCCGAGCCAGATCGGTCAATTCTTCACTCTCCGCGAGTCGAGGCGGTACCGCGTCGGCTCGGCAGCAGCGCCATTGCTAAAACCCTGCCATCGCCGAATCAGCGGTCCTCTTTGCCCGGATTCGCCGAGATCGCGTCGGAGTCAAACTCCGGCGTGAGTCCCGAGGCTATCCGGCAGCCTCTGCCGGCACAGATTCCGCCTGAGTTGATACGCGCTGCCGAACATCGCGGTTACGAGGCGGGATTTGCCAAGGGGAATCAAGCAGTTCGAGGCGAATTCAGGGCCGTTCTGGAACGGCTGGACATTTTGCTGGAGTCCATTGCACAGAAGCGGGATGACCTGCTTGAAGTCCTTGAAGACGATCTGGTGGAGCTTGCCTTCGAAGCCGCGGCTTTGGTCATAGGTGATGCCGGCGTGCAGCGCGACCTCGTGGTCGAAACGGTCCGGCGAGTTCTCGCCCAACGATCTGACGCGCATATTGTTGTGGTACGGATTGCTCCCGCGGATTTAAAGCTCGTGGCGGAGTCGGAATCCGGCGCCACCTTGGGACTGGGATCGAGAATCAGGCTGCTGGGCGACCCGGAGATTGCCCTTGGCGGCTGCGTAATCGACACCGGGCAAGGTACTTTGGACGCGAGGCTGGAACTGCTGCTCGCCAAGCTGCGCAGCGCGCTGCTCGAGGCCCGCAGCAAGAGCGCGGACGCGGTGCGGACGCGTGTCCCGCCCTTGTTGGACGGCGCGAGCGGATCCCCTTGATTCCGATGCTTGCCAAGTACGCCGACTCTCTGCGCCGCCAGGAATGGGTCCAGCGCACCGGCACCGTGCGTGAATGCGTGGGCTCGATCATCGTTGCCAATGGACCGGACGCTGCGCTGGGAGAACGCTGCCAGATCGTGATCGGTGGCGGCCGACAGTCCGTCGATGCCGAAGTTGTGGGCTTTCGCAGCGACAGCGTGTTGCTGATGCCTTATGCGGAGCTGGCGGGGGTGCGCCCGGGCAGCAGCGTGATCGCTACCGGGCGATTTCCCGAGGTCGCGGTCGGGCAGGGGTTGCTCGGGCGGGTCGTCGACGCCTATGGCCAGCCGATCGACGGCAGGCCTCTGACTGGAATCGCGGGCCGCCGCCCGATCCACGGCCAGCCAATTAACCCGCTCAATCGCCGGCGCATCCGGGAGATTTTCACAACCGGCGTCAAAGCGATAGACCTGTTTTTGACCCTGGGGGTCGGACAGCGCATTGGCTTGTTCGCCGGCAGTGGCATCGGCAAGAGCGCGTTACTGGGGATGATTGCCAAGAACAGCGCCGCCGACGTCAACGTCATCGCCTTGGTCGGCGAGCGCGGCCGTGAGGTGCGGGACTTCGTGGAAGATCACTTGGCCGACGGATTGAGCCGGTCGGTGGTGGTGGTGGCATCGGCGGAGCAGAGCCCTTTGGTCCGATCGCAGGCGGCATTCGCCGCCACCAGCATCGCGGAATATTTCCGTGATCAGGGGCTTTCCGTTTCACTGTTGCTGGATTCGATTACGCGTTTCGCCATGGCGCGACGCGAAATTGGCCTGGCTGTCGGGGAGCCGCCGACTGCTCGCGGCTACACGCCCACGGTGTTTTCCCTGCTGCCGCAGCTGCTGGAGCGCGCGGGGAGTTATTCGAAACAGGGTAAGGGCGCCATCACGGGGCTGTACACGGTTCTTGTCGAAGGCGACGACCTCAACGAGCCTGTCTCCGACAGCGTGCGCGCCATACTCGATGGTCACATCGTGCTGTCCCGCGACATCGCCAATCATGGGCGCTATCCGGCGATTGACCTGATGGCCAGCGTCAGCCGGCTGTTTTCGGTTCTAGCCGACGAAGGGCAGAAGCGAGCGGTCTCGAAAGTGATCAGGCTGCTGGCGACCTACGCCGATTCGCGCGATGCGATCGATCTGGGCGCGTACAAAGCTGGAAGCAACGCGGAGCTCGATGAAGCCATTAAACTGCTGCCCGGCATCGAGCAGTTGCTGCGACAGCCGGTCGAGCAAAGCGTGCCGCTGGATTTGGCGCGCAAGCAATTGATCGCGCTCACCGGAGGCGCCACTTGAGCCGGAATACAAACGGGCACTCGCGCGCGCTTCAGTTGGTGGAAGCCAATCTGCGGCAGGAACTGCGTGAGCGTGCAAGTGCGCACGCGCTGGATCTGGGGACCTTCCATTTCGCCGAAGCCGCGATGCGATCATTGGAATTGACGGTAACCGACCGGGAAGCCGCACTACGTACCCGGCTCTCCGACGTCCGGGAAACATTGGATCCTGCCATGTTGCTTCTGTTCCATGCGGCGCTTGCCGACGGGCGGCAGGAGCATCATTTCGCAGCCCAGGTGGCGGATAAGGCCGAAGCGGACCTAGACGCCAGCCGCGACGCCTTGTATCAAACGCTCAAGCGGCGCAGCGTGCTGAAGGATGTCCGAAGGCAGCGAACTCGAGAGGATTCCCTCGAAGAATCGAAGCGGCAGGCATTCGAACTCGACGCCTTGTGGTTGCAGAGCCGGTACGGCCGGCCATGATCTCCGTCCTGCAGGAGTCGTATCCAAGCGCGCTCCCTGCGAGGCTGGGTGAGCGCTTCGCTGAAAGCACCCGCCTGGGCTGGGAATTGTCAGACTTCACGAATCTCTTCGAGAATCAGCTGGTGCAGTTTGCGCGGGGTTCGGCGTCCGGCCTTCAACACGGCGGAGACGGGTTCCCGGATTTCGTCGCAGCGGCGGTTGCAGGTGCCGGCAACATCGCTACCCCCTTCACTGGAATCGCCCGGATTCCCCCTGAGGATTCGACGACCGGCCCGAGTCCGACGCAGGTAGATGCACTCAATGTGGCGGCACCCGTGGAGCAGCATGATGGAATCGCGTTGATCCAGGTGCAGAAGTCCCCTGCCGAGCCTACTACTGGAAGTACCGGCGAAGAATCAGTCGACACCTTGCCCGCATCGGGCCGTGCGATCGCGGTTGATGGCGATGCGGCGCAGCATCAGCAAAATCAAAGCGTAGTGTTGGCGTTGGGCCCCGGTGGCGCCGAGGTCTACATCCGTGATGCGGTTCTGGATGCGGATGCGGGCCTTGCCTTTGCGCGGACCGCCGCCGAGCTACTGCAGCACCATCGGCTGGTGCTGGGCCGGGTACTAATCAACGGACAAAGGGTGCATTCGGAGCCGGGCTGGCCGGATGCAACGGATTCAGGCTGAATAAGCAACGCGTTCAACGAGGAGCCAACCATGGCGGTCAGCGCAATCGGCGGGTCCGTAGGCAGCGGAGCCGGACTGAGTACGGTCCAGCAAAGCGGGCTGAGCGAACAGGATTTCATCAATCTGTTTCTCACGCAGCTGACGTTCCAGGACCCGCTCAACCCGGTCGACAATCGCGAGTTCCTGGCTCAGTTGGCGGAATTCACCACCATCGAGCAGGATCAGATGATCAATGACAATCTGACCGGCTTGTTGGAAATACAAGCATCCACGCAAGCTATCGGTCTGATCGGCAAATCGGTGCAGATTACGCAAAACGGCCAGAACATCATCGGATCCGTCACCGCCGTGAGCTTCCAGAACAATCAGGCGGCTCTGACGGTGACGGAGACCGGCGGGACCGTTCTTACCGATGTCAGTCCGTCTGAAGTTACCCTGATCAACGGGACCTGAGGCCATGACCGCATTTTCCGCCATCTACAGCAGCCTGACTGGCCTGCTCAGCTACACGACCGCGCTGGACGTGGTTAGCCAGAACATCTCCAACCTCAATACGCCTGGGTTCAAGAGCAACGAGTCGCTGTTTGAAGACCTGGGGCCTCTGCAAGTTGGCAACGAAGCGGTCGGCGGGTCGTTCGAGGACGCGATTGGCCAAGGCGTCACCGTGGACGGGCAGGTGACGAATTTCTCCGAAGGCCAGATCCAGTCCACCGGAAACCCGACTGACCTGGCGATCAACGGCAACGGATTTTTTGTGGTGCAGGTTGGTAGCCAGCTGGTTTATACGCGCAACGGCCAGTTCACCTTCAATGGCGGTGGTCAGCTGGTCAACGCGACGGGCGACCCGGTGATGGCGATTGGTGCAAACGGCAATCTTTCGGACCTGATCGTGAACCAGACACAACAGTATCCGGCCACACCGTCGACGACGGTGAAATTCGACAGCACGCTGTCCACTGGGCAGTCCGGCCCCTATACGGTGAGCAGCATCGATGTGGTTGACGCGAGCGGCACCAGTCAGACGCTGTCGGCAGCCTTTACCTTGGGAACCAATTCGAGCACCGGCTCGATCGAATGGACGGTGAACGTCACCAACAGCAGCGGCGTTACAGTTGGAACCGGCACCATTCAATTCAGCGGGGCAGGCACGCCGCAGGCCGGATCCGACACCATCACGGTGACGCTGCCTACCGCCAACAATACAAGCAGCCAGATCACCTTTGATTTCAGCGATGCCACCTCCAATTCCAGTGGCGCGACCTCGTCACTGGCTGTGGAAAGTGTGGACGGCACGCCTTCTGGTTCGCTGACGGGAGTTACTTTCGACCAGAACGGCGTGGCGCAATTGGCATTTTCGAACGGCCAGACCCTTACCGGGTCGCAGCTTGCATTGGCCAGCTTTCCCAATCCGGGCTTGCTGGTCGAAGACGGCACCTCCGGGTACATCGTTCCGCCCGGCTCAACTCTCACACCGACGCTGGGTCACGCTGGCGAGGGGGGGTACGGCACCATAGAGGCGGGAAACCTGGAACTTGCGAATGTGGATCTGGGCAATGAGTTTGCGGAGATTATCGTTCTGCAGCAAGGCTATGATGGTAGTTCGCAGGTTTTGAACGTGTCCAGCCAGCTCCTCGACACCTTGTACAAAGCGCTCGGGCAGTCCTAGTGCAAGCGCTACATCGACCGTTCCGCCCGCTTGGCCCACTGCAACTGCAGCACCTGGGCACATGGCTCGAGAACGCACATCAAGTTTGGCATCGTCGCTGGTTCAAGGATGGACTCGATCACGAGCTTAAGGTCCAATGTGAGGTCGCGACCGTTCCAGGTGGAATTTCCGCGGGCGATTGGTTGAAATGTCAAACCAGGTGCGGCGCAGTATTCCTCGCGCTTCCGGATTCACTGTGCGGAGAATTCGTCGAATCCTGGATCGGCACCAAGCCTGAACCAGAATGGCGCGATGGAGACGCAGCCAGCAGGCTGCTCGCGCAGCGCATTCTGGGAGACTGGTTCGGCAGGGTTGTCGGGGCCGAGTTGAAAGTGGAGGTTTCTCCGGCCGCGGTTGTCTGGAACCGTGCTGCACCTGACGAAGGAAGCTACGCGCCGGCCAGTGGGGCCGTTTGCGCAAGCTTTGAGACTTGGTTCGGAAACTTCCAAGCGATCTTCGACGGCGACTATGTGCAGGCAGTTCAGCCAACAGTCTTGCCGATGCCGCGCAACATTCCGCATCGGGTCCCCCTGCTTCAGGCGATCCGGTCGGCGCAGGTCAAACTCCAGGCGAGTGCCAATGCGAGCGCGCAGCTTTCGATCGGCTCTTTGCGCAACTTGTCCGTCGGCGACGTACTGTTGCTCGAACCGACAGTCACCGAAACATGGAACCTGGCGACGACAGCAGGACAACACGTCGCAGACTGCCACATCGGACGTAAGGCGACGAATCGCGCGGTCCTCATCTCTTCGAGCAAGGAATTCAAAGATGGTCGCTAAGGAAACGGGTGGCACTGGCGCGCCCCCGCCGGTTCAGCCGGTTGAATTGCCGGAACTGGGTACCTCGGATCGAGGTAAGCCTTTGGTCTTGCGTACGTTGGACGTGATTCGGGACGTACAGGTCCGAGCTTCTGCTGTGCTCGGTTCGACTTCGGTCTCCGTCGAGCACTTGTTTGGATTGAAGGAGGGCGACGTGCTGGAGTTGGACCAGGCAGTCAATGCCCCGGTAGAGGTGCTGGTCGAAGGGAATCTGGTAGCACACGGGCAGATCGTTGTAGTGGGTGAACGGTTTGGCATCCTCATCACGGGTATTTCGGAGCGATGATGTGGCTTTGGTCATTCAACGGATCGACCGATGAGGCTGCGGTGCACAAACATCTCGTTACAATTTTGCGTGGCAACGTCTGCGTGGTTTGCCTCCAGGCAAGCTGTTGCGGTTGCTGACACGGGCGTTTTACCGACTGCCGACCAGCCCCACTTCGCCGCAGATGACCTCGGTTTGGTGCATCACCTTGCTGTCGGCCTGGGCAGTGTTGTGGTCCTTGCCCTGCTCGGCTGTCTGGCGGTCTACGTTGCGCGCAAATATGGTTTGGCGCTGCCCAGGACAGTAGCGGGCGGTGACTTTTCCCTGCGTATCCTCGCTAGCCGCCGTGTGAGTCCGAGGCTGCATGTCGCGGCGATCCAGATTTCGCATGATCGCATCGTCATTCTTGCGGACAACGGGCAGGCCATCGAAAAGTTGGCGGAGTTTCCTGTGGATTCGGCTCCAGGGACCCGACAATGACACGACGCTGGCAAACCGTACTTCGCTTGCTTGCCATAGCGATTGGGTTGGCGCTGTCCATCCTGCCGGCGCATGCGGCTGACGTCACCTTCAATGGCGGCTCCTTGTCGCTGACACCGGGTCACGACGGCCTAACTGGCCCGGTCAAGATTGTCCTGCTGCTTACCGCGCTGAGTTTCGCTCCGGCCTTGCTGATTGCGGCGACCTCATTCACCAGAATAATCATTGTCATGTCCATGCTGCGCCAGGCCATCGGCATGACCAATACGCCGCCGAACGCCGTATTGATCAGCTTGGCGCTGTTTCTGACTCTTTTCACGATGTCACCCGTGCTCAGTGCGGTGGACGATGCCGCGATCGAGCCATACCTGGCCGGAAAGCTCGATGAAAAGCCGGCGCTTGCCGCGGCGGAAGTTCCTATCCGGAAGTTTCTGGTGGCGCAGACGCGGGAAGCGGATCTCAAGCTTGTTATTGAACTTTCCGGCAAGGCACAACCAGCATCTGTGGATGAGGTACCGCTGTTCACGCTGATTCCTGCGTTCATGCTCAGTGAATTGCGTATTGGGTTCGAAATCGGCTTCGTTATTTTTTTGCCGTTTGTCCTTATCGATCTGGTGGTCGCCAGTGTCCTGATGTCGCTGGGCATGATCATGGTGCCGCCTCTGGCAATTTCTTTGCCGCTGAAAATCCTCGTTTTTATTCTGATCGACGGCTGGAGCCTGGTTACGGAAGTTCTGGTGCGGAGTTTTCAAACTTGATTCGCCGCTACGTGGATGGCTTGGACAATGGATCTCACCCCCGTCGCGGCTGAGCCTGAGCGTATGGAAGAGGCGGACCGGCCATCCGAAGATGACGCGGCAGCGCGCCAGGCCGCCGAGGCGGCCTTATGGACGCACTGGGTAACTGGGAAGGACCGAGGAGCGCGAACCAAGATCATTCTTCAATACCTGCCAATGGCCAGAGCCATAGCGCGGGACTTGATGTACAAAATCGGCAGTGACTACCTCGACTATGCCGACCTGATTCAAATGGCAACCGTAGGGCTCATCAACGCGGTTGATCGATTCGACCCGCGGCGCTTGGTGCCGTTTCGGGCGTTTGCCGAAAAGCGTGTGAAGGGAGCCGTGTTAAATGGCGTTGCCAACAACTCCGAAATGCATGCCCAGGTGGCTTACAGGCAGCGTCACCGCCTCGAGCGCGTGGACGCGCTGCGCCCGGATCGGCCGGTGCACGACAGCGTGGAATATTTTTCCGAAATGGTAGAAATGGCAGTCGGTTTGGCGGTTGGTTTCATGCTGG
Organism: Verrucomicrobiota bacterium; assembly: GCA_903970595.1. GTDB lineage: Bacteria > Pseudomonadota > Gammaproteobacteria > Nevskiales > Nevskiaceae > Nevskia. Next base: position 26,930 of record CAJCJI010000178.1, read on the forward strand.
AAGGTACCGGGCTGTTTAATGCAGCGCCCGATGCGCCCAATCTCGGGTACGGCGAGTCCGGCGAAATTGCCGCGCAGTCTGATCTATTCAGGAAGTTGCTGAGTCATCTCCCGGAAACGGAGCGCGCTGTTCTCGAACTCCACTACGCAAGCGGGCTTCAATTCGGAGAAGTTGGCCGATTACTTGGGTTGAGCAAGGGGCGCATTTCGCAGATACACAAAGCCGCGCTTTCCACTCTGCGACAGCTGGCGCGCTCTCATACCGGTCTTGACCTACGCATTTAGGTGATCTTTGCTCCGGGTTCGCTCTCTGCGACGAACCATACTCACACGAGGGTCAAGCAGCCCGAGGGAATTGCCCCAGGACTACGGTCTCAAGTCTTCCTCGAGCCAGTAGGCTGAGCCGGTCCCCCAGGACGGCAAAGGCTGCCTGGCGCTCCATCAGCATCTCTTGGCGCTGGTAAGTCTTCCGGAGCTTGTCACCGCCGATGTGGTTCAAGCAGCGGTCGATGACGTCAGGACGGATGCCGAGTTCCCCCATCATGGTAGCGCCAGTCCGGCGAAGGTCATGTGCGGTCCACGGCCCCCCCGTAAGCACCAAGGTTCCAGTGTCCTTTGAACGGCCCTTGAGCTTGGTGGTGCGCTGTCGGTCCTTAAACTGCTTCTGCAGCGCCTTGGTATCCATGTGGCAGTCACCACTGATGCCGGGGAACAGCCAAGTCTTGTCGACGCTCATATCCTCCAGCTTCTGGAACTGCTCCCTGGCAAAATTAGACAGGTGAACCAAGTGCGCCCGGCCATTCTTGGCGTTCTCGGCGCGGATCGTCCAGGTGCTTGCTTTAAAATCGATATCCTCCCATCGCGCGCGCGTGATCTCGCCAACGCGGCAGCAGGTGGCGAGGATCGCCCAGAGGGCTGCCTGCGTACTCGGCAGCAGTCCTGAATCAGGAAGCTTTGCAACAAGGTCGAGGATCTCATCTTCGCTCAAGGTGCGAGTCCGCTCCAACTCAGCGCCGCCAACATCCCGGCGCTTGATGCCGAAGGTAGGATCCGCCGCAACAATCTCCCGAACCCCGGCAAACTGGAACATCTGGCGGAGGTACTGCAGCAGCTGGTTGGCGTACCGAGTGACGCCGCGTTCCTTCACCTTGTCGAGTACCTGCATGACGTGTCGCCGGCGCATCTCTTCGACGTACATGTCGCCGAACGTTGGCAGGACATCTTTCTCGAAGGCGCGCTTGATCTCGGCCCCGGCGTCCTTCCTGGACTTGCCCAACTCCATGTCGAGCCACAGCGTGAACAGCGTGCGTACGGTGTGCCGATTGGCCAGTGCTGCCGCCTGAGCACGCTCTTCGATCGCCTTGGCTTCCCGCGCAACCATGGGGTCATGCCCCTCGGCAACGATGCTACGGGCTTCCTGAGCCTTCTTTCGGGCACGCTCGAGGGAGACGTCGGGGTAGGGGCCAAGCCCCATCTTGGGGCGTTTTCCGCCGAGGCTGTATTTGAATAGCCAGTCCTTTCCAGTCGGACGCACTCGTAGGTAGAGACCGTCGCCATCGGCCAACAGATACTCGGCGGCATCGGGCGCCGCTGTGCTTACCTTCCGATCCGTGAGCCGGTTTGAAGCCATCTGTTTCTCCAAAACTTTCCGAGAGGCCGTGGCGGTGGCCGGTCGCGAGGAGCATCTGTTCCCCTGACCGGTCCGTCAGCTGCGACTACCTGTCCCCCGTAAGATTTTGCCACGTAATGCCTGATCTGGGGGAACAGTTGGGGGAACACTTTGCGCTGGCTTGAACTGAACGGTCGTGGACTTCCTAGAACAAATTATATAATAAAAATAGATAGTTGTAATTAACCCGTGAACTGCAGTGGTCTACTCCGGACGGGTTGAAATAGACTTATAGAGCAAGAGGTCGCAGGTTCGAATCCTGTCGCCCCGACCATTGATTTCTCAATATATTTCAATCAGTTGTCACTGAAATGTGGTGTGGCGATCGCTGCTCTCGGAGCAGCGCAAATCCGTGCCGTTCCCCGCGTTCACCTTCCATTCAGCTGAGTTCAGGTATACGTACCCACATCGCCCTAATCCAAGGGCTGGGGGTAAGCGCTGGATGAACAAACAACTGGTTGGCGCTGCGGCGCTGGGTATCCTGGCACTGCTGCCGAGCATGGCGAGTGCCGATGGCTATTACGATCGTCCTCCGAACGGGCCGGGCGACGTGCTCGCCACCGTCATCACCATGCCGTTCGTTGCGGCGGGGGTGGCGCTGAATACGGCGGCGGCTTTGGCCACGGCTCCGTTTACCGGCCGTTTCGAGGGGCCGCTTGGGCCGGCGTTCAACCCGCCGGTAGGGCCGGCGCCGCGTCCGGCTTACTATGCGCCGCCGCCCGTGACCTATGCTCCGGCACCGCGCCCGAGCTACTACGCGCCGCCCCCGGCGGTGACGTATGCGCCGGCACCCGCTGCCTACTACGCACAGCCGGCGCCGGTTGTTTACTACGCACCGCGCGTGGCGTACCGGCCGTATTACGCGCCGGCACCGGTGTACTACGCCGCGCCGAGGTACTGATCCGGCGCAGGCGGCGCGGTCCGGGCCTGCCGTTGCGGCAGGCCTAGTTCGCGCGTTTCGTGCGGGGCCGCCGCGTTGCCGCCGCCTCGGCTTTGAGGCGCTCGGTCTGCTCCATCATGAATTCGATGAATGCCCGCACCCGCGAAGGCAGCAGGCGGCCGTGCGGATAGAGCAAGCTGTAGGGACGCGAGCATCCCGCGAACGGCTGCAGCACTTCCACCAGCGTGCCCCCGGCCAGTTCCTTCTCGACAATGAAGCGGTAGGTCTGGAACAGGCCGGCATCGGCCTTGGCCAGCGTTACGCCGCCGAGCACATCCTCCGAGCAGGCGTAGTTGCCGACCGAGAAGATCTCCTTCTCATGCCCATCCTCGTTGAACAACCATGAGATCTGCCGGCCGCTGCTCGGCAGGTCGAACTGGATGCACTCGTGCTGCTCCAGGTCCCTCAGTGTTCGCGGTATGCCCGCGCGCTTGAGATAGGCGGGGCTGGCAACCACGACCAAGGGCGCGTCTTCGAGCAGGCGGGCGACCAGGGTCGAGTCGGGCTGGGCGCGGACGCGGATGGCGAGGTCATAGTTCTCGTCGTGGAAGCCGACATTGCGGTTACTGATGTGCACTTCCAGCTTGATCAGCGGGTACTTCGCCCGGAACGCAGGCAGCAGCGGCAGCAGGCGGTGGTGGCCATAGGTCGTGGGCGTGCTGATGCGCAGGGTGCCTGCCGGCTGCACCTGCTCGCCGCTCACCTTGCGCTCGGCCTCGATCAACTGGTTCAGCGCGAGGCGGCTCTGCTCGAAGTAGGTCTTGCCGCCCTCGGTGAGCCGGATGCTGCGGGTCGAGCGCACGAACAAGCGCACCCCCAATCGCTTCTCCAGCCGCGACACCGAGCGGCTGACCGCGGCGGGCGTCACCCCGGCGCTGTGCGCGGCGGCCGTGAAGCTGCCCGCCTCCGCGGCAAGGCAGAACAGTTCAATGCTCCCCAGCAGGACGTCGTCGAATTGCCGTTTCATGGTTGCCTGTCGTCATTGATTACACCATGTATCAATACAAGTGTAGCAAACCCGGTTTATTGCGCCTCATCGCGGTAATACAGTCTCTCCTGTACCGGAACTGAGCGTCTTCGCCCAAGCCCGGAAACCCGATCAAGCCAACAAGCAAAGGTGCAAACATGAGCAAGTCAGACAAAACCGTAGTCATCACCGGCGCCAGCAGCGGCATTGGGCTGGGCCTGGCCGAGGCCTTCCTGAAAGAAGGCTATAACGTGGTCGGCAGTGGCCGTTCCGCCGGGCGCCTGCAGGCCGCAGCCGCTCAACTCAACGCGGGCGAGCGCTTCCTCGGCGTGGCCGGCGACGGCGGCAAGCCCGAGTCGGCCAAGAAACTGTTCGAGCAGGCCATCGCCAAGTACGGCAAGGTGGACGTGCTGGTCAACAACGCCGGCATCTTCAGCGCCAAGCCCTTCATCCAGTTCACGCCGGAGGAAATGGAAGAGCAGATCTCCACCAACCTGAAGGGTGTGCTGTATCCCTCGCAGGAAGCGGCGAAGCATATGAGCGAGCGCAAGCAGGGCAAGATCATCACGATCACCGCCTCGCTGGGGATGCAGCCCGCGGGCAATGTCCCGGCGCTGCTGGCCGTGGCGATCAAGGGCGGCCTCAACCAGGCTACCCGGGCCCTGGCCCTGGAGCTGGCGCCGTTCGGCGTGACCGTCAACGCGGTCGCCCCTGGCGTCGTCGCCAGCCCGATGCACGCGCCCGAATCGCATGCCGCGCTGGGCCGGCTGCATCCGTTGGGCCGCATCGCCACGATAGGCGAGGTTGCCGCGGCCGTGCTCTACCTGGCCAGGGCCGACTACGTCACCGGCACTGTGATGCCGGTGGACGGCGGCTTCAGTGCCGGCAGGTAACAGTGTGGAACTGCGGCCGGAGACAGCCTCCGGCCGCAGCGGGATCATTCAGAACCCGTTCGACCAATCCCCTTAAACACATTCTCAAAAGGAGCAGTGCCATGCCCTTCGTCAGCATCCGCATCACCCGTGAAGGCAACACCCCCGAGCAGAAAGCCCAGGTCATCAAGGAGGTGACTGAAACCCTGGAGCGCGTACTGCACAAGCCGCCCGAGTGGACGCATATCGCGATAGAAGAAATCGATACCGACAACTGGGGTTTCGGCGGGCGGACTACTTCGGCCATTCGCAAGGCAGATGCCGCTTAGGTTAGTCCGATCGGGCGCTTGCGATGAATCACGCCAAGAAGAAGATCTTCAAGAAGATCTTCCTGCCAGCGTGGCAGCATCCTGGTGAATAATGAGGGGTATGGACACGAAGGCATGCTCGAAGAGCGGCTTGCCGATTGTTGGGGCCTCACGCGGATTGCAGCCGGGTTGTAAGATGTTGGGCACGGAGCTTCTCCGCAATTGGCAATGGATCAAGGTGTGAAGCCAAATGAGCGTCAGGATTAGGCTGGCGCAACCCTGGCAACAGGCGCCGCGGGATGAGTCGTGGTTTTGTCGTCCGCGTATCAGAACGCCGCTATTCAACGGAGGGGGCGCTTGCAATATTCCAGCGATCGCCTGATGCGGCGATGACGGACCTTGTCGACTGCGTCGTCGTCGGCGCTGGAGTGATCGGTCTGGCCGTCGCGCGCCAACTCGCGCGCGACGGCCGCGAGACGCTGCTGATCGAGCGCCAGGACGCCTTCGGTACCGAGACCAGTTCGCGCCACAGCGAAGTGATCCATGCCGGCATCTATTACCCGGCCGGCTCGCTCAAGGCGCAGCTGTGTGTGCGGGGGCGTGAGCTGCTGTATCGGTACTGCGCCGATCATGGTGTGGAACACCGTCGCTGCGGCAAGCTGATCGTCGCAACGCAGCCGCAGCAGATCGCCGAACTTGAGTGCATCGCCCGGGCGGCGCAGCGCAACGGCGTCGAGGATCTGTATGCGGTCGACCGCGGCGAAGCGCTGCGCCTGGAGCCGGACCTGAGCTGCGTGGCGGCGCTGGTATCGCCGTCCACCGGCATCATCGACTCGCACGGCTATATGCTCAGTCTCCTGGACGCGGCCGAGAGTGCCGGAGCGCAGCTGGCGCTGCTGAGCCCGGTGACCGCCTTGCGCCCGGCAGCGGACGGTATCGGCGTCTGCATCTCGGATGAAGCGGAGCCCTTGCTGCGGGCGCGCTGGGTTGTGAACTGCGCCGGTCTGCATGCCACGGCATTGGCAAGCCGCATCGAGGGTTTTCCCGCGGCGCATATTCCGCGCGCCTGGTACGCCAAGGGCAACTACTTCACCCTCAGCGGCCGTGCGCCGTTCTCGCGGCTGGTGTACCCGGTGCCCGAACCCGGCGGACTGGGCGTGCACCTGACGCTGGACCTCGGCGGCCAGGCACGCTTTGGTCCGGATGTGCAGTGGATCGACGAGCTCGATTACAGCGTCGATCCGCGGCGCTCCGAAAAATTCTATGGCGCCATCCACGCGTACTGGCCGTCCTTGCGCGACGGCCAGCTGGCTCCGGGCTACGCCGGCATCCGGCCGAAGATCTCCGGTCCCGGCGAGCCCGCCGCCGATTTCCGCATCGACGGCCCGGATGCGCATGGCGTGCCCGGCATCGTCAACCTGTTCGGCATCGAATCGCCGGGGTTGACCTCGTCGCTGGCCATCGCCGAGCGGGTCGGCGCCATCATCGCCGGCGCCTGAATACGCATCCAATCCCCGCACTGAGCCACCGAATTGGGTTTGGAGTTCGCCGGGAGTGAACGGCGGCCCCCTCAATTTGGAGGAATGGGTGTTCGGACCCCTTGCTCAGTGCCAAGCTCAGGTTTAACGCCGCCAAGCGCCTGCGCTATGCTGTAAAACGACTCAGGGTAGTCAAACGACGCAGATTGACGAGCGGGGCGCAGCGCGCGAACCTTTTTGCGCCGGATTTCGGGTTTGCGGTGCTTGGGGCGGCAGAGTTTTGGGCTGGGGGGCCAGAACCATGAACAGTGAGCGCCAGTTGCGGGTTCGAGAGCTCTTTGCCGAGGCGCAAGCGCTGCCCGAAGATGCGCGGGCCGAATTCCTGGAAGGCGCCTGCGAGGGCGATGCCGGCTTGTGTGCCGAATTCGAATCCATGCTGGCCGCCGCGCAGGCGACCCGCGGCCTCCTCGACCGGCCCGAAGCCACCCGTCCCGGGGAGCGCTCGGACCGGCCGCTGGGTCCAGGCACCCGCCTGGGCCCGTGGAGCGTCGAGCGCCTGATCGGCCGCGGCGGCATGGGCGAAGTCTACGAAGCCCGGCGCGCCGACGGCGCTTTTGAATTGCGGATCGCCATCAAGCTGCTCAAGCGCGGCCTCGACACCGACGCGGTGGTCGCCCGCTTCGGCCGCGAGCGCCGCATCCTGGCGCAACTCGACCATCCCAACATCGCCCACGTGCTGGATGCCGGTGTCGCCGCAGACGGCCGGCCCTTCCTGGCCATGGAGTACGTCGAAGGCAGCGCCATCACCGAATACGCCCGGACGCATGGCTTGTCCACCGCCGGCGTGCTGCGCCTGATGATCACCGCATGCGAAGCGGCGCAAGCCGCCCACGCCAAGCGCATCGTTCACCGCGACTTGAAGCCCTCCAACGTGATGGTCAGCAGCCAAGGCCAGGTCAAGCTGCTGGATTTCGGCATCGCTAAGGCGCTGAGCGAAGAAGATGACGATGCCACACGGCTGGCCGGCGAGGCGACGGTGCTGACTCCCAGCTACGCGGCCCCGGAGCAACTGCTGGGCCGGCCGGCCACCCCCGCCAGCGACGTCTACGCACTGGGCGTGATCCTGTACCAGATGCTGGTCGAGCGCCTGCCGCACCGGCGCGCCGGACTTTCAAGCAGCCGGATCGCGCTGGAGTTGGATCGGGAGACGAGGGAACGGCCCAGCTCGGTATTGCGCCGCGAGCGCGGGCGGCTGCCGGAGCAGCAACGGATCGAACGGCTGCACGCGGTAAGCAAGGATCTGGACCTGATCGTGCTCAAGGCGCTGCATGCCGAAGCCGGGCATCGCTACCCCTCGGGACAGGAACTGGCCGACGACTTGCGGCGGCTGATGGAAAGCCGGCCGGTGCTGGCGCGACCGGATTCCATAGCCTACCGTGCCGGGCGGTTTGTACGAAGGAACCGGCGCGGCTTGTTGCAGCTGGGCGGTGCGGGATCGATCGCGGCGCTGATTGCGGCCGCAGCCCTGATCCATCAGGCCAGGATGGAACACCTACGCCGCCTGGTCGCCCTTGGCCAGGAGCAGTTGAGCACGCAGCACGCCGCCCGCGCGGCCGCCTACCTGAGCGCGGCCTATTCCCTGGGTGATCGCTCGGCGGATGTGCGCTTCGGCCTGGCCCGCGCCATGCCCGCGGTGGAAGCCATGATGGCCTGGTCGGTCGGCTACCCCGGCGCCGAATACCAGGGTGTGTCTTACTCGCCGGACTCCGCCAGCGTGGTGCTCACCGACCTGGGCAAACGCAAGCCCTTTGCAACGGTATGGGACGTTAATAAGCAGAGCCTGAAGCACCGGCTCGAAGGCGCGCCGGCGCTGGCGCAAACGCTTTACAGTCGCGACAGCAGCCGGGTGCTGCTCGCCGGCACTCCCATATACATGCAAAGCGGGCAGCTTACCCAGGTCTGGGATCTGCGGACCGGGGCCAAGCTGTTCGAGACGGCTGGCAGTACCGGCCCCGGAGACAACGGCCCTTGTCCGGTTTTCATCGCCGCCGACCCTGACCTCAGCCGGGTACTTTCCATCAGTCCTGAAGGCAAGGCGCAGCTGTGGGACGTCTCGACGGGGCAGAAGTTGTTCACCCTGGATACGCCGGGAAAGGCGCTTTCGGCCGCCTTCAGCAGGGACGGCAGCCGCATCGTCACGGGCACGGACGACGGCATGGCAGCGATCTGGGACGCCGCAGCCGGCACCGTCAAGAACGTCATCCACATCACTCCTGCCACACCGGCGACGGCTTTCTTTGCCAACAAGGACAAATTCGTCGTGACCGCGAGCCGGTCCGGTGTGCTGCATCTTTGGGACGCCGACACCGGCATGTGGCTGGGCTCTCCCGGCGGGGCTGATGGGCCCTTGTTGTTTGCCGGCCTGGACACGGATGGACGGCGCCTAGTAACCCTGGCCGGCGGCCAGGGCAACTTCAAAGTCTGGGATTTGATTACGCAGGAATTGGTGCCGCATTCGTTCACCACCAGCATCGATTATTTCGGTGGATTTCGCTTGCAGCCGGGAGGCGACGGCATCGTCACCCCTGCCACCGATGGCGTACGCGTCTGGTCCCATTTCGGCGAGGATCTCAGTGGCCTGTTGGAAGCTAACAGCGAGGAATCGAGCGCGGTGGCCTACAGTCCTGACGGCAACCGGATTCTGACGGCTGCGGAGAAGGGGCTTGTGCGCATGTGGGATGCGCGTGCTTTGCACGGCGAACCGGTCCTATCACTGCCGCATGAGCATGTCGCCCAGAATGAACAGTACGGGCCTTGGTGGGCGAGATACACGCCTGATGGCAAACGCATCGTGTCCGGTGGAACTGACAGCACCGTGCGAATCTGGAACGCTGAGGATGGCAAGCTGCTTGCGGTCTTGCACGGACACAAGGGGCCGGTGTTTATTAGCAGCATCAGCCCGGACGGCAGGCTACTGGTTACTGGAAGCGAGGACCATACCGCCAGGATTTGGGATCTGCAAAGCGGCGAGACGCTTGCGGTGCTTGAAGGTCACACGGACAGGGTCGCCCCTCTAATCAGCCCCGATGGTGAATCCGTGATCACCTACACCGGCACGGAGCCGGCGCATTCGGCCAGGATCTGGGATATCCACAGCGGCAAGCTGCTGGGCACGCTGCAAGGCGATGCTCCTCGTTTCATCAGGATGCAGTTCAGTCCGGATAGCCGGCGTGTGGTGACGTCGCATGCGGACGCGGCGGCCCGGATCTGGGACGCGCATACGGGCAGGTTGTTGCTCACGCTTGGTTGCGCCGGCGCGGTATGGTCGGCGGCATTCAGTCCCGATGGTTCGCACGTGCTGACCGTCAGCGAAAACAAAGCGGTGCAACTCTGGGATGCGGCCGACGGCCGATTGCTACGGCAGCCGGACCATCTCGATTTTCAGCCGCGCATCGGGATTTTCAATCGGGCCGGTGATATTGTGGCAATCGGAGGCGGGACCGCCGTTTTTTTGTGGGAGCCGGCGACCGGGCGGCGTACGGTTCTGCCATCGGGCGGCGGGGCCAAATTGAGCTTCAGCCCGGACGAGTCGCTGCTGGTCGGCGCCTCGAGCAACAATCGCGTGAACATCTGGTCGGTCTCCAGCGGCACACTGCTCGCCAGCTGGACCAATAGCCGTCAGCCGAACAATCCATCCCCTGCTTTCAGCCCCGACGGGCAGCGGCTGGTGACCGCCGGCATATCGCCGATTGGCGAAAGCGCCTATGTCTGGGACGTCAGCGAGGAGAGCCGCAGTCCCGAACAGATCGCTGCAATCGTCGCCTGCAAATCCGCCTGGGGCGTCGACGGCGAAAAGCTGGTGCCGCAGACACCGCATCCGGAAAACTGCGCCAAGCTTGCTGCAAGCGGCCCGGCGTCTGCGCAGCGCTGATTGATCAAGCTGGCATGGAGCAGGCGAGGCGCTGGCCGGTTGGGAAAGGAAGTCCTTCTCAGCTTGACGAACGGCTCTCCGCGGAGCGCGTGCTGCCCTTGGTCAGGGCCGACGCGGCCCAGAACACCAGTCCGCCGAGCGCCAGCGCGCAGCCCACCCAGCCGGTCGAGGTCCAGCCGTAGCCTGCCGCGATTGCAAGTCCGCCCAGCCAGGGTCCGAGCGCGTTGGCGGCGTTGAAAGCCGAGTGGTTGAGCGCCGCCGCCAGCCGCTGGGCGTCGCCCGCCACGTCCATCAGTCGGGTTTGCAATACGGTGGCGAGGGCGGTGCCGCAGCCGATCGCGAACAGGTCCAGCGTGATGCTCCACAGATGGTGCGCGGCGAACGGAAACAGCGCGAGGCACAGAGCGGAATACACCAGCAGCGCCGCCGCGGTGTTCATCAATGCGCGATCCGCGAAGCGCGGGATGACGAGGTTACCGGCGGTCATGCCGATGCCGAAGACGGCAAGCACCAGGGGCAGCGCATGCGGGGACGCGCAGGTCACCTGCTCCAGCGTATCGGCCAGGTAGGTGTAAACCGAGAACACGCCGCCGAAACCGATCGCGCCGATCGCCAGGGTGAGCCACACCTGCCCGCGCCTGAGTGCGCCGAGTTCGCGCAGCGGGCTTGCATCCGTGCCGGCGCGGTCGCGAGGTGCGTACAGCGCGACCATGGCGGCCGTCATCAGCGCCAGGAGCGCGACCACGCCGAAGCCCCAGCGCCAGCCCACGCTCTGTCCCAGCCAGTTCGCCAGGGGCACGCCGACGATAGTGGCCACGGTCAGCCCGAGCAGTACCCGCCCTACCGCGGCGGTGCGCTGGTCCGGTGGCACCAGCATCGCGGCCACCAGCATGGCGATGCCGAAGTACGCGCCATGCGGAAGACCGCTGCAAAAGCGGAACAGCAGCATCCAGCCATAGCTGGGCGCCAGCGCGGACAGGCCGTTGGCCAGCGCAAATGCACCCATCAAGAGGATCAGGACACTGCGTTTGGCCATTCGCGCCGAGAGCACGGCGATCAGCGGAGCGCCCACCACGACGCCAAGCGCATAGGCGCTGATCACATGGCCGGCGGTCGGCGCATCCACACCCAGGTCACGCCCGAAGTATGGCAGCAGGCTCATCGTCGCAAACTCGGTGGTGCCGATGGCGAAGCCGCCCATGGCAAGCGCGAATTGAATCAGTCCTACACTCGCGCCGTCCTTGGGCTGGGCGATGGCGGAGTCGGGTATTGGCGCGCCGGCTTCCATTCGTCAAGAGCCTCATTTTGAATCATCAAACGCCCGCTTCGCGGGACGTTGTGGGGGTAAATAAAGTCGGGAACCAGCGAAGCCGGGGCTGATGAGCGGCTTGCCGAACTTCCGACGTCTGCAATGTACGGGCCATCGTGCCCCGTTCAAGCGTCTGACCGGCGATCGGCCGGTGGGATTTGCCATGCCGAAACTGTGCGGTCGCGCACAGGAAGGGCTCGGAAAGGGTTCAATCCGGCGCGATTCTCAAATAATTCACCTTTTCCGCACAAATTCGTAAAGCCTCTTGTCACCAACCTGACTAAGGTGTAGCAGCGGTCAAGCGGAGGTTCGGCTGGGGAATCCAGACAAGGGCGGCATGCTTTATTCAACGGGAGTCTTTGAACATGACGATGATATGTCCTGGGGCCTATTCGCTGTTGGTGTGGATGCCGCTGCTGCTGACCGCGGGTTCTATTTGCGCTTTGTTGTGGATGATCTGGTCGGATACGGTCAGAACATCGCGTGTCGGCGCCAGGACATCGCGGTACCGGCTAACGGCCTCGCCGCGGGAGGAGAACGGGCATCGCTGGGTCCGCATGTTGCTTAGCTGAGCGGCGGTTTGTAGGCTCGACTCGGCAAACGGCACGTCCATGAGCACGGAGCGCTGGTCCCAGGTGCAAGCGCTCTACCTGGAAGCTGAGGCGCTGCCTGAAGATGCGCGTGCCGAGTTCCTGAGCGACAACTGTGGCGACGACGCCGCAATGCGCGCGGAAGTCGAGCGCCTGCTGCTGTCGTCCCAGGCCACCAGCGGCGCATTCCAGCGGACCGATTCAACCCAGCCGAGCGAGCCAGTCGAGCGGCCGCTGACCGCCGGCACCCGCCTGGGCCCCTGGAGTATCGAGCGGCTGGCCGGCCGCGGCGGCATGGGGGAAGTCTACGAAGCCAAGCGCGCCGACGGCGCCTTCGAGCTGCGGGTCGCTATCAAGCTGCTCAAACGTGGGCTGGACAGCGAGGCATTTGTGGCCCGGTTCAGCCGCGAGCGCAGGATTCTGGCTCAGCTCGATCATCCGAACATCGCCCGCGTGCTGGATGCGGGCGTTACCGGCGATGGCCGCCCGTTCCTGGTGATGGAATACGTTGAAGGCAGGTCGTTGGTGGAGTACGCCCGGATGCTGGAGTTGGGCGTTCGGGCACGCCTGTCCCTGACTATCACCATCTGCGAAGCGGTGCAGGCAGCACATGCCCGGCACATTGTCCACCGCGATTTGAAGCCGGGCAACGTGCTGGTGACTGCGCAGGGCCAGGTCAAGCTGCTGGACTTCGGCGTCGCCAAGGCCCTCGCCGAGGAAGACACAGATTCCACCCGCCTGGCCGGAGAGGTCAGCGCACTGACTCCGGCTTACGCCTCCCCCGAGCAGCTGCTCGGGCAGTCCGCTACCCCAGGCGGCGATGTTTACGCGCTGGGCGTGATGCTTTTTCAGCTGCTGACCGACCGCCTGCCGCATCAGCGCAGCGGACGCTCGGTGAACGAGATCATGCTTGGGCTGAGCCATGAAACCACTCAGCGGCCCAGCGTCGCCCTGCGCAAGGAGCGTGGGCGGCTGCAGGAAGCGCATCGCAGGGAACGCATCCATGCCATCTCCGGCGACCTGGACCGGATTGTGCTCAAGACTCTGCACGCCGAAGCCTCGCGGCGCTATGCCGACGCAGGCGAATTGGCGCAGGACCTGCGCCGCTTCCTCGAGCACAAACCGGTGCTGGCGCGTCCCGACTCGCTCGCCTATCGCGCCAGTCGCTTCGCGCGCCGCAATCGCCTTGCGGTATTGGCCATGGCGGGGATCCTATTGTCTTTGTCCGGCGGCCTGGCGGCGGCGCTGTGGCAGGCGCAACGGGCGACGCGAGAGGCCTTGGCGGCGCAGCATGTCGAGCAGTTCATGCTCGATTTCGTGCGCGAACAGGATCGCTACCGGCGCGGCAAGAGCCATGCGCGATCGCTGGACGACATCATCCAGCAGGCGATCGACCGCGCCGCGACGCAGTTGCGCGATGAGCCCGCGGCACGCCTGGAAGTATTGCGGGCCTTGGGCTACATCGCGGTCGATACCGGACAGATTGAACTGGTGCGCAAGACGCTTTTGCCCTTGCTGCGCGACAGCAAAAAAATCTTCGGCGCGCGCAGCAAGCAGGTCGCCGACGTACTGGCCGATCTGGCCAATGCCGAGTACTTCGCCGACCGCGGCGCCGCCCTGTTGTATGCGCGCGAAGCCGTCTCCATCAAGCGCGAAAACGGCGATGCTCACAACTCCGGTTTCGCGGAGCTGGAGGCGCGTCTCGGGGCGCTTGAGGCCCAGGACGAAGGCTTGCTTGACCCAGGCCTTGCGTTGTTGCGGGACGCGGTGGAGACCTTTGCCGGCACTGCCGGCGCAGAATCACCCGATACGGCCTTTACGCGTTTTCAATTATCCGCTGTGCTGATCCAGTTTCGGCTCGACAGGCGAGGCGAAGAGCCCTTGCTGGGCGCTATTGACACGCTCGAACGCGTGCTCGGGGCCAACAGCATCCGGTTGCAGGCGCCGTTGCGCGTGCTGAGCGAACTGCGGGCGCGTCAAGGGCGTTTCTCGGAGGCAGTTGCCGCCGCGGATCGCAGCATCGAGGTGGCTCGCTCCAATGCCCAAGGCCGGGATATGCGGGTGGGCGATGCCCTCAAAGCGAAGATCGGCGTCCTCACCCGCATGCATCGCTACCGTGAAGCGCAAGCCTTGGCGCCGCAAGCCCTTGCGGCCATTCCCGAGGATGCGCTCACCTTTTTGTCGGCCGCCCGGCATGCCGTCGCAGACCTGGACCTGGCGACAGGGCGCTGGGACGAGGCCGAAGCCTTGCTTGCTCAAAATCTGGAAACGCGCCGGCGGACCCTGGCAGATCCGGACCTGTCGCACATGCAGCAGTTGCAGCGCAGCCGCCGCGCGGTCGCGCTGGCCCATCTGGGCCGCATGGCGGAGGCGGAAAGCGAGCAACGGCAGGCGCTGGAAATCTACACACGGCTGTTCGGCTTAAGCGGTCCCGAGCTGCCGGAAGTGCGGGAGGACTTGGCCCAGACACTGGAGCTGCGCGGAGCGTTCGAGGAAGCGGCGGTGCAGCGTCGCCTGGCCCTGGCCACCGCAGCGGCCAGCTACGGCGAATCCTCGGCAGTGTGGGCGCGCAGCGCGCAGGCCCTGGCGCACACGCTGATCCCGCAAGGTGGCCCGCAGCGCCTGGCCGAAGCGCAAAGCTTGTTGGACAAGGCGCTTGCTGCGTACACGGCGCTACCGGATCCGCAGCCGGAGGCCGCCGCACTGATGCTCGACCAGGGACAAGCCTGGCTCCTGCTAGGACACCCGGAGCGGGCCAGGCCGGTCCTCGCCGCCGCGCGGCTGCTATTGCAAAGCGACGAAGCGGCGCGGACTGGAGATCAAGCGGACTTGCTACGGCGTCTGGAACAGCAGGCTGGATCGCAATAAGGAACGGCGAGCGTACCGTTGTGCCTGCCGTGCCGGGTCGGGTTCCGCGCCACAACACGGCTGCTAAGCTAGCGCATCCGGTTCGACCACATTTTCCAAGGAACTTCATGCCCACGCTTTTCGATCCAATCGACATCTGCGGCCTGAATTGCCCGAACCGCATCTGGATGGCCCCGCTCACCCGCGGCCGCGGCACGCGGGAGCATGTGCCCACCGAATTGATGGCCACCTACTATGCGCAGCGCGCTTCGGCTGGCCTGATCCTCACCGAGGCCACCGGCATCAGCGTCGAAGGCAGCGGCTGGCCTTACGCGGGCGGTCTGTGGGGGGCTGAGCATGTGGCGCATTGGAAGGCGGTGACCGATGCCGTGCACCAGGCCGGCGGCCGCATTTTCGCCCAGCTTTGGCACATGGGCCGGCTGGTCCATCCCTCCCTGCACGGAGTGCACCCGGTTTCCGCCAGCGCTACCACCGGGCCGGGCAAGGCCCACACCTACGAAGGCAAGCAGCCCTACGTCGAGGCGCGGCCGCTGGCGCTGGAGGAGATCCCGCGCCTGATCGGCGACTACGTGACGGCGGCCCGCAACGCCATCGAGGCCGGCTTCGACGGCGTGCAACTCCACGCCGCCAACGGCTACCTCATCGACCAGTTCCTGCGCGACGGCAGCAACCACCGCACCGATGCCTATGGCGGCTCCATCGAAAGCCGCATCCGCCTGCTGCGCGAAGTGGCGCAGGCCCTGATCGGCGCGGTGGGCGCGGAGCGTACCGCCGTGCGCCTGTCGCCCAATGGCGATTCGCAAGGCGTGGACGACAGTCACCAGGAAGTCCTGTTCCCCGCCGCCGCCGCCGCGCTGCAGGACCTGGGCATCGCTTTCCTGGAGCTACGCGAGCCGGGGCCCAACGGCACCTTCGGCAAATCCGAGCGCCCTCCGGTCGCCCCGCTGATCCGCAAGGCGTTCAAGGGCGTGCTGGTGCTCAACTCCGACTACGATTTCGCCAGCGGCCAAGCCGCCGTGGCCGAAGGCGCCGCGGACGCCATCACCTTTGGCCGCAAATTCCTCGCCAACCCGGACCTGCCGTACCGCTTCGCCCACGGCCTAGCGCTCACTCCGGATGACCCGAAGACCTGGTATACGCAGGGACCCGAAGGGTATATCACTTATCCAGCGGCGACGGCATAGTCCTCATCCGCCAGCTACTGACGGAGATACAGCCTCAGCCGCGGGATGTTGCGTTTCGCTGACGCTTCGGCACAAGGCAATCAGATAGGCAGCCATGATTTCCTCCTATGCAGCATCGGCTGGCAGTTGTCAGGTCCAGAACCAAGCTCCGGATTCCCAGCTCGGGACGCGATTCGATGGGCCGCATGGTAGTCCACAAATACGCTTCATGTAGACACGATGCGGGACTTTTTGTTCGCCATTGGGAGAGAATGCTTTGACGGCTGAACTGCATACGTATACTGTTCTTTCAAATTGCTGGAGGAGATGAACTTGGTCTGGTTCACCGGGGAACAATCCGCGGCTGCCGCGGCGATCCACCAGCTCATCAACGCATGGGCGGCCACGCTGGATCGCAGCAACGGCCTCGACCTGGGTCCGCTGATCGCCGAAGAATGCGTCTACATAGTCCGCGGCATTCCGCGCCGCAGCCGCGACGATGTATTGAAGTTCTACTGCGACCGCCTGGCCGAGCTCGAGCGTACGCCGGCCGGGCCGCCGACGCAGCGGCACGTGATCTCGAACCTGCTGCTTGACTTCACTGCAGACGGCAAGGTGGGCGTGGATTTCCTGCTGACCTACTACATGTCGCCGAAAAAGCCGCCGGTCATGGACATGCAGGGCCCTACGGCGGTCGCCGACTGCCATATGGATTGCAGCCGGGCGGAGGATGGTCATTGGCGGATCGCTTCGTTCGACAGCGTGCAGAGCTTCGTGCGCGGGCCGGCCTGAATGGCGCGCCTGTTATTGAAGCATTTCCAGATGCGCCTTGACGTGCCGGATGGCCGCGTTCGCCAGAGGCGAGGGGACCCGTCCACGCAGTTTCGCCAGGTAAATTGTGATTTCCGGAGGGATGAAGTTCTTGACCTGGATCTCGCAGAGGCTGCCCTCGGAGACATCCTGGGCGACGAAGTCCCTGCTGCAGATGCAGACGAGGTCCGTTTGCCTGACCGCTTCGCGCAGGACATGGTAATTGTCGCAAAGCAGGCGGGCGGGATTGAGCTGCTTGCCCATCGCCGGCGGCTCCACCGAGCTCGCCCAGGGAAATTCGCCGAGGTCGTCCACGGTCAAGTCATGGCGCGATGTCAGCGGATGACCGCTGCGCACCACGCAGGCCGGACGGAGCACGCCCACCGGCTCGGTCTCGATCTCTGGATTGGTTTCAATCTGCGATTCGACAAAGAAGAACATCTCGATCTTGTCGTTCTTCAATTCATCCAGCAGGGCAGGGCCCGAGCGGATCGATACGCGGATTTCCGCCCGCATCGCCGGCGAGAAGAAATCGCAGGTCAGCTTGGCCAGCAACTGGCTGGCCAGCAGCGGGGGCAGGCCCAGCTTCAGGGTGCCGGCGGCGCCCGAAGCCAGGTGCCCGATGTTGCTTTCGAAGGTGCGCATGGTCTGCAGCAGGAGTTCCGCCTGGGCGATGACCTGCGCGCCCACGGCGGTCGGCAGCACGCCGTGCCCGATGCGGTTGAAGATCTGCATCTTGTAGCGCTTTTCAAGCGCCGCAATGCTTCGGCTCAGCGCCGGCTGGCTGATGTACAGCTCGGCGGCGGCGCGGGAAAAGCTGCCGCAGCGCGCCACCGTGAGCAACTGGTGCAGGCTTTTAAGCGAAACGTCCATGATGTAAACGCATAGACCTGTGAAATTTCGGCATTAGACAGCATGATGCCGGGCGTCTTAGGCTTTGACAACCGGAACTGTGGGCGTCCGCAGCGATATACCTAAAGAGGAGAATCGGATGCTCAAGCAATTGTGTTTCTTCCGGAAGCGGCCGGACATGTCGATGGAGGAATTCATGGACTACTATGAAAACCATCATACGAAGCTTGGCAAAAAGATCGGCAAGTCCGGCATTCCAAACGCGGTGCGCTACGTCCGGCGCTATCTGACACCGGTGAAGAACCCGGTGACGGGCCAGATTCACGATCCCGGCTACGACTGTCTGATGGAAATCTGGTGGAACAGCCGGGAGGATTTCGAGCGGTCGCAAGCCCTGATTTCCGATCCGGCGCGTCTGCCGTTCACGCTGGAGGACGAGAAGAAACTGTTCGCCTCCCACGCCAATCCGATCTGCCTGGTCGAGGAACATGATTCTCCGGTCGGGTCCGACGGTGTGATCTACGACTGGTTTCCGTCACCGCGCGTCGATAAACCCTGAATCAAAGCCTGAATCGGAAACGGCCCCTATGAGCAGCTTGAATGACTTGCCCAGGCACGTCTTCGCCATGATCGAATCCGGCGTGGTCGCGGAGTTCGCGACGGTCAGCGCCGCAGGCGTGCCGATCGATACGCCGACCTATTATTTCCCCGCCGACGACATGTCGACCCTCGACCTCGCGACAGGCCTGCCCAACCCGGCCAAGGCCGAGCGGGCGCGGCACAACTCGAAGGTCGGGCTGCTGATCGAGGGCCGGCCGGAAGAACCCGTGGTGGTGGTGCGCGCGCACGCCGCGGTGCGCGACAGCGATATCCAGTCCAACGCCATCCGCTACCTGGCGGAGACCGGCTACAAAGGCGTCAGCCACGGCATCACCTGGGAGCAGGCGCGCCAAGCGATCACTTACTGGTCACGCATCATCATCGAGAACAAGCCGGAGCGGATCTACTGGTGGGACAACCATGCGGCGCTGGCCGGCCCCCCGCAGGTCTGGAACGCGGCAGCCGACACCATCTATCCCGCGTCCGATCCCGAGCCGTCCGGCAAGATGAAACCGTCCGCCTGGGCCGTGCGGGACTGGAAGATCGTGGTCGAGGATGCGGTGAAAAGCGGCAAAACCGGGCACTTGTCGGTGCTGGATCAGGATGGCTTTCCGGTGCCGATGCGGACCCTGGGCTTCGAGGTTGTAGACCAGGGCTTCCGGCTGCAGGTGCCGAAGGGTGTGCCCTGGCGCCTGGAAGGCAAGGCCTCCCTGACCTTCGCCGGCTTCCAGACCTTTATCGGCGTGGTCAGCCCAGCGGCCGATGTCGCGTTGTTCCGCGTCGAGCGCGCCCTGCCGCAGCACCCCGCGACTTATGACACCAAGCAGGTGCTGCGGCCCAGCGAGGACACCAAGGCCAAGGCCTGGGCCAGGCTGGAATACGAGGCGCAGCGGCGGGGGCAATCCTTGCCCGTCATTCCGCCCGAACCCCCGGAGCGGACCCGGATCGCCCGCATCCGGATGGCCCGGATCGAAAGTGACGCCCCCATCACCGGGATCACCGTGGAGCATGGCAACAGAATGACCTGAGCGGGGCGGTGGGCTAATATAAACAGCCCCGAGAAGTGGACGACAGTGTTGTACACTGCCCTGACGATCAGGCGCCTGATCGCGCGCCGCCTGTTCGTCCGTCGATCCCGCCGGGGCGAAGCGCCGGTCAGTGCAGCAGCCTGAAGCAGGACCACGCCCGATTTGAGCAGCCCCGGAATCCGGAGAAGAACGATTACCACCCAAGCATTCGACACCGCCGACATCGACCAATACCTCGGCAAGCCAATTACCTCGTCCACGCTGCGCGAGCCGCTCGCCAACAACGACATCCGGCGCTGGGTGCACGCGATGCACTATGCCAACCTGCTGCACTTCGATCCCGACTACGCCGCCGCCAGCCGCTTCGGCCGACTGGTCGCCCCGCAGAGCTTTCCCATCGTCGCTGATGAGAGCCACGGTTCGGCCCCCGCCTGCGTCGGCTGCATTCCCAACTCCCACCTGTTGTTCGGCGGAGACGAATGGTGGTTCTACGGGCCGCGCATCTATGGCGGCGACGTGGTCACCAATGAGCGCATTCCCTTCGACTACGTGGTCAAGGAGACCAAGTTCGCCGGTCCGACCTGTTTCCAGCGCGGCGACAACTTCTACCGCAACCAGGACGGCGACCTGATCGCCAAGCAGCGCTCGACTTCGATCCGCTATCGCGCCGAGGCCGGCGGAGCGGCCGTCAACCCGGAGGAGTTCGAAGAGCCGGTTTGGGACGAGGAACAACTCGCCGTGCTCGACGAGCGAAAGTTCGCCTGGGTGCGAATGCTCCATGATCTGGGTCACAAGGAGCGCTGGTGGGACGACGTGAAGGTCGGCGACCAGCTGCCCGAGCGCGTGTTCGGACCGCATTCGGTGGCGAGCTTCACCACCGAATGGCGCGCCTACCTGGTCAACACCTGGGGCACCATCAACCTGCGCAAGCTCGACCTGGCGGCGCTGGGGTTCACCGCGGAAATGGCGGGCTACGAAAACGACCCCGACATGCAGCGGATCAACCCGCACATCACAGACGGGGCTTACTACGGCCCTTCGCGCGGCCACCTCTTCCCCCGCTGGGCGCGCAGGATCGGCATGCCGCGCGCCTATGGTTATGGCGCATCCATGGGGGCGTGGGTGACCGACTACCTGGCGGGCTGGGCCGGGGAGCACGGCATGGTGGTGCATTCGGCCGCCAATTACCGCGGCCCTGCGCTTGCCGGCGACATCACCGTGCAGACGGGCGAAGTGGTCGACAAGTTGGTCGACGGCGAAGGCCGTCATCTGCTCCAGGTCAAGCACAAGATGGCGAACCAGAAAGGAACCATCCTGTGCACGGCGACGGCGGAAATCGAACTGCCGAAGCGCGCCGCCTGAAGGCGGCCTGACTAAGCGCCTCGATTAGTTACCCCGACTAAACTAAAGTTCACTTCGAGCGCTTTTTCGGGGCTTTCGGCTTCACCGCTTCGTTATTTCTGGCGTCGAGATCCGGAAACTTCTCCGGGCGCATCGTGCCGTGCAGGCTCAGCCGCAACAGCTCGTTCGAAAAGCGCCGCGCCAGTTGCTGGCGCCCTTTGGCGTTGTTCACATGCGCGCTGGCGAATACCGGCCAAAGGAACACGCCCGTGAGCGTCAGCACGGCATGCACATCGCAGTCGATCCCCGGCTGGGCGTTGTCCGACTGCGCGAACCGTTCAAATTGTTTTCTGTAGTACTTCCAGAACGGATCCGCGGCCGGACGGCTGGAACTGAGCACCTCGAATAGCCAGACGCGGCCTAGCTCGGGATTTTCCATGGCGAAATCGGCAAGATGCTCGCACACCCGCTGCGGGGCAAACTGCCGGATGTCGCCCCCGTCGGCCGGTATCAGGTCGCCAAACACCGATTGACAGAGCTTTTCACTGACCCATGCGGTGGTGGCGTTCAGCAGCTGATCGCGGGTCTGGAAGTGCTGATAGGCCGTGCCGCGGTTGACCCCCGCCGACTGCGCCACCTGGGATACGCTCAAGCCCTCGGGGCCATCCTTGGCCAGCAGTTTGCCGGCGGCTTCCAGTATCGCCTCACGCGTACCATCGGGATTGCGTTTCCCCCTGGTCTTCTTGCCTGCAACCGTCGCCTTTTCCGGCATTTTATTAGCTCCCAATCCGGACCCGGGATGTGCCGCATCCGGGTCATGTGCCATCGGCGATATTACCGCGTGGGAAGTAAACGCGCTCGCCAGGGTCCCGGGTTCAGCTTTTCAGCAGGGCTTTCTTCGAAACGGGATCGTCGCCGACGAACAAGGGCCGCCCGCTGAACGAGACGATCTGCCAGTCCCCGGCAGCATCGCGGCGGAAGTCCATACGGCAGTGGGTGACCATGGACGGAGTGATCGTGCCCAGTACCGGCGGGTGCCCTTCGCCTCCGTAATTGACATTGGTGAAATGGACCACGGCGTTGTCCTGGTTATCGACCGTCACCCGGACGTTGAGGAAGGTGTGGGCTGCCACGCGGATGCCGTCCTTGAGCTGCAGGGCCAGGCGCTCCGCCCGATCCGCATAGAACTTACGTATGGCCGGCCGGCCCTTGTAGCTGAAGTCGCCGACGGCGAAGACGCCGTCCTCCGCGTAGAAATCCGCGATGTTCAAGCCGTTGTTGAAATCCAGATCATGGGCAAATTCCGCCACGATGTGCTGCAACTCGATGGCGATGATGGCCGTGTCCTGATTGAACTTACGCATGTGTTCTCCTTGATGGGTAGCGTTGAAGCTTGCCGGCAATTGCCTGTGGTATCGGCATCAACCGCCTGCGGTGAAAAACGAGATCGCCTGGGAGCCGGAAAGCACGGCATGACCCGCCCGGTTCCATACGGTCATCGACTGGGTGCTGATGCCCGCGATGGCCGACTCCGCCTTGTCCTGCAACAGCCACCAGCCGTCTTGCGCGGCGATGGAGGATCGATGCAGGTAAACGGTCCAGTTCGCCGAGCTTACGATGGGCGGAACCTCGAACTTGGGCATGATCGCGGGCGGAAGCGCGTCGCCGATGAGCAGCAGTTCCGCAACCGGGTCTACGCCTTCACGCTCGCGCAAGCGCACCCAGCGCAGGAACTCGGTCTTGCCCCGGTACTGCAGCCCGGCCGCGTGGCGAAATTCCAGCTGGCTTCGATAGGCCGGGCCTTTGCCGCGCATGGCCGGTTCCGCGGTCTCGGGCGGGGGTGCCGTCGGCGCATCCGGTGGAGCCAGGTCCACCGGCGAAGGACGGTCGGCCATGAACAGGAACGTTCCCACCGCGGCCAGCTCGCCTTCCGAGCTGATTCGCGCCTCGACAAAAACACTGGATTTGCCCCGCCGCAGCAGGGTGGCGCGGGCGTGCAACGCCGCGCCTGCCGGTCCTACAAAAGCGATCTGGGCCGAGCGCAGGGCAGGTAAATGCGCTTCGATGCCGAAGGCCGCGTGATAGGCAATGGCGGCAATCAGGCCGCCATAAGCGGTCCGCCCCTGACGCCAGTCATCCGGCAAGTTACAGGCAAACGATCCGTCCCCCTGCCGCGCGGAAGAGATGAGGTCGGCGAAGCCTGCCATGTCGATTGAATCTCCAAAAATCCGCGGCGGCGGTACCGGACAGCGGCGTCGCCACGATCATAGTCCAACGGCCGCGGGGCGGTGCGTGGCGGCCCTTTGAGCAGGCAAGAGGCGGGGGCAGGCCTATTGTCCGGCGATTGACAGTTATTCGCCAAATAAACACCATTGTTGTATTCTAATTATTATGGAGACCCGGTCAATATGAAAATGAATTGCGAGCCGACGCATACCCCTGACCAGCCCGATATCCCCGCGCTGCGGGAAAAGTATCGTCAGGAGCGCGAGCGGCGCATTCAAGTCGACGGCCAGAAGCAGTATGTCCGGCCGACCGGAGAGTTTGCGGAAAATTACGAAGCCGATCCGCACCTGCCGGTGGTGCCGCGGGACCCGCTCAGCGAGGATCTCGACGTCGCCATCCTGGGCGCGGGCTGGAGCGGCATCATGGCCGCCTATCACCTGAGAAACGCAGGGGTCAGCACTTTCCGCCATATCGATCACGCCGGCGACTTCGGCGGCGTGTGGTACTGGAACCGCTACCCAGGCCTGCAGTGCGACAACGATGCCTATTGCTATCTGCCGCTGCTTGAGGAAATGGGCTTCATGCCCTCGAAGAAGTACGCCGATGGGCAGGAAATCTACGAGTACTGCCAGCGGATCGCCAAGCGGTTCGAATTCTACGGCAAGGCCCTGTTCCATACCCTGGTCACGGCGATGCGCTGGGATGAAGGCATCAAGCGCTGGCGGGTCAGCACCAGCCGCGGCGACGAGATCCGCGCCCGCTTCGTGATCATGGCCAATGGCCTGCTGAACATCCCCAAGCTGCCCGGCATTCCCGGCATCCATGATTTCAAAGGGCGCATGTTCCATACGGCGCGCTGGGATTACGACTATACCGGTGGAAGCCGCGAGAAGCCGGTTCTCGACAGGCTGGCGGACAAGAGCGTGGCGATCGTCGGCACCGGTGCCACCGCGATCCAGGCGACGCCCTATCTGGGCAAGTACGCCAGGCAGCTTTATGTCCTGCAACGCACGCCGTCTACGGTGGACGAGCGCTCCAACCCGCCCACCGATCCGGACTGGGTGAAAACCCTGAAGCCCGGGTGGCAGAAGGAGCGGCAAGCCAATTTTCACCGGGCCGCGATGGAGTTCCTGGGCCCCGGGGAGCCGGACGCGATCTGCGACATCTGGACCGAGATCAGCCGCAACCTGGCCGCCGAGATGGAAGCCGCGGGATGGCCGCAGGAGTCGTTCGAGCAGTTCATGACCCGGCGGGAAGTTGTCGACTACCGGGTGATGGAACGCCTGCGCAACCGGGCGGCAGCCATGGTCAAGGATCCGGCAACGGCCGAGGCCTTGAAACCCTGGTATCGATTCCTGTGCAAGCGCCCGCTTTCAAACGATGAGTTCTATCCGACCTTCAACCGTCCCAACGTCAAACTGATCGACGTTTCGGCGAGCCTGGGTGTCCAGGCCATGACGGAGAAGGGCTTCATGCACGACGGCGTCGAATATGCGGTCGATTGCATGATCTTCGCCAGCGGTTTCGAGGTCACCAGCGACCTGGATCGCCGCTGGGGCATCAATGTATTCGAAGGCCGCGGCGGCAAGTCGATTTACCGGCATTGGGCCGAAGGTCCCAAGACCTTCCACGGCATCATGACGCATGGATTTCCGAACCAGTTTTACACCGGGTATATCCAGGGCGGCCTGAACGCCACCACCACCGAGCAATTCGGCAGGCAGGGCTATCACATTGCCTATGTGATCAGCGAGACGCTCAAGCGCGGCGCCAAAGTGGTCGAGCCAAGCCAGGCGGCGCAAGACGCCTACGTCAAGCACTTCCAGGAAGTGGAGTTCGACTCCTCGCAGTTCCAGCGTGAATGCACGCCCAGCTATTTTACCAACGAGGGACAGGTCAAGGCGCCGTGGGCCTTGTTCCGCTCCTACGGTCCCGGCTGGACCGCGTTCCAGAAACTGCTGGAGGATTGGCGGACCCGGCAGGATCTGGAGGGGCTCGTTCTCGAGCAATGAGTCAAGCGCGCGTTCCTGAGCGGTGCAGTGGAGCTGAGCGCTCCCGTACGGCAGGGACAGCGGTCGAAGTGGTATGGAACAAGACGAAATAAACACATACCATGGGTGGTAAAACCAAGGTCTGGTTCCTTGTAGGAGGAAGTCGTGAACAAACCAGTCACAGCTGACATCGAAGCACTGTCGGAGCCGCTCACCTTTCCGGTGGAAGCCTACATTTCCGAAGAGTATGCCCGGGCCGAGGGCGACAAGCTGTGGGCCAAGGTCTGGCAGCACGCGGGCCGCGTCGAAGACATCCCCAATGTCGGCGACTACATCACCTACGAAGTCGGCACCGAAGGCTTCGTGATCGTGCGCACCACGCCCGACACGATCAGGGCTTATTACAACGTCTGTTCGCATCGCGGCCGGCGGCTGGTGGATCCGCCCGCGGGTGCCAACTGCGGCCAGGGCCACAAGAACCAGTTTGTCTGCGGTTTTCACGGCTGGCGCTACGACCTGGACGGCAATTGCACGTTCAAGCTCGACGAACCGGACTGGAAAGGGGCCTTGAACGATCAGCGCACGCACCTGAATGCCGTCAAGGTGGATACCTGGGGCGGCTGGATCTTCATCAACATGGATCCCGACTGCGTGCCCTTGCGCGAATTCCTCGAGCCGGCCGCCGGCATCCTCGATCCGTTTGAATTCGAGAAGATGCGCTACAAGTGGCGCCAATGGGTAATCTTCGACTGCAACTGGAAGGGCGCGCTGGAAGCCTTCATGGAGCCCTACCATGTCGCCGGCACGCATACGCAGCTGCTGACCCATGGCGACTACTACGCCTATAGCGCGGCGTATGGCTTGCACGGGGTCAGCGGTTTCGACCAGCGCGATCCCAGCTTCAAGATGAAGCAGAGCAGCACCATCACCCGCGCCGGCAAGGGAAAAGACGCGCGCATCTCGACGTATGAACTGCAGAACGAAATCTACACCACGGTCAACAATGCCAGCACCACCGAGACCCTGGTCAACGCAGCCAGGCGGCTGGTCGACGAACTGCCGGAAGGCACTGCGCCGGAAGCGGTCATCAAGCACTGGCTGGCATCCGCCAAGGCCGACGATGCGGCGCGCGGCGTGATCTGGCCGACGATTACACCGGAGCAAATGTCGGTGGCCGGCCTTGCCTGGCATATCTTCCCCAACATGGCGGTGCTGCAGGGAATCACCTTCGCGCTGTGTTACCGCGCGCGGCCTTACGGCGACAATCCCCACAAGTGCATCTTCGAATCCTATGCGATCGAGCGCTTCCCGGCCGGACAGGAGCCGAAGACCTCGTGGGTGTATGCCGACCCGGTCGCGGAAAAATGGGGCCTGGTGCTGTCGCAGGATTTCTCGAACATGGCCTCCGTGCACAAGGGCATCCGGTCGCGCGGCTTCCGCGGTACCCTGCCCAATCCGCACCAGGAACGGAAGATCACCAATTTCCACCGCAACCTGGCCGAGTACATGGGCACGGGCGCGCCGAAACTGCTCGATTGAAGGCCGCGGCCGCATTGACGCCGCTTTAAGCTGAGCAAACTTTCCGCAGGCCCCTTACCGTCTGCAATGCATTGAAGAATGAGGTTGAGCCGATCATGCGCGAATATCTGAAGTTCTATATCGACGGCCAGTGGGTTGATCCGGTCGAGTTCAAGACCGTGGAGACCATCAATCCCGCGACCGAGCAGGTATCCGGCAAGATCGCCCTGGGCTCCACCGCCGATGTGGACAAGGCAGTCAAGGCCGCCAGGAAGGCGTTCGCAACCTGGTCGCGGACGACCAGGGAGCAACGCCTCGAAGTGATGCAGCGCATCCTGGTCCAGTACCAGGCGCGTTCCGCCGAGATTGCCGAGGCGATCACCGAAGAGATGGGGGCACCGGCTTCGCTCGCCGGGAGTTTTCACATCGGGCTGGGACTGGGCCACCTGAACACGGCCATGGAAGTGCTGAAGAATTTCCAGTTCGAGGAGCAGCGCGGAGCGACGCGGATTGTGAAGGAGCCGATCGGCGTCTGCGGCATGATCGCGCCGTGGAACTGGCCCATCAACCAGATCACCGTCAAGGTGTTTCCCGCGCTCGCGGCCGGCTGCACCATGGTGCTGAAGCCCTCGCAGGAGTCGCATTTCTCCGCCCAGATCTTCGCCGAGGTCATGGATGCCGCCCAGGTTCCCGCCGGCGTATTCAACATGATCCAGGGCAAGGGCTCCGTCGTCGGCGCGGCGATGTCCCGGCATCCGGACATTGACATGATTTCCTTCACCGGGTCCAATCCCGCCGGCGTCGAGATTTCAAAGGATGCGGCCGCGACGGTGAAGCGCGTCTGCCTGGAGCTGGGCGGCAAGAGCGCGAACATCGTTCTCGACGATGCGGCCTTCGCCGAGAACGTCCGCAAGGGCGTCACCGGCATGATGGTCAACTCCGGTCAGACTTGCAGCGCCACGTCCCGCATGCTGGTGCCCAAGGCCCGCATGAGCGAAGCCATCGCCGCCGCTCGCGAGGCAGCGGCTGCGGTGACTGTGGGTGACCCCAAGGGCAATGTCGCGATGGGGCCGGTGGTTTCGAAAGCCCAGTTCAACTCGATCCAGGAATACATACACAAGGGCGTCGACGAGGGCGCCACGCTCGTGGCCGGCGGCGTCGGCCGTCCGGAAGGCCTCAGCAAGGGCTTTTTTGTGAAGCCCACGGTGTTCGCCAATGTATCCAACAGCATGGTCATTGCCCGCGAGGAAATCTTCGGTCCGGTGCTGGTGATCATCGGCTACGGGAACGTCGATGAAGCCGTCCAGATCGCCAACGATTCGGAATTCGGCTTGGCCGGTAATGTCGCGGGTGCGGATCTCGACAAGGCGCGCGCCGTGGCCCGGCAGATCCGCGCGGGTTGGATCTCCATCAACGACGGCTTCGATTTCCACGCCGCCTTCGGCGGCTACAAGAAAAGCGGCAATGGGCGCGAATGGGGTGAGTTCGGCTTCCACGAGTACCTGGAAGTCAAATCGCTCCTGGGTTACGTTCCAGGTTGATTGTCGGGCCGCCCTTACATCCCCCGGCTTTGCCGGGGGATGATGCGTGAAGATCAGGACTTGCCTTGAACCTTGCGGATCGCCAGTACGCTGCCTTCGGCATCGCCTGACAGGTATAGCGTACCGTCCGGGCCGGCGGCGATCCCCGCGAACGGACCCATCGGCCCGGACATTGTTCCGATGGGCCCCAGCACCTTCGGCGTGACGCCCTGCGGAGCGCCAACCGGCAGGCCGGAGGCCAGGGTGCGGCGCCCGCCGCCGCCCAGATCGCATTTGATGAGTTCCTTGCCGCCCGCATCGAGGATGTAGAGCGATCCGCCGAGGGCCAGTATGCCTTGGGGCTTCTGCAGTCCATCCAGCACGGTTTCAGCACGACCTCCGCTGAGCTTGACGACACGGCCTCCCGCCGACTCGGATACATAAGCAGTACCGTCAGAGGCGACGGTGACTCCCGAGGGTTTGCGCAGGCCGGTGGCCAGCGTCTCCACATTGCCCGACTGCACCGACAGCACGCGCCCGGTGCCCTGTTCCGCGAAGACCACGGCGCCCTTGGGGGCAATCGCCACGCCGTAAAGCTGGTCGAATCCGCTGGTGAGCACTTCGCTTCGCTGTTCCGCGGGCCAGTAGCGGGCGACGGCGCCGTTTGCAGTGGTGATGATGAATTCTCCCGGCCCCGCCGCGGCCACGCCGCGCGAATATCCCGGATAGCCGGGCGAGAACAGCATGCCGGCCAGGTGGCGGCTGCTGCCCGGCCGCAACGTGTAGGAGAAAGGCCCATCGGCCACATAGAGCAGGCCTGCGGTGTCCATTCCCAGCCCCAGCGGCCAGATCAGTCCGTCCGGGACCAGTTCCCGGGATTTGCCGCCATCGAGTATTTCGACGACATAGCCGGAAATATTCGAGACGAACATGCGCTCGCCGACGAAGGTCACGTTGTCCAGCCCAGGGGTGAGATTGGCCAGCACGGTGCGCTCGCCGCTGCGCGGGTCGATGCGCAGCACCTGGCCGCTGCCCACCTGGGTGGTGACGATATTGCCCTTGGAATCGAACTTGACCGAGTCCGGCACTCCGAGGTTGTCCGCCACTGTTTCCGGCGCGCCGCCGTCGAGGCTGACGCGCCAGATCTCATTGGTGCCCATGACCGGGAAGTACAGCATGCCGTCCGGCCCTACTTCAAAGGCATTGGGCATGGGTACGTTTTCCAGCAGGATGCGCGGCGCGCCGCCATTGCGGTCCAGCTCCATGATCCGTCCGCCGACCCGGCATTCGCCGGCAATCAGCCGTCCCTGGTAAAAGGTGATCGGGTTGGCGACCGGGATGTCGCCGTACACCACCCGGGTGGTCCCATTGGGGGCGAGCATGCTGACCCGCCCTTCGGTGATTTCGGTGACGTACAGATTGCCTTCGGGATCGAACACCAGGTCATCGGGCGCGACGATGTCGCTGCCCATCGGGCTGACCGTTTCGATGGCGCCGGTGTTGATGTCGATCGCGCTGACCTGGCTGCCCGAAACCTGCGCCACGTAGATGCGGCCGTCAGGCCCGGTGCGCAGGCCATTGGCGCCGAACAGGCGGCTGGGCGGCGTGAGCCGCTCCAAGGCCCAGCCTTCGGAAACGGTTGCGGAACCTGGAGCTTTATAACGCTCGAATTGCTGCGACATGGTTACGGACTCCTCACTTTATTCGACCGGGATCTTGCTGATGTTTCCGTTCCGGTTGTTCCACCGCTGATCCGGAACGCTGTATACGGAAAAAGCTGTTTTGGTCCTTGCGCTGGAGCGAACGCCTGCCATTCGTCGAAACGGCGCCCGTCATCAGCCTGGCGCCTCGTCGATCCGCGCCAGCAGCGCTTCCACCTGCACCTGCGCGCCGGCAGCGGTATTGAGTTCGGCCACCACGCCATCGAATGGCGCGATCAGCGTATGTTCCATTTTCATCGCTTCGAGCGTCAGCAGCTTCTGGCCCTTTTTCACCTTGTCGCCCGCGGCCACCTCGACGACGATGACCCGGCCCGGCATGGGGGCGAGAATCGCGCCCGTCGCGGCGCTGCCTCCGGCGGTGCCTTCCTTGCGCCAGGGCGTCAACAGCCAGGCCTGGCCGCGTTCGATGACAAAGGCCGATGCGGCCGGCCGGCCTTCCCCGCGGTGTTCCAGTCCTACTTCGACCGGGACGCCGTCGCACAGGAAGTGCGCCGTACGCACGGGTGCGGCATTCACCCTGAAGCCGGGCTGATGCGTGGGGGCTGCCAGCTTCATTGCGGCGCGGCTCAGGGCTGCGGGCGAAGGGGAGGGCGGCACCGCCATGGCCTCGCCGTCCCGGCCGATCAGGCCGGTATCGACGTCGCCGGCAACAAAGCTGGGATGTTCCAGCGCATTGACCAGGAAGGAGGCATTGGTCTTCACCGGCCAGGCCGCGGAACCGGCCAGTATCTGGTGCAGGCGGACGCGCGCCTGTTCCCGGTCCCGGCCATGGGCGATGATCTTGGCAATCATCGGGTCGTAGAAGGGAGAAACCTCGGCGCTCTGGAAGACGCCTGTGTCGATGCGGCTGCCTTCACCCGCGCCGAATTGCAGCAACTGCAGCGTGCCGATACTGGGCAGGAAACCTTTGGCGGGGTCTTCCGCGTACAGCCGCGCTTCCATCGCCGCGCCCTTGATCTCCAGCTGGTTCTGGCTCCTGGGCAGCGGCTCGCCGCTGGCTACGCGCAACTGCCATTCGACCAGATCGACACCGGTGATCTGCTCGGTGACCGGGTGCTCGACCTGCAGGCGGGTATTCATCTCCATGAACCAGATGCGGTCCGCCCGCAGGCCCTGCGAAGCGTCCGCAATGAATTCGATGGTTCCCGCGCCGACGTAGTCCACTGCCCTGGCCGCCTGCACCGCGGCGGCGCAGATGGTCTTGCGGGTCGCCTCGTCCATGCCGGGCGCGGGGGCTTCTTCGATCACCTTCTGGTGGCGGCGCTGCAGCGAGCAGTCGCGCTCGAACAGGTGGACGATGTTGCCGTGGCTGTCGCCGAACACCTGCACCTCGATATGGCGCGGGCGCAGGATGTATTTCTCGATCAGGACGTGACTGTTGCCGAAGGATGCAGCCGCCTCGCGCTGGCAGGAGGCGAGCGCGTCGGCGAAATCCCCGGTGCGCTTGACCAGCCGCATGCCTTTGCCGCCGCCCCCGGCCACCGCCTTGATTAGCACCGGGAAGCCGATTTCGCCGGCGCGCTGCGCCAGGAATGCCGGTTCCTGGTTCTGGCCCATATAGCCGGGAGTCACGGCAACGCCGGCATCGGTCATCCGCTGCTTGGCGGCGTCCTTGAGGCCCATGGCGCGGATTGAATGCGGCTTCGGTCCAACCCAGATGAGCCCGGCGTCAATCACCGCCTGCGCGAAATCGGCATTCTCTGAAAGAAAGCCATAGCCTGGGTGGATGGCCTGCGCGCCGCTCGCCTTGGCGGCGCCGAGTATTTTCTCCGCGACCAGGTAGCTTTCCCGTGCGGGAGAGGGGCCGATGTGGACCGCCTCGTCAGCCTCGCGCACGTGCAGCGCGCCGGCGTCGGCATCGGAGTAAACCGCGATGACGCGAATGCCCATGCGGCGCGCGGTGCGGGTGATGCGGCAGGCGATTTCGCCCCGGTTGGCGATGAGCAGGGAAGAGATCATGGCCGCTACATCCTGAACACGCCGAAGCGGGGATGCTCGGGGATGGGCGCCTCGAGGCACGCTTCCAAGGCGAGTCCCAGCACGTCGCGGGTCTGTACCGGATCGATCACGCCGTCGTCCCACAAGCGGGCGGTGGCGAAGTAGGGATTGCCCTCGTCTTCGTATTTCTGGCGGATCGGTGCCTTGAAGGCTTCGGCCTCCTGCGGTGTCCACTGGTCCGCGTCGCGGTGCACCGTGGCCAGGACGCTTGCCGCCTGCTCTCCACCCATCACGCTGATGCGGCTGTTCGGCCAGGTGAAGAGGAAGCGCGGTGAATAGGCCCTCCCGCACATGCCGTAGTTGCCTGCACCGAAACTGCTGCCGATCAGGACCGTGAGCTTGGGTACGCTGGCGGTGGCGACCGCCGTAACCAGCTTGGCGCCATGCTTGGCGATGCCCTCCGCCTCGTACTTGCCGCCGACCATGAAGCCCGAGATGTTCTGCAGGAACAGCAGCGGTATGCGCCGCTGGCAGGCGAGCTCGATGAAATGCGCGCCCTTCTGCGCGCTTTCCGAGAACAACACGCCGTTGTTGGCCAGGATGGCGACCGGGATTCCCCAGATATGCGCGAAGCCGCAGACCAGCGTCGAGCCGTACAGCGGCTTGAATTCGTGGAACTCGGAGCCATCGACCAGCCGCGCGATCACCTCGTGCACGTCGTAAGGCGCGCGCACGTCGTCAGGCACCACGGCGTAAAGCTCCTCGGGCGCATATTTCGGCGGGCGCGGGTCCCTGAGCGGCAGATGGTGGGCGTGACGGGGCCCCAGGTGACTGACGATGTCGCGGACGATGCTGAGGGCGTGTTCGTCGTTCTCGGCCAGGTGATCGGCCACGCCCGACTTGCGCGTGTGCAATTCTCCGCCCCCGAGTTCTTCGGCGCTGATTTCCTCGCCGATCGCCGCCTTCACCAGCGGCGGTCCGGCCAGGAAGATCGTGCCCTGGTTCCGGACGATCACGGTCTCGTCGCTCATGGCCGGCACATAGGCGCCGCCGGCGGTGCAACTGCCCATGACGCAGGCGATCTGCGGGATGCCCTTGGCGCTCATGTTGGCCTGGTTGAAGAAAATGCGTCCGAAATGCTCGCGATCCGGGAACACCTCGGACTGGTGCGGCAGGTTGGCGCCGCCGGAGTCCACCAGGTAGATGCAGGGCAGGCGGTTTTGCTCGGCGATCTCCTGGGCGCGCAGGTGCTTTTTCACTGTGAGCGGGTAATAGGTGCCGCCCTTCACCGTGGCGTCGTTTGCCACGATCATGCACAGGCGGCCGGATACGCGGCCAACGGCGGTGATGATGGCGGCCCCCGGAATTTCGCCGTCGTACAAGTCGCTGGCGGCAAGCTGTCCGATCTCGAGCATCGGCGAGCCCGGATCCAGCAGGCGCTCCACGCGTTCGCGCGGCAGCAGCTTGCCCCGGCTCGTGTGGCGCTTGCGCGAGACCTCGTTGCCGCCGAGCGCGGCGGCGGCGACCTTTGCGCGCAAGGCTTCCGCCAGGCGCCTGTGGTGAGCGCTTCGCGCCTTGGCCTCAGCGCTTTCAGACTGGAGCAAGGAAGAAAGGATGGGGGCACTCATAGTGCAGTTCGGTCCACACCGCGCTCAAACTGCAAGCCGGAGGGCAAATACCGCATCAGGGATTTCACGGTAGCGGCAATGAACATGATCTTCGACCAATTCTTTTGTGTGCATGGAGAAAATCAATGTACCAGTTGCGGCCTGCGGTGTTGCTAGCGCTTGTCGTTCGGCCGGCCAAGCCAAGCATCGCCCGAAGCCCATCCCGCGGGCACAAATCCATGATCAGGGCACTTATCGCCGCAAAGCAGGCTTGCAGTATGCTGCGCAGCGCAGACGACGATCCTCCTCCGATCCTCCGGCTCTTCTGGTCGGGGCCAAGGCAATTTACTGGACAACAGTGTTGTTGCGCAAGCGCAGTGCCCGGTGCGCTGTCCGGTCTGCCGGCAGCGCTTCGGGCCCTGGACCCCGGCTTTCGCCGGCGTGACGATTTGATAGGATCTTCATTCCGGAGATGCCTCGCCGCAAAGCTGCGTCGACAAGGTCCGGGCGGCGGTCCGCAGGGCATCTTGCAGCGCCGGGAGTCCGTTTCGCTTGAGTGCGCTGCCGATGCCGATGGCGACCAGCGCATGGCCCAGTTTATGGCGCGCCTTCCATACCGGGGCGGCGACCACCGTTACTCCGGAGATGTAGTTGCCGGAATCGACCGCAAAGCCCTGCGTCTTGGTCTGGCCGACTTGCGCCTTCCACTCCTCGAAGCTCGGCGGTTCGTCCCAGCGCAGCGTGTTGAACCGGGCCTTCAACTCGGCTTCGGCATGGTCGCCGAACGCGGCGATGCAGCGGCCCGTGGCGCTGATCAGCGCCGGAAAGCGGCTGCCGATCTGGGTGCTGAGCTGGAAATTGTGCCCGGTCTGGGACACCGCCACCACCACGATATGGTCGAGCCCGACGATGTGAACGCCGAGCAGGGTGACGTCGAAAGTCTGGCTGAGACGGTCCAATACCGGTTGGGCCAGGTCGTTGAAGCGGTTGCGCCTGAGCCACTGCCGCGCCAGGGTGAGTACGCCCGCCTCGAGGGAGTAGCGCTTGGTATCGGGATCGAAGGAGACGAATTCCTCTTCGAGCAAGGCCCTGAGAATGTACAGGCAGGTGCTTGGCACCAGCCCTAGCTCGCGCGCGATGGCCTGCACGCCCAGCGGTACGTCGCTTTTGCCGAGCAGGCGCAGTACAGCCGCGGCACGCGAGATGGCGGGCGCCTTGCTCGCCTTCACAACCTGGCTGAGTTCGCGCTCGGGGGAAGCCGGATGCTGCCGCTTGCTGATGGGCATGAGGGGTCTGAAGAATAATGAAAGTTGTTCAATATATAGAAAGTAATTCTATATTTGCAATGACTGCAAGCCTGTGGCATCGTACGTCCGCCGCAAATCCGCCCCGCGGCCTGGACAGGAATACCGATCGATCGATGGCGAAGCTCACGGACTACGCCAGTTACGCAGACGCCCAGCGCTTTGCCAATTCGACGGCACTGTGGGAGTTGTTTGACGGCAACAGCGAACAGCTCAACATCGCCCACGAATGCATCAGCCGCCACGCGGACGGCTCCGGGCGCACGGCGGTGCGCATTGCGCATGCGGACGGGGCCGACGAGATCCTGAGCTTCGACAAAATCGGCGCCGACTCCGCGCGCTTCGCGCATTGGCTGGTCGCCAACGGCATTCAGCCCGGGGACCGCATCGCTTTTATGCTCGATCCCTCGCTGCCCTTCTACGTCAGCCTGTTCGGCGCGATGATGATGGGCGCGATCAGCGTGCCCTTGTTCACGCTGTTTGGCCTCGACGGCCTGCGGCTGCGGGTCGAC
The DNA here is from genome assembly GCA_903970595.1 of Verrucomicrobiota bacterium. GTDB lineage: Bacteria > Pseudomonadota > Gammaproteobacteria > Nevskiales > Nevskiaceae > Nevskia. The sequence continues at coordinate 61,992 of CAJCJI010000178.1, forward strand.
GACTGCAAGCCCAGGCTGCTGATCACCAACGCCGAAAAGGCGGAGATCGCCAGGCAGATCGAGGGCGTTCGCGTGGTGGTGGCCGATGCGGACCTGCTCGAGGACATCGCACGCCTGCCCGGCCGCTATCAGTCAAGCTCACGCGCCAACGATCTGGCGGTTTTCCAATACACATCCGGCACCACGCGCGAGTTGCCGGCGGCGGTCAAGCATACCCACCGCTCTATCGTAACGCTGATGTTTGCCGCGTTGTATGGAACCGGCATCCGGCCGGGCGATGAATATTTCTGTCCCTCCTCGCCGGCCTGGGGGCATGGCCTCTGGCACGGCACGCTGGCGCCGCTGGCGCTGGGCGTCACGACCGGCACGTTTTCGGGCCGCTTCGACGCCATACGCCTGATGAAGGCCTTGCAAGACTACAAGATCACCAACATGTCGGCCGCGGCCACGCACTACCGGATGATGAAGAACTCCGGCAAGGCCTCGGAATTCAGGTTTTACTTCAAGAAGCTGTCCTACACCGGCGAGCCGATCGATCCGGCCACCCTGCAATTCATCGAGGACACGTTCGGCGTGCCGGCCTGCAGCATGTATGGCACCACCGAGATCGGCGTGGTCCTGGTCAACTATCCCGGCGCCGGCGACTACGTCGTGAAGCCGGGCTCCTTGGGCAAGCCGATCCCCGGACTCAAGCTCCAGGTGCAGAAGCCGGACGGAACGCCGGCGGAACCCGGCGTCGTCGGCGAACTGATGCTGTGGAAGCGCAACGGCTGGGAGACCACCAAGGACCTCGCCAAGACCGACGAGGACGGGTACCTCTATCACTGCGGCCGGGCCGACGACGTGATCATCTCCGCCGGCTGGACCATGAGCGCGGTGGAAATAGAAAACACCTTGCTCAAGCACCCGGACGTGAGGGAAGCGGCGATCATCGGCGTGCCGGATGCCACACGCGGCCAGGTGGCAAAGGCTTTCATCGTTTCGGAGCGCGCAGCGAGCGACGACTTTGCCGATGAACTGAAGAAATTCACGCGCGAGCGCTTGAGCCAGCACGAATTCCCGCGCCACATCGCCTTTGTGGGCGAGCTTCCCAAGACCCCGGCGGGAAAGGTTCACCGCAAAATTTTGCGCGAACGAGAGGCCGCCGCCGTCGGCAGTTGAATATCCAGGAGAGAAGTCATGACGATGCCCGAGCAAACCATCACGAGCCGCTTTCCCAAGATCACGGAAGAGGGTCTTAACGATCTGCGCCAGCGGATCGGCGTCAAGATCACCGATACCATCGAGCCGTGGAACTACGAGGCGACCCGCGACGCCATCCGGCACTATGCGCATGGCATCGGCGACGACAACCCGCTGTGGTGCGATCCCGCCTATGCCGAAAAGACCCGGTACGGCAGCATTGTGGCCTTGCCGAGTTTCCTGTTCAGCAGCAGCCGCATCGTATCGGGCTACTGCGGCGGCCTTTCGGGAATCCATGCCATGTGGGCGGGCGCCGACTGGGTCTGGCACAAGCCGGTTTTGCGTAACGACCAGATCACCACCGAGGCTTACCTGAAGGATCTGATCGAGCATCAGACCCGCTTCGCGGGCCGCAGCTTCCAGCAGATCTACCATGTCGACTTCTTCAATCAGAAGGGCGACAAGGTTGCGGAATGCGACTCCTGGGTGTTCCGCACCGATCGGGACGAAGCACGTGAGCGCGGAACCAAGTACACCGAGGCGCGCGGGCGCGTGGAGCCATACACTGAGGAACAGCTCGCGGAGTTCTCCAAGCTGTATCAGGCCGAGGAAATTCGCGGCGCCAAGCCGCGCTATTGGGAAGACGTGAAGGAAGGCGAAGAACTGCCGCGCATGATGAAGGGCCCGATGACGGTCACCGGCTTCATCTGCTACGCGCAAGGCTGGGGCGGTCTCTACATCCGCGCCAACAAGCTCGCCTGGAAGATGCAGACCAAGCACCCAGGACTGGGCATCAAGAATCGCTTCAACGTGCCCGACTGCCCCGAGCGCGTGCATTGGGATGAAGCCTTCGCGCTGGAAGTCGGAGCGCCGGGCGCCTATGACTACGGCCCCGAGCGCTGCTCCTGGCTGACGCATCACCTCACCAACTGGATGGGCGACGAAGGCTTCCTGCGCAAGAGCAAGTGCCAGATCCGCCGCCACAATCCGGACGGCGATGCGATCGTCATCGAGGGCGTGGTCAGCCGCAAGTTCGTGGAAGGCGGCAAGCACCTGGTGGAAATCAGCCAGAAGGCACAGACCCACCGCGGCGAACTCTCGGCCAGCGGCGCGGCGATCGTCGAATTGCCGAGCCGGGCTGCGTAAGGCTGAGCCGCGCCTCGCGGGTCAAATGCTACGGTGGCGCATTTTTTTTGAAGACCTGCGCCATTTGAGCGACCACACCGGTTCATTGCTGGCGGGGATGCGCTTGGATTCGATACTATAAAAGTGCATCTCCCCACAGTTGAATGGCCGGCGGCACGCATGCTGCGGAACGAGACAAATGCCTGAACCAGTTGCTCCGAGCTGGCGTGGTCCCCTGCAGGGAATCCGGGTGCTCGACTTCACCCGGGTGCTGGCCGGCCCCGCCGCTTCCCTGGCGCTGGCGGATCTGGGCGCGGAAGTGTTGAAGATCGAACCGCCGGGAACCGGTGACGAAACCCGTTCCTTTCCGCCGTTCCGCCAAGGCGAGAGCCATTACTTTCTCAGCATCAACCGCGGCAAGAAAAGCATCGTCGTCGATTTGAAAACCGAAACCGGCCTTGCGCTGGTCAAGGACCTGTCGACCAAGTGCGATATCCTGATCGAGAACTACCGCCCCGGAGTCATGGATCGCCTCGGGCTGGGATACGCAACCCTGTCGGCCCTCAATCCGCGGCTGATCTACTGTGCGATTTCCGGCTTCGGCATGACCGGACCTTTGCGCGATCGTCCGTCCTTCGACATCGTCATGCAGGCCCTGTCGGGGGCGCTGAGCGTCAACGGCGAGCCTGAACGGCCGCCCACCAAGCTGGGAATTCCCCTCGGGGACCTCGTGGGTGGAATCAACGGCCCGATGGGCATTCTGGCGGCTCTGTACGAGCGCAGCGTCACCGGGCGCGGGCGCCTGATCGATGTCAGCCTGTTCGACGGCATGATCGGCATGCTGAGCTACCTGCCGCAATTGGCGTTTTTTACCGGCGAGGATCCCAAGCCCCAGGGTTCCCAGCATCCCAACCTGGTTCCGTACGGTGTGTTTCCCTGCGCCGATGGATCGATCGTCATCGCCTGCCTGACCAACAGCTTTTGGGGCAATATCTGCCGGGCCCTGGGAATGGGCGACTGGGCCGGGGATGCGCTTTTTGATACGCTGGAAAAGCGCCGCGATCTTCGCGGCGTGGTCAACGAGCGGATCTCCGGCATCACCAGCCGCAAGACGATGAACGAGCTGGTGGAGTTGTTCACCCAGCACCAGGTGCCGCATGCGCCGATACTGGGGATCAAGGAGGCCCTGTCGCAACCCCAAGCAGTTGCGCGGGAGATGGTGGTCGAAGCGGATCACCAGGTGCTGGGCAAAATCCCCATTGTCAACCGCTCCATCAAGTTTCCGGGAGACCAGCAGCCGGCTCCCGCGGCTCCGCCGGTGCTGGGGCAGCATACCGAGGAGATTTTGACGGAGCTGCTTGGTCTCACAGCGGAGCAGATCGCCGGGCTGCGCGCATCGAAGGCAATAGCCTGAGCAAAGCTTGTTTTAGTGTTTGTACGGACAACATTGAGGAGAAGTGGCCGATGCCGGATCTCAAATTCGACAATCGCGTGGCCGTCATCACCGGCGCCGGTCGGGGCCTGGGTCGGGCTTATGCCTTGCTGCTTGCCGCAAGAGGCGCAAAGATCGTCGTCAACGACCCGGGAGCAAGCCTGAAGGGCGATGGCCTCGACCTCGGTCCAGCCCTGGAAGTGGTGAACGAGATCAAGGCCGCGGGCGGTCAGGCAGTCGCCAGCACGGATTCCGTGGCAACGTCCGCAGGCGGCCACGCCATCATCCAGTGCGCGCTCGACCACTATGGGCGCGTCGACATCCTCATCCACAATGCGGGCATCGTGCGCCGCGCGCCCCTGGCCGAGATGAGCTACGAGGACTTCGAGCTCGTGCTCGACGTTCACCTGCGCGGCGCCTTTCACGTCGTCCGCCCGGCGTTTCCCCTGATGTGCAAGGCCGGCTACGGCCGCATCGTCTTGACCGGGTCGATCAACGGCTTGTACGGCAACTACAAGAACGCCAACTACAGCGTGGCCAAGGCCGGCATCATGGGCCTGTCCAATGTCGCCGCGCTGGAAGGCGCCGAGCACAATGTGAAGAGCAATGTGATCCTGCCCGCCGCCGTGACCCGCATGTCCGAAGGCGTGGATACTTCGGCGTTCCCACCCATGCCGCCGGAGATGGTGGCGGCCGCGGTGGGATGGCTGTCGCATGAGTCTTGCTCGGTTTCCGGCGAAATACTGATTTCCGCGGCTGGCCGTGTGGCAAGAGCATACGTTTCCGAGACACCCGGCGTGTTCCGGTCCGATTGGGCCATCGAAGACGTGGCCGAACAGATCGCGGCTGTCCGCAGTACCGAATCTCCGGTGATGTTCGCGCCCGTCCCATGGGGGCAGCTGGACCATCTTCGCTATAGTTTCGAGATGGCCAGAAAAGGGTGAACGGATCACGCTAATGGATTTCGATTGGGACACCGAGCAGCAAGGATTTCGCTCCACCGTGCGCGCGTTCCTGGCGGCCCACTTGCCTGCCGACTGGGAGGAGCTCGCACACGGGCCAGGCTCGGAGGCGCAGAGCGCGTTCTCGAAGAAGTTCTGTGCCGAACTGGCCAAGGCCGGTTTGCTGGTGCCGCATTGGCCGCAGCGCTGGGGCGGCCGCGATGCGGACCCCTGGACCGCCTTTATCCTCGCGGAGGAGATGTGGGCCGCGGGCGAGCCGCGCGGCGGCCAGTACATGAACGTCAACTGGATCGGGCCGACGCTGATGCGCTTTGGCTCCGAGGAGCAGCAGCAGCGCTACATTCCGGCAATGGCGCACGGCGAAACGATCTGGTGCCAGGGCTTCTCAGAACCTGAAGCAGGCTCGGACCTGGCGTCCTTGCGCACCCGTGCCGAAAAGCACGGCGACAGCTACCGCATCAACGGCCAGAAAATCTGGACCTCGTATGCGGGGCATGCGGACACCTGTTTCCTGCTGGCCAGGACTTCGCCGGGGCGCAACGGCATCTCGATCTTCTTGCTGCCGATGACCACGCCCGGCATCACGGTGCGGCAGATCCCCAGCGTGATCGGTGAAGGGGATATCCACGAGGTGTTTTTTGACGAGGTCGAGGCTCCGGCCAGTGCCATGCTTGGCGGTGAAGGGCAGGGCTGGGAAGTCGTGCGGACCGCATTGTCCCTGGAGCGCGTGGGGATTCCCCGCTTTGCCTTGGCCGCGCGGATGCTGAGTCGCTCGGTGGCCCGGCTGCAAGGAGACGGACGCTTCGGTCACGGCGCCATCGAGCAGGCGGCAAGAGCGCGCGCCGCCTGCGAAGCGGCGCGCCTGTACAGCTATAACATTGTCGATCAGCGGTGCCATGGCATTCCCACCGGACCCGAGGCCAGCGCCGCGCGTTTTGCAACGGTGATGGCCGAGCGGCTGGTCGGAGAGTTCGTGGTCGAGCACATGCCCGATGCCCTGGCGGGCGGCGACCCCTTGCTGCTCGCGCATCATCAGCGGGCCATCGTCGCCGGTATCGCCTCCGGCGCTGCGGAGATTCAACTCAACCTGATCGCCACCGACCTGCTGCGGCTTCCGCGGGAGCCACGCTGATGGACTTTACCCTGACATCCGACCAGGAAGCCGCGTTCTCGGCAATCGACAAGCTGGCGGCCCAGTTCGACAGCCGGCCCACCGACTTTCACGGCTTTGCGCTGGAAGGCCAGGAACTGGACCGGCAGCTTGAGGATGGGCAGTACTTCGATATCGCCGCCATCCCCGAATACGGTCCGGTTACGGCGGCGCTGGCGGTCGAGCGGCTGGCGCGCTCGCCGTACACGGTCGAATCCGCGCTGTCGATGCTGGTGCGGCCGCAACTTGCCGGCGAGTGGCCGCGGCCCCTGGCCCTGGTGGAGAACGGCCGCCCGGGACGCTTCGTTGCGTCCGCGAAGACGCTGCTGATTCTCGAGGGCGGGCGCATCGGTGCCGCCAAGCCGCCAGCAGAGGCGCTTGAGTCCGTGGAATCGCTATTCGCGTATCCCATGGGACGGCTCAAGCAAGCTGTGGAAGTGACATGGTTCTCGGAATCCGAAGCGGCGATCCTGCGCATCTGGCTGCGTACCGCCCTGGCGGCGGAAGCCAGCGGCTTGCTGCATGCGGCGATCGCTTCCACCGTGGAACATCTGAGCGTACGCAAGCAGTTCGGCCGACCCTTGGGCACATTCCAGGCCTTGCGGCATCGCCTGGCCGAATGCGCCGTGCTGGCGGGCGGAGTGCGATGGCTGGCCCTGAAGGCGGCGGCGACGGCGGACCCGGGTGATGCGGCCCTGGCTGCACTGCATGCGCAAGAGAGCGCTACCCGCGTCGTCTACGATGTTCACCAGATGCTCGCGGCAATGGGCATGACGCTGGAGCACCCGCTGCATCTATGGACCTATCGGCTGAAAGCCCTGCTTTCCGAGCTGGGCGGGCGCGGCGGGCAGGCGAGCGCGGTTGCCCGGCACTGCTTTGGCACTGCGCTGGATCAATAAGCAAACCACCGGGATGAGCACAATGGACGAATCCTCGCCTCTGCTGTTCGAGATTGAAGGCCATGTGGCGGTGTTGACGCTCAACCGGCCGGCCGATGGCAATTCCCTGAATCCCGAGCTTCTGCTTGCGCTCGAACAGGCATGGCAGCGCATCGAAAGCGAAGAGCAGATTCGCGTGGCGATCTTGACCGGGGCCGGGGAGCGTCATTTCTGCACCGGCGCCGCGGTGGGTGTGTTGAAGCTCGGCGTGGGAACGCTGCACAACAAGCCCAGTGCGGCCGTAAACCGCTTTTCGCCGCGCATGTGTCATGTCACCAAGCCGGTCATCTGCGCGGTGAACGGCCTGGCCAACGGCGGTGCGCTGCACTTCGTGGCCGACTGCGACATCGTCATCGCCAGCAGCCATGCGGTGTTCATGGATACGCACGTCAGCGTCGGGCAGGTCTCGGGGCTCGAATCGATCGGCATCGCACGGCGCGCCGGCATCGGCGCCGCGCTGCTGATGGGCCTCGCTGGACGCTCCTACCGCATGCCGGCGGAGCGCGCCTATCAGCTCGGCATGATCGATCTGATCGAGCCCGGCGCGGCCGAGGTGATGCTCAGGGCGCGCGAGCTGGCTAAAGGCATTGCCGCCAACTCGCCGCAGGCCATGCGCCTGACCAAGCGCGCGATCTGGGCATCGACTGAAATGAACGATCCGGCCGCCCCGGATTACGGCTGGGAGCTGCTGAAGTCCCACTGGGCCCATCCGGATTTCGAGGAAGGGCCGAGGGCGTTTGCCGAAAAGCGGCCGCCCCGCTGGAATCCTGACCCCAACGCGCGGGGTTGAGGCAGGCGCTTTTTCAGCACCAGGAGTCGCATTCCTCCACCATTACGAAGCGGCTCTTCGGCCGGTCGAACAAGCGTTCCTCGTCGGCGAGCACGTCGGCTGGCAGTTCGCCGCGCACCGTGAACGCCTTCATCGCTTCGAACACACTGCGATTCTCGAACCAGAGTTCGGTGATCACATCGAACGGTAGTTCCTCCGTTGCGCCCGGCGTGGGCAGGGGATCGAGGTAGCGCCGAAAATAGCGTTTCAGGCCCACGGCGTACTTCTCGCAGAGCTTGGCGTGGGTGTTTTCGTAATATTCGCGGAAGGCTGGCACCGACATGCCGGGGCGGCGCTTGAGGAAGATCAGGATTTTATAAACCGGCTCCGCCATTTGAGCTTGCTCCATTGCAGTGCTGGTGCTTCTTACGGACGCTCAACGGGGACCTTTCGGCAATCCCAGCACGCGCTCGGCGATGATGTTGCGCTGGATTTCCGCGGTGCCGCCGGCAATCGTTTCGGAAAAGGCGTCCAGGTAGTCGTGGCCCCAGCCATGCGCGCCGACGACCTGCGCCGCGTCGATTCCATAAAGGTCGATGGCTGCTGCCGTTACGCGCTGCGCGAACTCCGCGAAGCTCAAGCGCATCATCGAGCCGCTGGCGTCCGGCACGGCGCTTTCGCAGTCGAGCGCAAAGCGATAGGTGGCGGCGCGGATGGACGCGCCCTCGGCGCGCAGCCGCGCAATCCGCAGGCGCAGTTCCGGTCGGTTCATGGGACAGTCAGCCAGCAGTTTCTCGACCTTGAGCGTATGCCCGATCAGCAAGGCCAGGCCGGCGGTGCCGCGCTCGAAGCTCAAGGTGGACATCGCCGTGGCCCAGCCCTGGTTCACGCCGCCCACCACGTTCGCCAGGGGGATGCGCACCGAGTCGTAGAAGACCTCGCAGTACTTGTGTGGGCCGGCCATAGTGCGGATTGGCCGCACGGTGATGCCCGGCGCATCCATCGGGCAGATAACCCAGGTCAATGCGCCGGAGGTCTTGGCCGCGGGATCAGTGCGGACCAGCAGTTCCTGCCAATCGGCGATGTCGGCGAAGCTCGACCAGATCTTGTGGCCGTCGATGACGAGTTCGTCCCCTTCCACTCGGCCGCGGCAGCGGAGGCTGCCCAGATCGGACCCCGCGCCCGGCTCGGAGAAGCCCTGGCACCAGATGACTTCCCCCGCCAGTATCCGCGGCAGGTGATAAGCCTTCTGTTCTGGCGTGCCACAGGCAATCAGGGTCGGCCCGGCATGATTGAGCCCGACAAAGGAGGCGTTGAGCGGCGAGGGCGCGCCGGCCCGGGCGTATTCCTCAAACCAGACGATCTGCTCCAGCACCGACAGGCCGCGGCCGCCGACTTCCCTGGGCCAGGCCAGTCCCGCCCAGCCGCCCTGCGCCTGGGTCTTTTGCCAGGCCAGCACGTAGGTCCTGGAATCCGGACCATCTTCCGGCGAGGGCTCGGAAGGTACGTTGGCCTCGAGCCAGTCGCGCGCCGCGCGCCGAAAATCCGCGATCGATCCCGTCATGGTGCCCTTCATGGTGATTTGGCTTTCCATCCTGTCAAGGTTTCTGGGCGAGCGCGGCGCGGATCTGATGCTTCACGACCTTTCCGGCATCGTTCTTCGGCAGGGCTTCCCAGATGACGACCTGCTCGGGGGCTTTGAATGTTGCCACGCCCTGGCCTTCCAGGAAACTGCGCAGGCTGGCCACATCGGGGGCGGGCGATTGCCTGGGCACGATCACGGCGCAGCAGCGCTCTCCGGTGCGCGGATCGGGCAGGCCGACGATGGCGATTTCCGCAATGCCGGGATGGCCGATCAGGATATCCTCGACTTCCTTGGGTGAAATGTTTTCGCCGTTGCGGATGATGATGTCCTTGGCCCGGCCGGTCACGACCAGGTAGGCGCCATCCACCCAGCGTGCCAGATCGCCCGTGCGGAAGTAGCCCTCGGCATCGAAGGACGTGGCTTCGTCCTCGGCGTGCAGATAGCCCACCAGCATTTGCGGGCCGCGGGCATGGATTTCCCCTTCGCCCGCGGGCGCGGCGTTGTGACCGATCAGCTTGATCTCGGCCAGGCCGGCGCGGCCGTCCGTATCCGCGGCATGGTCGGCGTCAGTGCGCAGGGTGGCGCCTACCGTGGTGACCGGCACTTCGGTGGAGCCATAGACGCGGGTGACGACGGCGCGCTCGAAATACGCCGCCGCCCTGCGGATCAGCGAGGGCGGTACAGACGCGCCCCCGCAGACGAACAATTTCAGCCGCGGCAGGCGGGTGGCGGCCCGGTCGGCCGCAGCGAGTATCTGGTCCAGGAACGGGGTAGCGCCGGCCATATGGGTGCAGCCTTCGGCATCCATCAGCCTGACCGCTTCGTCCGCATTCCAGCGCTCCATCAGCACGGCGGTGGTGCCGAGCAGCAGCGGGCACTCGAATGCGTAGATGGAGCCGCCGATGTGGGAGATCGGCGAGGGCACCAGGAACTTGTCGCCCGCTTCGACCAGCCAGTGTTCGCGGAGCTGGCAGATCAGGGCATGCAGGGAATTGTGCGTATGCAGTACGCCCTTGGGCCGCCCCGTGGTGCCCGAGGTGTACAGCACCATCCGCACCGAATCGGGGTCGAGCACCGGCAATGCCTTTGTAGGGCCTTCCTCTTGCAGCAGGGATTCGTATGGTGCGTGATCGCCGGCGTCGCCGCGCACGACGAACACCTGCGGCGGCGTCTCCAGCTGCGCCTTTACCCGGCTGAGCATCGCCGCATAATCGTACTGGCGGATGGCCGATGGCACGAACATCAGGCGGCTGTCCACGTCCTTGAGAATGAACTGCAGCTCCCGGTCGCGCAGCGAAGGCAGGATCGGATTCACCACCATGCCGGCCATGGTGGCCGCCAGATAGATCACGGCCGCCTCATGCCAGTTCGGCAGCATGAATGAAACCACGCTGCCGACTGGGGCGCGGGCCAGCATCGCCTGCGCCAGCGCCGATGCCTGGGCATACAGGGTCTGGCAGTCGATGCGGCGGTCGCCGTCGACCAGCAGCAGGCGGTTCGGGGTCTGCTGACTGGCCCGGTGCAGGGCGTCGGCGAGCGTCTCGCGAATCCACAAGCCGCGCGCGTTCGCATCCGCGGCCCGCTGGTCGTTCCAGCGAACCCATCTTCCGGCGATCAGCTTGCGGCCTGTCTTGGTGTCACTCGGCATTTCTGCACAGCCTCTATGGTAAGGGCGCAACTTTTGTGCGGCAGCTCGGCAGTCTTGACGATTGACGACTTTCTGCACACAGACGATGCCAAGCTGTGCATTCGGCTGCATGGAACAAGTCCGCTGCTTGCTGCAAAAGGCACTGTTTGGCATCAGCTATGGAATTATGAACATTCGCTGTTGAACCTGCACGGACAGCGTGAATGCATATTCGATACTGAAGAGATAGGGACTCGATCCATCGTCGGGGTATATACTGTTTACAGAAGATTTGATCAGTTCGTCACCCCGGCGAAAGCCGGGGTTCAGGGCTCCAAGCGCTGCATGGAATTCCCTGGATTCCGGCTTTCGCCGGAATGACGATCACGGAACCATTAGAGTTTCCTTAAAACAGCACGAGAGATTCATGCAAGTCGATACTCGCTACCATCCCAGCCCCGATCAACTGGCTGTGGCGAGCGCGATGGACGAGTCGCTGGCGTCTTTGCTGCCCCTGTCCCGCCTTCATGCCGCGCAGGTGGAAGACGCCCAGACCTGGTCGAGCCTCGAGGAAATCGGCATCTTTGGCATCGGCTTGCGCGAGGACCAGGGCGGCAGCGGTCTCGGAGTGGTTGAAGAAGCGCTGATCGTCAGGCAGCTCGGGCAGCGCCTCGCGTCTCCCGCCGTTCTGGCGACTGTCGCCTCCGCGCATGCCATGAGCGCCAAGGGTATGCATGGACGCCGCGTTGCGGCCGCCTGGCGTCGCGCAGACCGGGTCCTCGTCGTCGAAGACGCAGGGACCGATCTGGTGCTGGTGCGCGATGAGGCAGGCGCCGCGCTCTATGATCGCGGCTCCTGCTCCGCCAGGACCATCGATAGCCGGCTGTGGCTTGCCGAGTTGCGCGAAGCGTTGGTGACCGGCGCGCCGGCCGCACACCTGGACGCTTCCGAGTCCTTGCGTTTGCGCCTGCTCGACGCGGCGGCCCTCGCCGGCATTGCCCAGGGTGCGCTGGAAATGGCAGTCGCCTACGCCGGCCTGCGCGAGCAGTTCGGCCGCCCCATCGGCAGTTTCCAGGCGCTGAAGCATCATTGCGCGAACATGGCGATTGCCGCGCGCTGCGCGCGGGACCAGACGAATTTTGCCGCGGTAGCCTTGGACGAAGGACGCGAGGACACCGTTCTCCAGGTTGAATCCGCGCTTTTCGTGGCGGGTACCGCGGCGATTGAAAACGCGGGGAAGAACATCCAGATCCACGGCGGCATCGGTTTCAGCGACGAGGCCGATCCGCATTTGCTGCTCAAGCGCGCGCAGCTTCTGCTGACCATCGCCGGCGGCCTGGAAGCAGCAAGTGAACGTATCGCAAATACCAAAGCGGGGTGGTGATATGCAGGTGGCTATCGTTACGGGGGCCAGCAGCGGCATCGGCTGGGGCACGGCCGTCAAGCTGCACGGCATGGGTATGGCGGTGCTTGGCGTCGGCCGCGACGCCGGGAAGCTTGCGGCCCTCGAAAGCGCGATCGGTGACCCCGAGCGCATCGCGACCCTCGCCGTCGACATCACCGCCGCAGACGCGCCCAGGCGCATCGTCGAACTGGCGCTGGCGCGCTGGAACCGCATCGACTTCCTCATCAACAACGCCGGCGTCGGCAGCCCCAAGCCGCTGCATGAAACCGACGACGAAAGCCTGGATTATTTCCTTGGCCTGATGCTGCGCGCGCCGTTCCGCCTGGCGCGCGACGCGATCGTGCACATGAAGCCGGGTTCGGCGATTATCAACGTGACCTCCACCTTTGCGATGATCGGCGGTCGCCGAGGCGGAGCCTACTCGGCGGCGAAGGGCGGCTTGACGGCGCTCACCATGCATATCGCCTGCCAGTACGGTGCGCAGGGGATACGCTGCAACGCGGTGGCGCCGGGTGTGACGGTGACGCCGATGACGCAGGGCCGCCTGAACGACGACCTGTTCCGCAGGATCAATGTCGAGATGACGCCCCACACCCGGCTGGGCGAAGTCGAAGATATCGCAAGCACCATCGCCTTTTTATGCTCGCCCGGCGGCAGCTTCATCAACGGGCAGACCATCGTCGTCGACGGCGGCTGGAGTTCCACCAAGTTCTTGTCGGAACATGCCCTGACCTCGGTCTGGACCAAGCCCGGCGAATAGCCGGTCGGGGGCTTCCGGGTTCTGCCGGCGGAACTCAATGAACGCCCGGCGGCGCTGGCGGTGATGACTGGGGTGCGGTCGGATTGATGTTGACGAGCGCGCCCGACATCGCCGAGGACGCGCGGATCGCATCGAGCACCTCCATACCGGCAACACCGTCCGCAAACGTCGGCGCTGGTACGGCGCTTGTGCTTGTACGGCCATCGATCCCGGCGCGCAGGACCTCGCAGAGGCGCGTAAATGGGCCCAGGGAGTGGGCATTCCGCCGCCGCGGATCATCCTGGTCCGGGGGTGGTGGAAGTGCCAGGTCCGCCGGCATGGCCAGCTCGCGCACCCCGTCCCGATCCGCCAGCTTGACGCCGCCCCCTTCGAGCCACAGCGTTCCCTTGGTACCGGCGACACGGGCCATCGCAGCGAGAGGGCCCCAGCCGGCCGCGGTCTGCTGAATCAGGCCCTCGGTGCCGTTGACGAGCCGGAAGCGCACCGCGAAGGAATCTTCTGCTACCGCTTGCCGCGCTGAGACGATGGGCAGGGCCGCACTCAGGGAAGCAAACTCGCCCAGCCAGCAGCGCACGTGATCGACGATATGGGAGCCGGCGGCGCCGAGCCAGCCGCCGCCGGCCTGTGGATCGAACCACCACTGCGGCATCCTGGCATCCGGACTTGCGACCAGGGAAAAATATTGCACCAGCGTCGCCAATCGGGGTTCGCCGATCAAGCCTTCCGCGATGGCGCGCGCGGCCAGCGCATGGTCGGGCTGCCAGCGGAACTCATGGCCTACCAGGTGCACGACGCCGGCACGCTGCGCGGCTTCGAGCATGCTGAGCGCTTCGGCGGCGTCCCTGGCGAAGGGCTTTTCGCAGAGCAGATGGCAGCCCCGCGCCAGGGCGGTCATAGTCAGCGCGGCATGCGTATGTGGCGGAGTGGCGATGCTCACCGCCACGGCGCCGGTGCGCACGATCGCCTCGTCGAGATCGGTAAAGGCCTGCAGTACCGCGTTGGCCTGCGCGCGCTGCGCGGTGCGTTCGGCATTGGTACCGACCAGGCCCGCGACCTCGAAGCCGGCGGCGCGCAGCGCCGGAACGTGGATGCGGCAGCCGAATTCCGTTCCGACCACAAGTGCCGGCGGCCTGGCCTGGTTGAAACTGCTCATCGTGACGGTCTCGTGGAGGATTGAGGTTCGCAAGCGTGCCTGGCGGCCACGTAGCCCCAGACGAAGGACGGTCCCACGCTGGAGCCGGCGCCGGGATAGGCGCGCCCCATCACCGAGGCGGTCGATACGCCGGTGGCGTAAAGCCCCTGGATGACCGATCCGTCCACGCGCAGCACGCGCGCCTGCGCGTCCGTCACCACGCCGCCGTAGGTGCCCACATCGCCCGGCAGCACCGGGACTGCGTAGAACGGCGCCTTCTCGATCGCGCCGAGCGTCGCCGAGGGCTGGTGCAGCCAGTCGCCCAGCCAGTTGTCGTAGGCCCGCTCGCCGCGATGGAAATCCTCGTCGCGATTCTTCGCGACGAAGCCGTTGAAGCGCTCGACTGTGGCGCCGAGCGTAGCCGTATCGATCTTGAGTTGCGCGGCGAGCTGGTCGATGCTGTCGGCGGCTTTCAGGTAACCGGAGTCAGTCCAGTTCTGCGGCTTTTTGCTGCCGGGCATGGTGCCGGCCAGCATGTATTTGCGCAGGTATTGGCTGTCGAAAATGGCCCAGCTTGGTACAGCGGGCACGGACTTGTTCCGTTCCAGCATGCCCTTGCAATAGGCCATGTAGGAGCCGCCCTCGTTCATGTAGCGGACGCCGCTCTGATCGACCAGGATGGCGTGCGGCGAGGCCGTCATGGCCTGCGCCGTGGGCTTGAACTCGCTTTCTTCCGCCCCCGGCGGCAATGTCACCTGACTGCCGACGCGCTCCTCCATTTGGGCGATGGCCGCTCCCCGGCGCATCATCTCCTCGATCATCTCGCCGGTGTCCCCGGGCGCGGCCATGGTCCACTTCACCGACGTGCCGGGCTGATATCGATCGCGCATGCCCTGGTTGCGCGCGAAACCTCCGGCGTTGATCAGCACGCCGAGGCGCGCGCCCACGCGCCAGGCGTGCCCATCCTTGACGGTGGTCACGCCCTTCACGGCATCGTCTTCCACAATCAGTTCTTTCACCGGCGAGCCGGTCCGCAGTTCGACCCCGGCGCGCAGTGCAGCCTGCAGCATGCGGCCCTGCAGCGCGGCGCCGCCGGCCACCCAGTGCTTGCCGCCAAGCTTCGCGGCAAGGCCGCGCAGGGCCAGCTTCAGCATCAACCACTTCACCTGCCAGGAGCGCTTGTAGGCCGGCAGTTCCATCATCTCTTCGAGCGTGGCGGGCAAAGATAGCTGTATAAAGCTGGGGCGAAGCTTTTCCTTCCAGAGTCCGAGTTCATTGACATCGAACAGTTCAGCAACCACGGTGCGTCCGGCCACCGAGCCGCCGGGGCGCTCGTCGTAATAATCCGGCCATTCGCTGACCCGGGTGAGCCGGATGCCCTGGCCGGCGAGGAACTCGATCATACGCGGCGCCTCGGTGAGGTAGGTATGCCGCCGCTCGCGCGATGCGCCGGGTGCGTCGGCGGCGTCGCCCAGGACGCTGTCGAGGTAAGCCGCGGCCTTTTCATAACTGTCTTCGACCCCATCCCGCTTCATGAAGGGATTGTTCGGAATCCACATCACGCCGCCTGAACGCGCCGTGGTGCCGCCCACCAGGTCGGTTTTCTCCAGGATGAGCACGCTATGGCCCAAGGACTTCGCCAGCAAGCCTGCGCACATGGAGCCGCCGCCGCTGCCGGCCACGACAAAGTCATAGGTCTCGTCGAACTCCGTCACTCAGCTTCCTCCCGCATCTGGAGCAGGCATCATGGCTGTGGCAATCGGCCACTCCGCAGTGCGTCGATCAGCGCCAGGCAATGGCGCGCCAGCGCGGCTTTCTGTTCTGCGGACTTCATCACCGTGGCTGCGACGTCGAAGCGCGGGTCGGACGCGGCCAGCTGCGCATCCGCATGATCGACGATGACCGCATCGACGAAGTCGGCATAAAGTTCGGCGACGACCGCTGCGGTTGGCTGCACCCCAAGTTCGCGCATGATCTTGGCGGTGGGGCCCTTGATCGCCTCGCCGGCGACGATGGGCGAAACCGCGATCACCGGCGCGCTGAGCGCGCGCAGCCGTTCGCGCAACTCGGCGACGGCCAGCATCGGCGCCACGCTCAGGTACGGATTCGATGGGCAGAGGATCACGCCGGCGAGGTCCGGGCTGGCCAATGCACTGCGCACTGCCGGCGCCAAGGTGGCGGAAGGCGCGCCCTCGAAGTCGAGTGACCGCAGCACCGGCTCGCAGCGCAGCCGCACGAAGTAATCCTGGAAGGCAAGCCGCCCCCGGTCCGTATCCACCATCGTGCGCACGGCCTGATCGCTGACCGGGAGGATGGTTGCGCCAATGCCGAGCCGGCGCGCGAGTTCCAGGCTCACTTGGCTCAGCGTCCGTCCCTGCTGCAGCAGCTCGCGGCGCAGCAGGTGCAGCGCGATGTCGCGGTCGCCCAGCAGAAACCAGGTGTCGACGCCCAGGCGCCGCAGCTCGTCGCGCACGCCCCAGCTTTCGTCCGCGCGCCCCCAGCCCTGCTCCGGGTGGACGCGGCCGGAAAGCGTATACAGCACCGTGTCGAGATCGGGGCAGATCGTCAGGCCCAGGTGCTCGAAGTCGTCGCCGACGTTGACCGCCACCACCAGCGCGTCCGCCGGCAATACCTGGGCCAAACCATAGGCCATCTTGGCGCCGCCGACGCCGCCCGAAAGCGCGAGGTAATGCGGTGTACTCATCGGAACAGGTCCTGTTGCAGCGGCCGCAGCAATTCTCGGGCGCCGTGACCCGTGGCGAAGTAGGGTGCCGGTACGCCGCGGACAATGACCATGGGCCTGCCCTCGGCGGCCTCGCCGCAAACCAGGGTGGCGGTGGCGCACAACTGATCGGCCAGTGCCAGCTGCGTGACCTGCAAGGGCCGGCCGCTGCGGTCCGGTGTGCCGCGCAGGTCCACCAGCGGCCGCAGGCCGGAACAGCCGACGCAGGTGCCACACACGCCGAGGCGCCAGGCCCGGCCGAAGCTATCGGAAATCAGTACCGCCAGCTGCAGCCCATGGCGATGCTCAAGTTCCTGGCGCAAGTTTTCCGCCGAAGCGTCCGGATCCACCGGCAGCAGCAGGGCACGCTCACCGCCCTGGGGCAGATTGGACTGGTCGATTGCCGCATTGGCGACGACGAAGCCGAGCCGGTGGCGCACAATCAATACCTGCGGCGCAACGCGCACCACCTCGGTGGATTCGCGCAGCACCAGCTCGACCAGGCGCGGGTCCTTGCCGCAGCGCTGCGCCAGCTCGCGCGCTTCGGCGCCTGGCTCGACGGTGCACAGATCGACATAGCGATCTTCGGCCTTGGAGACGATTTTTTGTGCTACGACCAGCACGTCGCCATCGCGCAACTCCTGATTGGGCAGGCTGCGCAGCGCCGCATCCAGCAGCGCGGAGAGGTCGTTGCCCGGCTGCACTTCCGGCAGTCCCAGGATGGGCAGAAACGAGAGCGCGCCGCTCGGCAGGCTCACTTGGTCACCGCTATGGCGCCAGCATCCGCCGGCGCAGCCGGCAAGCGGCTTTGCCGAATCGACTTCGGGTGAATGTCAGGTCCTGAATCCATATCTTATGGCCCTTCCGACATGCGGATCGAACATCGCGGCACGCCAGGCCCTCACTACAATGCCTTCAATGTCTTTGCTGGAAATCGGGCAATCGCTCCTTCCGCCTCGATTGTACACGCGATGATGTTCGCACTTGCGCCGATTCGACCTCACGATTCCCACCATCTGCGACACCAGTGCCCGGAGCGGGAAGCACGGCAGGAGAGACGATATGTTCACCATGCGATTCGACATGCGGGTGCCAGGCATGACGCCCGTCCAGATTGCCGACCAGTACCAGACCGCCGTCGAGATGGCCCGTTGGGTCGATGACAAGGGCGCCTTCACTATCGGCCTGCCCGAACACCATGCCGCGGAGGATGGCTACCTTCCTTCGCCACTGGTGCTGGCTTCGGCCATGGCCGCGGTGACCAGGAATGTGCGGTTCATGGCCGGCGCGGCGCTGCTGCCCATGTATGACCCGGTGCGGCTGGCGGAGGACATGATCGTGCTCGATCACCTCAGCCGTGGGCGGATGAGCTACATCCTGGGGATCGGCTATCGGCCGCTCGAATATCAGCTTCATCACCTCGATTTCGAGCGGCGCGGTGCCATCGCGGACGAGAAGCTGGCCCGCCTGCTGGAGGCATTGCGAGGATCGGCGCAGGCTAGCGCCATGCCGCGGGTGACACCGCCGCCATTCACGCCGGGCGGCCCGCCGGTCATGTGGGGCGGCGCCACCAAGGCGGCGGCCCGGCGGGCCGGGCGCAACGGCCTGGGCTTCTTCGCCCAGATCGACACGCCGGGTCTGGCCGAAGCTTACGCGGACGCCGCCCGCGAGGCCGGCCTTGAGCCCGGCCCCTGCGTGCTGCCTTCACCGGAGATGCCGGGTTCGGTGTTCGTCCATCCCGATCCCGACACAGGCTGGAACGAGGTCGGCCGCTACCTGCTGGCCGATGCCGTGGTCTATGCCGACTGGAACAGGAATGCCGGCCGCGATACCGTCAAGCTGTCCGCGAGCCGCACGGTCGAGGCGCTGCGGGCGGAGCGGGGCCCCTACCGGGTGGTCAGCGTGCAGGAGGCCGTTGATCTGATCAAGCGCTGGGGCCGGTTGACGCTGCATCCGCTATGCGGCGGCTGTCCGCCGGATCTTGCCTGGACTTACCTGCGCCGCGTGGTCGGCGAGGTCATGCCCGCTCTCGCTGCCACGACCGGTCAGCCCTGAGCGGTTGAATTACAGGCCGCGGTTTGAATTCAGGCGATCGATCCGGAATCTTCGGGAAGCGCCTGCTTGATGCCGCGGGCGGGGCGCCGTGCCAGCGGCGCGTTGTGCGTCTCCGCCAGCGGCGTAGCCTGGCGCGCGCGTTCGATGCTGGCGGCATCGGCATCGGCATAGAGCGTCGTGCGCTGACGCCAGGGCCGGCCCAGCGCGGCAATCAGCTGCTGCATCTGCGCCGGCGCTAGTTCCTGTCCATGCATGGCGCCGGCGGCGCGGCTGATGGATTCGTTCATCAGCGTGCCGCCCAGGTCGTTGGCGCCCGCGCGCAGGCAGCGCTGCGCCCACTCCGGTCCAAGTTTCACCCACGAGGCCTGGATGTTGCGCACCAGGGGATGCAGTGCCAGCCGGGCCACCGCATGCATCAGCAAGGCTTCGCGCAATGTCGGGCCCCGGCGCGCGCGGCCGCGCAGATACATCGGCGCTTCCATGTGCACGAAGGGCAGCGGCACGAATTCGGTGAGGCCGCCGGTCTCGCGCTGCAGCCGGCGCAGATGCAGCAAATGGCGCGCCCAGTGTTCGTAGCCCTCGACATGCCCGAACATGATGGTCGAGGTGGTCGGCAGCCCGGCGCGATGCGCCTGCGCCACCACTTCCAGCCACTGCGCGGTGCTCAGCTTGTCGGGTGCCAGTTCGCGGCGTACCGCGTCGTCCAGGATCTCGGCCGCGGTGCCGGGCAGGGAGCCCAGACCCGCCTGTTTCAACTCGGCGAGGAATTCCGCCACCGAAATGCCCAGAGTCTGCGCCCCGTGGCTGACCTCCAGCGGCGAGAACGCATGTACATGAATCTGCGGCTGCGCCTGCTTGGCCGCCCGGCAGATTTCCAGGTAGGTCTCGCCGGTGAAGGCAGGATGGATGCCGCCCTGCATGCAGACTTCGGTGCCGCCGCGGTCCCAGGCCTCGCGCACGCGGCGGCGGATCTCGTCGAGGTCCACCAGGTAGGGCGCGCCGCGCAGATTCTCATGCGCCCGGCCCTTGGAGAAGGCGCAGAAGCCGCATTTGTACAGGCAGACGTTGGTGTAGTTGATGTTGCGCACCACCGCGTAGCTCACGGTGTCGCCGGCCGCTTCCTGCCGCAGCGCATCCGCTGTTGCGCAAACCTGCACGAAGTCGCCGCCGCGTGCGGTGAACAGTTCCGCCACTTCGTGCTCGGCGAGATCCTTGCCGGCGGCCGCTTTTTTGAGCAGTCCGCCGATCACCGATTGCCGCGGCAGGCCGCTCAAGGACACGTCGCGCAGATCGTCCGCATCGGCTTGCGCCGTCGTTCCAGGCGACCAGCTGCCGACCCGCGCCCATCCGGCGCCGTCGCCCAGGCGCAGCACCGGTGCCTGCAGCTCCGGTGAAAGCCAGTCGCGGGCGGCTTGCACGTAGCGCGGATAGAGGGTCAGACGCTCCACCAGGTCGCAGCCGGCGCGGGCCGTGTCTTCCTCCAGTCTTGTCAATTCTGGCCAGGGCGCTTCGGGGTTGACATGATCGGGCGTGAGCGGGGAGACGCCGCCCCAGTCGTTGATGCCGGCGGCGATCAGTTCGACGGGATCGCCGCTGTACAGGTTCGGCGGCGCCTGGATGCTCATTTCAGAACCGAACAAAACGCGTGCCGCGGCGACGGTCCAGCACAGCTCGTCCATGGACGGCTCCGGCGCGGCATGCATCCGGGTGCCGGCCTTGGCGCGGAAGTTCTGGACGATGATTTCCTGGATGTGGCCGTAGCGCTCGGACAGTTCGCGCAAGGCCAGCAGCGCCTCTAGGCGCTCGCGCCGCGATTCGCCGATACCGATGAGGATGCCGCTGGTCATCGGCACCCGGGCTTCGCCGGCAAGGCCCAGGGTTTCCAGCCGGCGCGCAGGCTGCTTGTCCGGCGAGCCGTAGTGCGGACCGCCGCGCTCGCACAGCCGTGCCGAGGCCGACTCCAGCATGATGCCCATAGAGGGCGCCACGCGCTTGAGGCTGGCGAAATCCGCCGCCCCCATCAGGCCCGGATTCAGATGCGGCAGCAGGCCGGTTTCGCGCAGCACCAGTCCGGCGACGTGTTCCAGGTACCCGAGCGTAGACGAAAAGCCCAAACGCGCCAGTGCCGTGCGCGCGGCGGCGTAGCGCAGTTCCGGCTGATCGCCCAGCGTGAACAAGACTTCCTTGCAGCCCACCGCCGCCCCGGCGCGCGCGATGCGCAGCACGTCCTCCGGTTCGAGGTAGGGCTTTTCGAGCCGTCGCGGGGTCTTGGCAAAGGTACAGTAATGGCAGACATCGCGGCACAGCTGCGTCAGCGGCACAAACACCTTGCGCGAATAGCTGATCCGCGTGCCCCAGCCGCGTTCACGCAGGACCGATGCGAGCGGTGCCAGCTCGCGCCAGTCCGGGTAGTCGAGCAGTGCCAAGGCCTGTTCCGGGGTCGGGGGCCGTTCGGTCCAGGCTTGCAGCTTGGCCGGTGCGGATGCGCTGACCTTGCTCATGCAGTTCATCCCGTCAGGGCGGCGCAGGCTTGCGCTTCGAGTCCGCGATCCGCGGATTCGGCGCGTTGCAGCCCTTCGAACAAGGAAGCCGCCGGTGCGCCGCCGCGGCGGCGCAGTTCGTCGAGGTCTTCCGGATTGTCCAGGTCCAGCGACAGCTCCTCGCTTTCCAGTACCCGCACCGCGAGGCCGGCCGACTCGCCTGCGGCCAGGTGCCGGCGGAAGCTGTTGTCGCCGAACTGCGGCTCAAGCATGCGCGGCGGTGCGCAAAGCAGGGCATTGGTCCCGGTGCGGTGGCGATCCGGCACCACCACTATGCAGCCCGTGTCTTCTCCGGCGGCAACGATGCTGTGCAGCGCCTCGGCTGTGACCAAGGGCAGATCCGCGGCAACCATCAGCAGCCGTTGCGGTTGCAGCGGCAGCAGTCTAAAGCTTGCGGCAGCGAAGGCCGAAGCCGTTCCGCATTCGCCGTCTTGCAAAATGGGCAGTGCTCCGAGGCCGCGGGCGAAGGCGGCGACTTCCGCGCTGGCTGTGACCACAGCGACCGCATCGATGCCGGCCGTATCGTGGAGCGCCTGAATCACTCGTGCCGCCAGCTCGAACAGCAGGTAGCGGCGCTGGGCGGGACTCAACACCCGGGCCAGGCGGGTCTTGGCATGCTCGGGTGATTTCAGCGCCACCACCGCCCAGGTCAGGGCCGGCTGCCGCCCGCGAATCGTTTGAAACGAGCTGCGCACCATGCCCGGCATGTTCGACACCTTGCTGGCGGACTGCCTGGGCACGCGCTTCAGGCCCCGGTGATGCGAATCCCAACGCTCTTGCCCTTGAGGGAGCGATTGAGATAAAGCAGCACGGGTGTCAGGGATTCGATGGCCACGGCATTGCACAGCGGGCCGGCGTCGAATGCCCGCACGCCCAGCTCGCGGATCAGCGGCAGCGCCACTTCGAGTGCAGCCTTGTCGTCCGAGCAGGCCAGCACATCGCAGTCGATGGCATGGTCCAGGTCGCGCAGGTGCACGGCGCTGACGTGGTGCAAGGCGGCCACGACCGGCGTGGCCGGGCCGAGGATCGCCTGCGCCTCGAGCGCCGCGGAGTGCCCCGCCGGCAGGCTGACGCAGGTGACCTTCGGCGGCTTCAGGGGAACCGTGATGTCGATCAGCACCCGCCCGGTGAGTGCATCCTTCAGTGCTCCGAGAGTGCTGGCGTGAGCGGGGTAAGGCACGCTCAAGACGGCGACTTCGGATGCTGCGACTGCCTGCTGGTTGCTGCCGCCTTGAATGCTGCGCTGAATCTGGCTGCCGAGCTCGGCGGCGGTCGCCTGCGCCCGGATTTCGTCGCGCGACCCGATGAATACGCTGTGTCCAGCGCGCGCCCAGCGCAGGGCCATGGCGCTGCCTTCCTTGCCGGTACCGCCCACTACTGCGATTCGCATTCTGGCCTCTTCAGCTGTCGTTCAATCTGCGGCGGACTCAAGGCCCAGGCCTCGGCACCGGCTGCAAAACCGCGCCTTCAGTCTATTGGAATTCTGGCGAGCACGTCCGCGGCGAAGCGCTCGGCGTTGTCGCACCATTCCGTGCGCGTATTGCCTTCGATATGGATCGCGGCACCGCTGACACCCATCGAGCGCAGCTGTCCTATCTTGTCGATCAGGGCGGCGGGCGAGGGCTTCTCGCCGGGTGAGCTGATGCTGCCGAGCACGATCTGCGGCGGATGCTCGCGGCCGGTTTTCTCGCAGTGTTCGCGCAAGTAGGCAATGCCGGTGGCCAGGTCCGTTTCATCGCTCATGGAAGCCGTGCGCGATGTGGCGGAGAGCTGTTCGCCGGTAAAGAACGGATACCAGCCGTCAGCCAGTTCGACCGCGCGGCGGATGGCGCGCCTGGAATTGCCGCCGACCAGCAATGGCGGATGGGGCTTTTGAAACGGTCCGGGCTGAACCCGGTTGCCCAGCGCCTCGTAACCGGTGCCCTGAAAGGTGAATTCTTCGCCGCTCAAAGCGGCCTTCAGGGCGCGCAGATACTCGTCCATGATCTCGTTGCGGCGTTCGAAATCCACGCCGAGCGCGCGATATTCGCCCTTCAGATAGCCGGCGCCCAGGCCGAGGGTGACGCGCCCGCGCGAGAAATAGTCGAGCGAGGCCACCGCGCGCGCGGTGATGAAGGGATTGCGGTAGGGCAGCACCAGGATGCCGGTCTGCAGCCTCAGCCTGGTGGTGGCCGCAGCCACCAATGACAGCATTACGAAAGGGTCCTGCGCATGATGCCCACCCGAATCGAGCCAGCGGCCGGTGGGGCAGGGATGATCCGTCACGTTGCCGCCGGCGAAGCCGAGGCGTTCCAGCAGCGAAGCGATCTCGGTGATTGCCTCCGGCCGCATGAACTCTTCCGGCTGGTCGGCGCGGTCGAAAGGCAGGGTTGCGTTGATCTTCATGGGAATCTGGTTTTGGGATTCAGGAAATGAGGTCTAGATGTCCCCGGTTAGCGTCCAGGCGCCGGCGCGGTTGCGGATCCAGCCGGAGGATGCATAGGTGCCGCCGTCGACGCGGATCACCGTGCCGCTGACATAGTCGCTCATTTTCGAGGACAGAAAGACCGCGATATTGCCGCATTCGGTATCGATTCCGGGCCGTCCCAGCGGAATGCGCCGGGCCGTTGCCTCCTGTTGCGCCGCCGTCGGCCGGCGCCAGGACTCGGGATTCACCGGGCCGCCGATGTTGCCGCGCACGCCGGGGGTCACGGTGTAGTCCGGGGCGATGGCGTTGACGCGGATGCCGTGGTCCGCGAATTCCAGGGCCATTGACCGGGTGAAGTTCAGCATGCCGGCCTTGCAGGCGGCGTAGACGGCAAAATTGGGCGCCGCGCGCGAGCCCTCGATGCTGGCGACGTTGACAATGCTGCCGCCGCGACCGCCGGCGATCATGAGCGGAACGGCCGCCGATGTGGCGGTCAGCATGCTGACCAGGTTGAGATCGATCAGGCGCCGCCAGGAACGCTCCGATTGCTGCAGAAACGGCTTGGGACTCACGCCGCCGGCATTGTTCACGAGTATGTCGAGGCGTCCGAAGTGTTCGCCGGCTTTGGCGATCGCCGCGCGAAGTTGTTCGGTGTCGGTCACATCGGTGGGAATGCCCAGGGCTCGGCGTCCGAGTTCGCGTACGCGTGCCGCTGTCTCTTCGCAGCGCTCGGGGACGATGTCGGCAATCACGATATCGGCGCCGACGGAGGCATAGGCGAGGGCGATGGCGCGGCCGATGCCGCCACCGCCGCCGGTGATCACGGCGACCTGATCGGTGAGTGATATGTCGGGTGGTCGATTCAAATCAGGTCTCCTGCGCCAGCGTGGCGGTCGGCATGATCCGGTTCGCCGCGGATCCTTGCCATGGGGGTTGATCTCGTCGCCCGGGGGCCCGTCGTTGCTTGCAGCCGCAATCGGGCACGAACAAATCTTCTGGTGTTGTCTTGGCCCGTTTTGGCCGCTGCCGGCCAGGCCGTTGCCTTCCCGGCGCAGCGCCGTAGCGGGTATCGAGTCGCAGGCAGGCATTCACCTCGCTTGGCATTCATAGTGTCGCTTGGGGTCTTTGGCCTGTCTACACCGCCATGTCCCGATTTCATATCTTTGGCCATTTTCGGCTCCTATATTGCGCTTCGATGGGCAGGGCCTGTACTAGAATGATCCCGTCGAGCCAGGATCGCGCGGCGATGCCTGCGGGTTTGCCGATCTGCGAAAGCGCCTGCGTGAGCGGTGAAACAGACGGTCCGGCGACGTCGACAGCGGTTCAAAGAACAGTGGTACCACTGGTCATCATCGACATTCATGACGGCCGCCGCCGGAGATCGATTGGCGCCTGTCCGGCCTGATCCCACAGTGAGGAGACATTGATGGAGGTCCAACCGGCTGCTTTTCTTCGCACCACGCTGCCCCTGGGTTTGTCGCAGGTGGACGTGCTGGACAGCGGCCGCTATCACTCGATCTGGCTGCCTGACCACATGGTCAGCTTCTGGCCGGATGCGATCTGGACGCCGGAATTCACCGATCTGGCCACCACATCCCCCTCGCCGCATCGCCATCTCGACGGGATGGCGGTGGCCGCCGCCGCCGCCGTGCTCACCAAGAACGTGCCGATCGTGACCAGCGTGGTGGACACCGTGCGGCGGCATCCTTCCCTGCTGGCGCAGACGGCCTTGACCATCAGCCATTTGTCCCGCGGACGCTTCATCCTTGGCCTCGGCAGCGGCGAAACCGAAAACACGGTGCCGTATGGTTTCGATTTTTCCAAGCCGGTGGCGCGCTTCGAAGAGTCCCTGCAGGTGATCCGCCTGTTGTGGGAAAGCCATGGACCCGTGGATTTCAGCGGACAGTTCTACCAACTGCATCACGCGCGCCTGGACACCGAGGCTTTCGAGGGCCGCAATCCGCCGATCTGGATCGGCGCCAGCGGGCCGCGCATGCTGGAAATCGCGGGCCGTTACGCCGACGGATGGTGGCCGGCCGGCGCTTATACCCCGGAAGACTTTGCCGAGAAGCTGCAGGCGGTGCGCAGTTCCGCCGATCGCGCCGGCCGCGATCCGCTCGCCATCGTGCCGGCATTCATCCAGACCTGCCTGATCGGGGATGACGGGGAACTGGCCCGGATTCTTGAGGCGCCGCTGGTCAAGGCTTTTGTCATGCAGATTCCCGCGCAGATCCTGCGGGCTCGCGGCTTCGAGCACCCGCTGGGCGAGAACTGGCGCGGATACCAGGACATCAACCCGGGAACGATGACACGCGAGCGCCTCCTCGCCATGCTGGCGAAAGTGCAGCCGGAGGCCATACTTTCCGTCATGCCGCACGGCACCCCCAAACAAGTGGCTACTATCGTCAAGACCTACGTCGACGCCGGGCTGCGCGTTCCGAAAATCCTCGACTACGGCGGCATGGCCGGCCTGGAGTTTGCAGCCCGGTCCGCGGCCAAGGTGCGCGAGGCCGAGGATGAACTGATGCGCCTGGTCGGATGAATCCATGAAACCGGAAAACGAAATCCTGGATGCGGATACGCTGCTGGCAGCGGCCGAGCAAGAGACGGGCCTGAGCGACTACGGCGACGACACGCTGAGAGCGCGCTTCAAGCTCGCGGCGGCGCATCTGCAGAACGTCGGAATGAATCCGGCCGGGCAGCAGGCGGGTGCTGCCGTCTGCCACTGGCTGCTGACTTCGCGGCTGAGCTTCTTCGAGGACCACAAGCGCTTTCCGCTGGCGCAGGAGAAAATCGAGCGCCCCTTGTTTGCCACCGGCGAGCCGCGCTCAGGGACCACGCTGCTGCACGCACTGCTATCGGTCGATCCGAACGGCAGGGCGCTGCGCTTCTGGGAAGTCATGTATCCGTCCCCGCCGCCTGGACTGGCCGGGCCGGACGATCCGCGCCCGGCCCGCGCGGACGAAGACTGGCGGGACATCCTGGCCCGGATTCCGAAGTGGCTGCTCAGCCATCCCTATAACGACATGCTGGGTAATGGCCTGCCCGAGTGCGAGCGCACCTGGGCCTTCGACTTCCGCGTGATGACCCCGACGGCCTGGTGGCGGGTGCCGATGGGAATGAACATCGGCGGCCTGCCGGTCGATCCGCCGGCGCAATACCGCATACACAAAATGATGCTGCAGCATTGCCAGTATGCCAGGCCGGAAAAGTACTGGGTACTGAAGGGTTTCCATGGGCATCGCCTGGAGGCTTTGTTTGCGACGTATCCGGACGCGCAGATCATCTGGGTACACCGCGATCCGGTACAGGTCATCGCCTCGCGCATCAAGATGGCCGGCGATCTGGTCGAAGGGCTGGCCGGCAGCGTGGACTGGCCGGCACAGGCCAAACTGCACCTGGCGGCGAGCCGCGCGAGCTTCAAGGCCACCATGAGCAATCCGCTGATCGGCGATGCGCGCATCCATCATGTGCGCTACCAGGATTTCGTCGCCGATCCGGTGGGGACGATCCGCGGCTTTTACCAGCGCTGCGGAGTGCCTTTCACGGCCGGGGCGGAAACGGCCATGCGCGACTACCTGCGCAACAACCGCAGCGACCGCTATGGAAAATTCCAATACTCGCCGGATCTCATCGGCGAAGACCTTGAAGCGCTGCATGCCGAATTTGCCCCGTATCGCGAACGCTTCCGCCTCGAGATCGAGCAGAGAAAGTCCGGTGCTGTCGAAGTGAACAGGTAAGCGCGCCATGCATGAGCGGATATCCATCAATCATTTGTGCTTCCCCGGCGCATCCTTGCAGCAGCTGGTCGGCTACTGGCGCGAGCTCGAACCGCGCTGTGTAAGCCTGGTCAGCCCGCCGCTGCTGCAAGCAGACACGGCGCCCTTGCATGAAGCCCTGGCCGGCGGGGCCTTTCGCCTGGAAACCATCGCCCACATGTTTTCGTCCGGCCGGTCTTTGACTCCGCACGAGGAGGACTGGCAGGCAGGGCGTGCAGAGCTTTCGCGATTGATCCGCATCGCGGAACAGCTCGGCGCGCGATCGATCTACATGCTGACCGGCGGTCACGGCTCCTTGGGCTGGGAGCAGGCCGCCGAGGCATTTGCGGCGGCAGTCGCGCCCTGCGTGACCGAGGCGCGGCGGGCTGGTGTGGCGCTGTTGATCGAAAATGCGCTGCCTCTGTATGCCGATGTGCACATTGCGCATTCCCTGCGCGATACCCTGGATCTTGCAGAACTGGCCGGTATTGGCGTGTGCATGGACCTCTTCGGCTGCTGGACCGAAGCGGGCCTGCGCGCGTCGATCGGCCGCGGCGTGCCGCTATGCCAGATCATACAAGTGAGCGACTACGTCTACGGCGACCGGTCGCTGCCGTCACGGGCCGTGCCGGGAGATGGCGCCATGCCGCTGCGGCGCATGCTGGATTGGATTCTGGGCGCAGGATATACCGGTGCCTTCGACCTGGAGTTGATCGGACCGCGGATTGAACAGGAAGGACATTTCAAGGCGGCTGGCCGGGCCGCCGAACGGCTAGGCGAGATGCTGCATGCGCTCGGCGCCTGAGCGCCGTCCCTGCTGAACGAGGAGCTTGAGCATGGCTTTTGGAGCTAGCCCGGACGACGCGGAACTGCGCGCGGCATGGCAGCAGTTCTGCGCGCGGCTGCAGGAGGCCGGCGAGCAGGTGTTCAAGGACTACAATCCCGCCGCGCCGCTGCATCGCGCCGACGCCTTCCGCTTTTTGACACAAAACCTTGGCCAGGCCTTTGACCTGGCGCTGGAAACCAGGGACACCCGGTTTCCAGCACTGCATCCGTTTTGCGCACCGAACCGCAAACTCGGTGGCGACGCCGCGGATTTCCTGTATTTGCAGGCCTGGATCGACGGCGATTCGGTTTACAGGATTTCAGGCAACAAGGGCACCGCGCGCTTCCTCAACATCACGGTGCAAGGCCCGCGGCCGCCGTTGCAGCCGGGCACGGATTGGCCCAGCCTGCACGAACCTTTCGGAGACATACCGGAAGCCAACCTGTTCGGACATCAGCTGCAAACCGCCGGGGACGGCAGTTTTGAACTGTACATCGGCGGTCCGCGGCGCGGGCCGAACTGGCTGCCGACGACGCCAGGCTCGCGCAAGCTGTTTCTGCGCCAGGGCTTCGACTGCTGGGACGAAATACCGGCACGACTGCGCATCGAGCGCGTGGACATGACCGGGCCGCGCAGCCTGCCGACACCGGAGGTCATGATCGAGGCGATGGATTGGGCGGGGCAGTTCCTCACCGGCCTGATGAACGACTGGCCGGATCATCCCTACCAGTACAGCAGCGCGGTGGACCCGGTCAACGTCAACCGCTTTCCTCCAGATACGGCCGGCGCCGACGAGGCGGACAAAAAGCGCGGCCGGGCGGTTGCCCACCTGTGCTGGGAACTGGCCACGGACGAGGCGCTGATCGTCGAATTCGACCGCCACGACGGCTTCTGGATGGTCTCGAACATGGGCGTGTTTTTCAACAGCATGGATTATCTATACCGCCCGGTAAGCTACACGCCGAGCCGCGCCACGGTGGATGGCGACGGCAAGCTGCGCTTCATCCTCAGCCATGATGACCCGGGCTATCACAACTGGCTGGACACGCAGGGCTTCGAGCGCGGCAACCTGAGCTATCGGAACCTGCTGAGCGACCAATCCACCCGCTTCGGCACGCGGCTGGTGAAGCGCTCCTCGCTGGCCGAAGCGCTTCCCGCCGATACGGTCAAGGTGTCGCCGGAGCAGAGAATTGCGCAGATGCATGCCCGTTTCGATGGGATCCGCCGGCGTTACGGTGGCTAAGGCCTGTCCCTTGGGCGCATCTGCGCAAGTCGGCGGCGTCCCAACGGGTTGACAGCTTCCTGACATTGAAGTCAGTATTATGACCTCAATTATGACGGCGAGGGACGAGAACGTGAACCAGGGTATTGTCTCCGCAATCCTTTCCGTCGCTGCCTGACAGCATGCGTATCCTGTCTCTCGCTTTTGCCCTGCTTGCGGCCACCCTGGTCACGACGGCCTGGTCGAACGACGAGCCTTGGAAGCTGGAAAAGGACAAGGACGGAATTCAGGTCTATACGCGCGCAGTGGATGGCTGGAGCATCCGCGAGATCAGGGGCATCGTCCGGCTGCCTGCCCGCTTGTCCAGTGCCGTCGCGGTCGTTTGCGACGTGGCGGCTGCCCATGAACTCAACGACGTAATCGCCGCAGCTGAGGTCAGGCAGCGCGATAGTGACACCCGGTACCAGGTCTATTCCTCGATGAAGATGCCCTGGCCGATCAATGATCGGGAAATCCTTAATCAGCGTGAGATCACGCAGGACGAAAGCACGCTGGCGGTCACCGTTACCGACATCGCCATCGAGGACCAGGCGCCGCCGAAGAAAGGCGTGGTCCGCATCGTCAAGTCCCGTCAGCAGTGGATCGTGACACCGGGCCAGGATGGCCAGGTCACGGTGGAAATGCGGGCGCTCACCGATCCGGCCGGCCCGATTCCAGCACCGATAGTCAATACCATGTCGGTCGGCGCGCCGTTCAAGACGATGAGCAAGCTCAAGGAACTCGTGCAGCGCCCGGAGTATCAGCGCGCCAAGCTGCCGTTTATAAAAGATGCGGCAGGGGCGTCATAAGCCGGGCTGTTTTGGGAAGCAAAGTTTTCGATGAACGCGAACGCGGCCTTCAATCAACTCCTCTTCTGAATGCCGCGCTGTTTAAGCCGGGCTCGTGCCCGGCTCTTTTTTTATATGGCGGGATTGGCGGCGCTGGGCCGGCGGCCCTTGCGGACCGCTTCTTCGATCAGGCCGATGACCCAGGTGATGGCGCCAAGGGCGCGCTTGGAGTCGAAACCCCAGGCGGCGAGCAATCTTTCGTAGGTCGGAGGGTTCCACATCAGGTCGAGCATGGCCGCGGCGATCTGCCGATCGGACTCCGACCAGCCGCGGGTGGAGCGGGCTACGGCGCCAAGCAGCGCGTCGCGCCGGTGCTGGTCAACGGCCGCGAAGGTGGGATCGGTGACCGCCGCGGGCGAAACCGCGAAAGACGACAGGTAGACGAAGACGCGGGTGGCGATTTCCGCGAAATCACGCAGCTCGATATGATCCAGGGCAACCCCGGACTCTTCGAGCAGACGCTGTACCACCGCGTCACGCAGTTTCCGCTCGGTCGAAAAGTACCGGTGCACGGTGCGCTCGGTCACGCCCGAACGCTCGCCCACTGCGCGGAAGGTAAGAACTTTCCAGTCCCAGGTGGGAAGACCGTGCACGATTTCCGCTGCGGCGGCGATGATCCGCTCGCGCGTGTCGGCAGCACGCTGCCGGCGCAGCGGGCTGTCGTACCGCCGCCGCTCCGCCGGTGCCTTGTGCTTGCTTTTCCCCCGCTTCGGCGGCGGGTTCATGCGGTATTCATTCCTGGGAATGGGGATAGCCTGAGCATCGGCCGATTGTATCGCTAATCGGCCATGCCGATGCCGCCGGCACATCATTGTGAATATGATGAAATGTCACCCAGGCCGTGCTGTTCGCGGGCGCGTAGCGCCTTCTTGTCCGGCTTGCCGACAGCCGTCTGCGGGATGGAGTCGAGGAATTCGATGGCTTTCGGCGCCTGGAACGAGCCCTTGTGCGCGGCGACCAGGGCGATCAGTTCCTCTGCCTGTGCCGTCTGTCCCGGCCGCAACACGATATAGGCCTTCACCGCCTCGCCCCATTTGGGATGCGGCACGCCGATCACCGCAGCCTGCGATACCGCCGGGTGCAGGGCGAGGATATCCTCGATCTCGCGCGGGTAGACATTGAAGCCGCCGCTGACGATCATGTCCTTGGTGCGGTCGATGATGCGCAAAAAGCCGCCGGGGTCGCGCACGCCCACGTCGCCGCTGTGCAGCCAGCCGCCTGCGAAGACCTCGGCCGCAAGCTCGGGGCTGTTGCGATAGCCATCCATCACCAGCGGTCCGCGAACGCAGATCTCGCCGGGTTCGCCGTCGGGCACCGGGCGGTTGTCGGCGTCGAGCAATTCCACGTGCACCCAGGGCACCGGGCGGCCGCAGCTTGCCAGCCGCCGCGGATCGTTGACATCGTGCTCCGCCTTGCGCAATACAGTGACGGTCATCGGCGCTTCCGCCTGCCCGTAAAACTGGAAGAACACGGGGCCGATCCGCTCGATCGCCTCCTTCAAGCGCTGGGGGGAGATGGCCGAGGCCCCATAAAACACCGTTTCCAGGCTGGAAAGGTCGAATTCGCTGAAGCGCGGGTGATCGAGCAGGGCATAGATCATGGTCGGCACCAGCATGACGCAGTTGATGCGGTTGTCCTGTATCGCCTGCATGACCGCCGCGGGATCGAAACCCGGCAATATCAGCATGGTGCCGCCCCGCAACAGTGTCGGCAGGAACATCGCCGCCCCGGCGTGACTGAGCGGCGTGCAGGACAGGAACCGCGGCGGATTGGGCCACTCCCATTCCGCCAGCATCAGGGTCAATGTGGTCAGACCCGTGCGCTGAACACTGGCCAGGGCCTTGGGTTTGCCGGTGGTGCCGCCGGAGTAGCCCAGACGGATCACGTCGTGGGGCCCGACCTTCGGCGCGACCAGAGGCGTCGGTGTGCATTGACCGGCGAGCTGACACAGGTCTTCGGCCAGCGGGCTGGGCCCAAACGCCAGCAGACGCAAGCCCGGTGCATGCCTGGCCAGTTCAGCCGCGCGTTCAGCGTAGCGTTGTGCGTCGAAGATCAGGATCTCGACTTGCGCGTCGGTGACGACGTGAAGGTGGTCGGCGGCTCCGCCGAGCGGATGCATGGGGATATAAATGGCCGCCAGGAGTTGAACGGCATTGTTGGCAAACAGCACCTCGGGCCGGTTCGAGGAAAGCAGGCCGACACGGGTGCCGGCGCCTACGCCCAGCTTGCGCAATGCCTGGACGAACCGGCTGGTGGTATCGCGCACCTGTCCCACGTTCAGGGTGGAGCCGTCCAGCAAGCACAAGAGGGCACGTTCAGGCGTCTGATTCAGCGCGTTGACCAGGAGATCCGGTACGTAAAGCGGTCGGTGCAGGTCGTCAGCGTGCATCGGATGCTCCTAAGAAAACCGCGGCTACGCCAAGGAATCTGAACGGGATACTGTCTGGCGGCCATCGACCTCGATGAGACGCTGGCGGTCCGGACAAGCTCGCCAAAAAAACAGCAGCTTTCACTGGGAACCCGACAGCTTCCAGCTGAAGCGGATCGTGGTATGGGAAACCTCCGGCGTTCCGTCCCGGGTTCCGGGCTTGAAATGACATTTCGACACGGCGGCCGCAGAGACCTGGTCCAGTGCGGAGAATCCGCTGGACGTGCCCAGGCGGCTCGACAGCAGGCGCCCCGTAGGATCGACGTCGGCGGCGATTTCCACAGTTCCTTCTTCGTGGGCCTCGATCGACTGCAGCGGATACTTGGGACGGCTGCAGCTGGTCCAGTCGACGGTGGCCGCGACGATGTTGGCCTTTGGACTGGCCGGAACGGCTTCGGCCGGCGCAGGTGCGGGCGGTGCCTGCCTGGGCGCCGGCGCTGCCACGGCCGTGACCGGTGCAGCCGGTACCGCTGCCGCCGCCACCGGTGGCGGCGGCGCGACGGCCGGCCTTGGCGGCAAGGCGTCTGCCTGGGCCTTGCGCTTCTCTGCGGCGAGTTCGGCGTCCTGCTGTTCCTTTTGACGCCGCTCCTGTTCAGCCTGCGAATAATCGCCTTGCAGCCGCCGCTTCCAGTCGGCGACGGCGGCGGATTCCTCCGATGGCGCAGCGCCTGCGGTCGCGTTTGCAGCAGCCGTCTGCTGGGCTTTCGGATGGTTGGCCGCACCTCCCGGTTTGAGCAGCCAGAAGGCGAGGCCGACCACGACGCAGACCACCAACAGGGGGATGGCAACGGCGTACTCGGCCGAGCGGGAGCGCTTGGAATCAGCCGGTCCAGGTTTTGGCATTGGGGTTCTGCCTCTTTACCAGCTGGGTAGCAGCATCTGCTTGATGCGTGCGAACAATGGGCGTTTTTCCGGTGTGGCCGCCAGATGCGGGACTTCGGCATTCAGCCGCCGGCTCTGCTGCGGGTGCTGAATCAGCATTTCGAAGCGCCTGCTGGCCAGGTTTACCGTGCCGCGCAGCAAGCTGTCGCCCACCGGCTTGCGCAGCAGCCGGAAGACCTGGGCGAAATTGATGAAATCGATGCTGTGCGCGGCGTCGATCTGGCTGGTGAGCACGATTGCCACCAGTGCCGGATGATTCTGCCGGAGCGCGCTGAGCAGTGCCGTCACCGATTCGCCGCCGACCGTCTGCTCGGTGACCAGGATGCCGATCCGTTGGCGTTCCAGCAGCGCGATCGCCTCGTCCAGGTTGGTGGCGCAATAGATGTTGCGATCGACTTCCAGCGCCCGGCGCAATGCGTCCAGGGTTTGCGGATCGTCATCGAGGATCAGGGCGCCCACCGCACTGCGGGAAGAATCTGCGCCCGCGCTGCTTATGTCGTTCTGCGCGGTCGCCGGCAGATCCAGCGATGCCGCGTCCACGGCCGAGGCCAGGGTGTCGCGCAGCTTCTCGTTGGACCAGGGCTTGCTCACGAAGCGGAATATTTCGCCCTCGTTGATCGATCCAACGATGGCGTTGAGGTCCGAGTAGCCGGTGAGCAGCAGGCGAATGGCCCGAGGTTGCAGCTCGCGCGCCGTGCGCAGCACCTGCAATCCGGTGATGCCGGGCATGCGCTGGTCGCTGACGATCACGTCTACCGCTTGATGGCGTATCAGTTCGATGGCTTCGGCGCCGCCATTGGCCGTAATCACCTGGTACTCGCTGCGAAAAATCGCCTTGAGCGCCACCAGCACGCGCGGCTCGTCGTCGACAAACAGGATCCGGGCGCGTGAGATTCGCAAGGCTTCGTTCATGTTCGGTCGATCTCAGGCCGTCGCCGAAAACGAGGGATCGGAGACTGCGGCGGTGCCGGATTCCTGGGCCGCGCAGCGCGGCGAGCCGGCTTTCGGCAAGCAAATGATGAACTCGGTTCCCTCGCCCGGAGCGGACTCGACGCGGATCGAGCCGCGGTGGTCTTCGACGATGCGGAACACGATGGCCAGGCCCAGGCCCGTACCCTGTCCCACATCCTTGGTGGTGAAGAACGGCTCGAAGATGTGTGTCCGGGTTTGGGCATCCATGCCGCAGCCGCTGTCGCGGATGGAGATTTCGACATGCGCACCCGCATCGCGTGTGCGCACCTGGATCTGGCCCTCGCCTTCGATGGCCTGTGCCGAGTTGGTGAGGATGTTGAGAAATACCTGATTGATTTGCGACGGGGCGCCGTGGATGCGCGGCAGATCGGCGTATTCGCGTTCGACCTGGATGCGGTTCTTGAGCTGGTTGCCGCAGATCTTGATGGCGGTATCCAGGCCTTCGTTGACGTCGAACAGCTCGCTCTGCGAGCGGTCCACGCGGGCGAAGTTCTTCAGCCCCATCACCAGGTCCGCGATCTGGCCCAGGCCGTAATCCGCGTCGGCCAGCAGGCTGTCGCTTTCACTGAAGCTCTCTTCGGCATCCGGGTGTGCGCCTGCAACCCGGCGCAGGCCGCCCAGCGAACCGCGCACGGTTTCGACGTTGCTGCGGACGTAGGCGAGGGGCGTGTTGATCTCGTGGGCAAGGCCGGCAACCATCTGGCCCAGCGAGGCCATTTTTTCGGATTGAATGAGGTGGGCTTCGTTCATGCGCAGATCGTCCAGCGCCTTGCTCAACTCCTGCGTGCGGCTGGCAACCATGTTCTCAAGGTTGGCATTGGTATCCTGCAGTTGGGCGTTGATGCCGTCCAGTTCAAGGAAGCTGCCACGCAGTCTCAGGCCGAGCACTGCGAACACCAGCAGCAGCGAGGCCGCGTAAATGGCCAGAATCATGCGGTAGCGGCTGACCGAGGCTTCCTGTGCCCGGTAGTGTTCGCTGTAGTCCGCGAGCAGGGATTGCAGCGACTGGGGCAGCGGCACCTCGGCCATGCGCTTGGTCTGCAACTGCAGCGCATCGCGGGAAGCGCGCAGCTGCCGCGCGGACTCGGTGAAAGCCAGCAGCGCCGCGCGCGCCGAAGGCTCCAGGGTCTGGGCATTGCTCTGGATCGTTTGCATCAACGAATCCAGGGCTTCGCCGTTCGCGGGCACGCTTTCCACGGTATAGGTCGTCGCGGCGTCGAGCAGGTCTCCGATCTGCTGCCGCAGAGCGGACGACTGGGTCGGCAGCACCACGGCCAGAATGCGGGCGGCGGATTCGCGTAAATCCTTGAATCGGCTGATCAAGTCCCTTAGTTGCTGCTGACTGTCCTGGGCCAGCTGCATTTTCTGGTCCGTGGCCGCCAGGAAGTTGTGCAACGAGGCGTCGATTCCGGCGTCGATGCCGATGACCGAGCTCTGGCCCGTAGCCGCGGTCTGCTCAAGCGCCAGGATCTGTTGCCCGAGCTTTCCCAAGCGGGTCCAATCCGCATCCAGATTCAGCCGCGCGGTTGCGAGTTCCCGCTCCAGATCGGCTTCGACTTCGGAAATCCGGCGTAGCGTTTCAACCCGGCTGCTGTAGAGTCCCAGGTCCAGCGGCTCGATTTGGGTCTGGCGAGTCAGATATCCGAGCACACCCAGAGCAAGCGCAAGTGCCAGCGCCACGGTTATTTTCTGAAGCATCACTGTTTCTCCCCTCACAACAGTTAATGTTCATGGGTTTCACATTTATCTTTTCTTTAAAGTTTTAATTGATTTTCAACCTGGCCAGCGTCAAGGCGCATGCTGACCACCCTGGGCTGCAGTTTCCGGACTGCAGTGCTCCCCACAATTCCACGGAAGGCGCCCGCCAACCCGAACCGCAAGGCCGACGCCCGACAAGGGGCGATCGTCGCGGTGGCGCCGGATGAGATGTATTCGCTTGGAGATCGAACCCTTGCAGAGCCAGCCGGATCAAGTCCGGCGACGCGCAGCTCGTAGGAAACGGTTCTGTTCATGCCATCTCCTCTCCCCCAATCTTATTTCAGTGCGAGTCCTTGCGGCGCACACTGCCGGGACCCGCCTGTGAAGCAATGACTGCCGGGCATCAACTGTGCTCGGCCATACTGCAACGTATGCCGTCCAGTTCGGGGCGATGCACGATCAGATCGGAAAGTCGTTCGGCTACCCGGTAAATATTCCGACTCGATTCCATTTTGCCCAAGCAACCAAGCTGCGTTACGTCACTATCTTTAAATCATACAGCAACGTTGATTATAACGTCGAGTAGCGGTCGGTAGCATTCGCTTGAGGATCGATCAAGCCTCGTGCTGTCGGAGCGGTACTCCGCGGAGGGCGCAAGCAGACAAGTGCCGCTACGAACTTGAAGACCGCCTCTCATGCCCAGCATCACTAACCAACCGTTCATTTGTCTGGATGACAAGGTCAACCGAATCCAGGGCCCGGGGGCCGGCTTCGATGCGGCGGGATCGACGACAATAGTAGATCAACAACAATGTTGACCAAACATCTCGGCTCATTTAGCTTAGAACTTGGTTTTGAGCCCTGAATGCGGCAGCAGGAACTGCCTTGCCGCGAGGAAAATATGCGAATGGCCGTGGCGAGCAGTGGAGCGACAGCGATGGAGTTGAGCGGGAAGGTCGTCGTGGTCACCGGGGCATTCGGTGCGCTGGGTGCGGCGGTCGCGGAAGCCGCGGTCGCCGCCGGCGCGAACGTGTTCGCAGTGGATCGTATCGCGGGTACACCTCCCAAGGGTGCCGAAGCCTGGCCGCCACTGGATCTCGGCGATCCGGCGGCGACGAGTACCGCGATGGCGTCGATAGCCGCCAGGCACGGCCGCATCGATGCCCTGGTCAATATCGCCGGTGGCTTCCGCTGGGAAACCCTGAAGGACGGCGCTGCCGAAACCTGGGATTTGCTGTATCAAATCAATCTGCGCACGGCGGTCAACGCCTGCCGCGCCGCACTGCCGCATTTCTCGCCTCACGGCGGCCGAATCGTCAGCATCGGTGCTGCCGGCGCGGTGAAGGCCGCAGCCGGCATGGGCGCCTACGCTGCTTCAAAGGCCGGCGTGGCCCGGCTCACCGAGGCCCTGGCCGAGGAACTGAAGGCGCGGGATATCACCGTCAACGCGGTTTTGCCAAGCATCATCGATACGCCTGCCAATCGGGCCGACATGCCGGACGCCGACTTCTCCCGCTGGGTCACCCCGCGTGCCCTGGCCGAGGTCATCCTGTTTCTTCTGAGCGATCGAGCGGCCGCCGTCACCGGTGCCCTCATACCGGTTACGGGCCGCGTCTGAAGCGAAGGTTTTAAGAGCTTGCGGGCTTGATCCGGCCCAAGTTGAACGGCTTCGATCGCGCCCCCGGGACAGCTTCAACAGACTTGTCAGCCGGCCGCTGTGCCCCGGCCGCTTGAACGCACCGGCAGGGGCGGGACCGGCAGGGGCGGGGTATGGCCCGGTCTACTTCATCGTAGGCATGGCAAACTCGGCGCGCCGTTCAAGTTCGCGCGGCCAGCGCTGCGTGACTGCTTTGAGACGCGTATAGAACCGCACGCCCTCGCGTCCATAGATATGGTGGTCGCCGAAGAGTGAACTGCGCCAGCCGCCGAAGCTATGGAACGCCATCGGTACCGGCAGCGGCACATTGACCCCGACCATTCCCACTTCGATGGCCGAAGTGAACGCCCGTGCGGCGTTGCCGCTGCGGGTGAATATCGCGGTGCCGTTCGCATACATATGGGAGTTGATGAGCTTGATCGCCTCATCCAGGCTTGCAACGCGCACGATGCCCAGCACGGGCCCAAAAATCTCCTCGCGGTAGATGCGCATATTGGCTTGCACGCGGTCGAACAGCGAGCCGCCGAGAAAAAATCCTCCCGGCTTGCCGGCGTAACCGATACGCCCGTCCACCAGAAGATTTGCGCCTTCGCCGACTCCGGCTTCGATGTAGTCGCAAACCCGCGCGCGATGTTCGGAAGTGATCAGGGGTCCCATTTCGGTCTGGCCATCCGAGGGCAGGCCCACCCGCAGGGCCTTGACCTTGGGGGCAAGCCGCTCGATCAGCTGATCGGCGCAGGCGTCACCCACAGCCACGGCGATTGAAATCGCCATGCAGCGCTCCCCCGCCGAACCGTAAGCCGCTCCGAGCAAGGCGTCGACGACTTCGTCCACATCGGCGTCCGGCATGACCACCATATGATTCTTGGCGCCGCCTAGCGCCTGGACGCGCTTCCCGTGCTGGGTGCCTTCGTGAAAGACGTGGCGGGCGACCGGGGTGGAGCCGACGAAGCTGATGGCGGCGACGTCGGGGTGATGGAGCAGTCCATCGACGGCTTCGCGATCGCCATGGAGGACGTTGAATACGCCCTCCGGCAGACCGGACTCCCGCAGCAACTGAGCCAGCAGGATCGAAGCGGATGGATCGCGCTCCGAAGGCTTCAGGATGAATGTATTGCCGCAGGCCAATGCGACCGGGAACATCCACAACGGCACCATGGCCGGAAAATTGAAGGGCGTGATGCCCGCGACCACACCCAGGGGTTGACGCAGGCTGAATGCATCGACGCCGGTGCCGACGTTCTCGTTGTACTCGCCCTTCAACAGGTCCGGAATGCCGCAGGCGAATTCGACCACCTCCAGGCCGCGGACGATCTCTCCGCGGGCATCGCTGAGCGTCTTGCCGTGCTCGCGCGAGATCGCTTCGGCAATCTGGTCGCTGGCGCTTTCGAGCAACTGGCGGAAGCGGAACAGGATGCGCGCGCGGCGCAGGGGCGGCGTCGCGGCCCATTTGCCGAAGGCCGCATGCGCCGCCGCCACGCAGGCCTTGATGTCCGCGGCCGAAGCGTAGGGCACGGTGGCGGTGATGCATCCGGTGCTCGGATTGTAGACATCTCCGGAGCGGCTCGAAGCGCCGCCGACGGCTTCGCCGCCGATCCAGTGTGGAATAGAGGGAACCGCAAGCGTGGATTGGATGGGGGCGGACATATCAAACCTTGAATGGGCTGCTGGGTCGGCATCGGACACGCTAAATGCGTGCTTGATGTAAGTCAACAAAAGTCGTTCGCTGAAAAATCAAGCGGCTTCGGGCGGAGAATTGACCGAATCGGA
>CAJCJI010000179.1 GCA_903970595.1 Verrucomicrobiota bacterium
CATCGGGTTGTGGCTGGCGGTGACCATGATGCCGCCGTCGATGCCCGGCTGGAACGCGGCGAAATACACCTCCTCGGTGCCGCACAGGCCCAGGTCGAGCACTTCCACCCCGGCCGCAAGCAATCCGTGCGCCAGCGCGTTGAGCAGCTCCGGGCTGGAGTGGCGGACATCCCGGCCCAGCGCCACCCGCTGGGGGCTGAAGCGCTGCGCATAAGCGCCGCCGAGCCGGAACGCGAGATCCGCGTTCAGCTCCTCCGGGACCCGGCCGCGGATATCGTAGGCTTTGAAGCAGGGCAAGGAACTCATTGTTTTGAATAGGGAAAAATTGCCGGAAGAGAGGGCGGCACCGAGTTGGGGCCCGATCCCGCCGGCGCCATCCGCGGACCGCCGCGGCAGCGGCTCAAGACGCGCCGCACGGTATCAACAGCCTGATTCACGAATTGTTCCAGGGCCGCAGTGACAGGATATTCTGCCCCCATTGCGCGATCAGTTCACAGTTTCCGCGATTTTGAGCCGCGATAATGGCCGGGTCAGCCTGCCGCTTGCGGGCTTGGCGGGGGCAGCGTCACCGTGCCGCCGGCTTGCGGCAAAGCCATGTACGATCATGCCATCCAGGCGCAATCCGCAGCCGCTAGCATGGCCGTCACCGGGCCTTGTGCCATTGTGCCCGAGGCTGCGCCCGGCCTGATGGGGGAAGTCTTAAAAAGCTTTTATTCGCGGATACGGTTTGCGCGGAACGGATCGTGCAAGCTCAACGCCTCAGCGCGCCGGTAATCTTCCAAAATATTGACTTAATGTCCAAAAGCCCTCAGACCATCGGCGGTCAAGCCCGGCGCCGTTCCGCGAACCGCCATGCCGGTTCGGCCGGCGCGCGCCTGCCGCCATGGTGGCGCGGCTATGGCGGCCAGGACGCCGCCCACGACCTGGTCGCCGGCATCGTCACCTGCGCGGTGCTGGCGCCGCAGGCCCTGGGCTATGCGTTCCTGGCCGGCCTGCCGCCGGAAGTGGGCCTGTATGCGGGCCTGCTGCCGCCGCTGGTCTACGCGCTGCTGGGTACCAGCCGCGTGCTGGCGGTCGGGCCGGTGGCGGTGGCTTCGATCCTCAGCGCCGGCGTCCTGGGCGCGACGGTGCATGATCCGGCGCAGTTGCTGCCGGCCGCGGCGATGCTGGCCGTGCTCAGCGGCACCGTCATGCTGGTGCTCGGCGTCTTGCGCGCCGGGGTGCTGGTGAACTTCATCAGCTTGCCGGTGCTGAACGGCTTTACTGCCGGGGCCGGCGTGCTGATCATGCTGAGCCAGCTGTACAACCTGCTGGGCATCGCCGCGCCGTCGGGGCAGCGCGGCGGGGAATTGATCGTCGGCGCGATCACCGCCTTGCCCAGGCTGCATCTGACAACCCCCCTGTTCTCGCTCAGCGTGCTGGCGGCGCTGCTGATCGGGCGGCGCTTCATCCAGCCGGCCTTGCGCGGCCTCGGCATCCCCCGCGTCCCGGCGGCCGGCGCGGTGCTGGTATGGCCGATGATCGTGCTGGTCGGCACCGGCCTGTTCGCCCGGTTCAGCGGTATTCACCTGACCCTGGTCGGCCCCATCCCGCGCGGCCTGCCGCAGCTCGGATTCCCGGTGGTGGACCTGGACCTGACCCGGCGCATGCTGCCGGGCGCGGTGCTGGTGGCCCTGGTCAGTTACCTGGAGAGCGTGGCCATCGGCCGGGTGCTCGCGCGCAGGCGGCGCATGCGCACCGATGCCAACCGGGAATTGATTGCGGTGGGCGCCGCCAATGTCGCGGCCGCGATGTCCCTGGGCATGCCGGTCGCCGGTTCCTTCAGCCGTTCCACCGTGGCCGACAGCGCGGGCGCGCGCAGCCCCGCGGCCGGCATGGTCACGGCCCTCGCGCTGGCCGCGTCCATCCTGCTGTTCGGCGAGGCCCTGCGCTGGGTGCCGAAGGCGGCGCTGGCGGCGATCATCGTCTTCGCGGTGGCGCGGCTGGTGGATCTGCGCAGCCTGCGCCGCACCTGGGAATACGACCGCGGCGAGGCCGCGGCCTGGCTGCTCACGGCCGCGGTTTCCTTCCTGTTCGGCGTCGAGCCGGGGTTGCTCCTGGGCGCCGTGCTGGCCTTGCTGCTGCATGTCTGGCGTTCCAGCCAGCCGCACATCGCCGAGGTGGGACTGGTGCCCGGCACCGAACAGTTCCGCGAACTGGATCGTCATCCGGAGCTGGAGATCTGGCCGCAATTGCTGCTGCTGCGCCTGGACGAGAGCCTGTTCTTCGGCAACGTGGCGCGTTTCGAGGAATTCATCGCCGCGCGCCTGAGCCGGCGTCCGGAGGTGACCGACCTGATTCTCATCTGCTCGGCCGTCAACGCCATCGACGCCACCGGCATCGAGACCCTGGAGCAGCTGGTTGAAACCCTGGGCGAGGCCAAGGTCACGCTGCATCTGGCCGATCTGACCGGGCCCATCTGGGACCGGCTGGAGGACACCGAGTTGCTGCGCCAGCTGGGCGAGCGCAGGGTCCACGCCTCCGTCGCGGCGGCGATCGACGCCCTGGCGGCGCCGCCGATCTGATAAAGATTCGTAGCCGTTCGCGTCTGCGGGAATCGCGCGGGCCCGGTGCCGGGTAAGCGCCATTTCCTCGCGCCGGACGCTAAGCTAGACGGGCTCATTCCGCTTGGCTCCCCATCAGCCCATGTCCGACAACATCCTGGTCAGCGCCGCCGCCGGCGTCCTGGAAGTCCGCTTCAACCGCGCCGACAAGAAGAACGCCTTGACCATCCCGATGTACCTGGCGCTGGTCGAGGCGTTGCAGCGGGCCGAAGCCGACACCGCGATCCGGGTGATCCTGCTGAGCGGCGAGGGCGGGGCCTTCTGCGCCGGCAACGACCTGCAGGACTTCATGCAAAACCCGCCGGACCTGGAGGACAAGCCCGATGCCGGCCCGGTGATGCGCTTCACGCGCGCGCTGTCCACCGCGCGCAAGGCCGTGGTCGCGGCGGTGCAGGGCGCGGCGGTCGGCGTCGGCGCCACCTTGCTGCTGCACTGCGACCTGGTGGTGGCCGCCGACGATGCGCGCCTGTCCCTGCCATTCATCAACCTGGGCCTGGTGCCGGAGTTCGGCAGCACCCTGCTCCTGCCGCAGCGGGTCGGCTACCTGCAGGCCGCCGAGCTGAGCCTGCTCGGTGAGCCCTTCGATGCCGCCACCGCGCAGCGCCTGGGCCTGGTCAGCCGTGTGGTGCCGCTGGCCGAGCTGCAGGACACGGCGCGCGGCCTGGCCCGCAAGCTTGCCGCCAAGGCCCCTGAAGCGCTGTTGCTGACCAAGCAGCTGCTCAAGGCCGGCGCCGGCCCGGTGCAGGAGCGCATGGCCGAAGAGGCGGCGCACTTCGCCCGGCGCCTGCGCAGCGCCGAGTTCCACGAAGCGGCTTCCGCCTTCTTTGAAAAACGCGCCCCCGATTTTTCCAAGCTGGAGTCTTGACCCCTATGTCATTGCCGCAATTGCTGCGCGACAACCTCGCGCTGCCGGTCATCGGTTCGCCGATGTTCATCGTCTCCAATCCCGAATTGGTGATCGAACAGTGCAAGGCCGGCATCGTCGGTTCCTTCCCCGCCCTGAACGCGCGCCCGGAGCCGGTGCTGGAGCAGTGGCTGCAGCGCATCACGGCCGAACTGGCGCAGTTCCGCCAGGCGCATCCGCAGACCAAGGTGGCGCCGTTCGCGGTGAACCAGATCGTGCACGCCTCCAACCAGCGCCTGCAGCACGACGTGGCGCTGTGCGTGAAGTACCGCGTGCCGATCATGATCACCTCCCTGCGCGCGCCGGACCTGGTGGTGGAGGCCGCCCACAGCTACGGCGGCCTGGTGTTCCACGATGTCACCACCATCGCGCATGCCAAGCGCGCCCTCAAGGCCGGCGTCGACGGGCTGATCCTGGTCTGCAACGGCGCCGGCGGACACGCCGGGCGGCTGTCGCCCTTCGCGCTGGTGCCCGAGGTGCGCTCGTTTTACGACGGCACCATCATCCTCTCCGGCGCCATCGCCGGCGGCGACGCCATCCTGGCCGCGCAGGCGGTCGGCGCGGACCTGGCCTATATCGGCACCCGTTTCATCGCCACCCGCGAAGCCAACGCGCCGGCGGGCTACAAACAGGCCCTGGTCGACAGCGCCGCCGAAGACATCGTCTACTCCAGCCTGTTCACCGGGGTGCACGGCAACTACCTGCGCAGCAGCATCGTCGCCGCCGGCATGGACCCTGACCGGCTGCCGGAAGGCGACAAGAGCACCATGGACTTCGGCGGCGGCAGCGACGCCAAGGCCTGGCGCGATATCTGGGGCGCAGGCCAGGGCACCGGGCAGATCCACGACGTGCCGGCCACCGCCGAACTGGTGGCGCGCCTGGAGCGGGAATACCGCGCCGCCCGCGAGCGGGTGCTCGCCAGTAGCACGGGTAGCGCGTAGCGCTACCCG
>CAJCJI010000180.1 GCA_903970595.1 Verrucomicrobiota bacterium
GCCTGGCACACCAAACCAGATTGGTAGCGGGGGTAGGATTCGAACCTACGACCTTCGGGTTATGAGCCCGACGAGCTGCCAGACTGCTCCACCCCGCACCAGTGAGTCCGCTATTGTAATGGAGCGGTGATGCTCAGGCAAGGGAATATCTGCTCCAAACCATTGCATCGGAGCACTATTTTGAGAC
Organism: Verrucomicrobiota bacterium; assembly: GCA_903970595.1. GTDB lineage: Bacteria > Pseudomonadota > Gammaproteobacteria > Nevskiales > Nevskiaceae > Nevskia. Next base: position 188 of record CAJCJI010000180.1, read on the forward strand.
GCCGCCGGAATATTCAAGACCTCCGGTCAATCAAACATTTAGCAGTGGATGACGGTCCGAATTGCGCCGGCATCAAACGCAAAAAGCCCCGCATCGGGCGGGGCTTTCTGGTCTGGCTGGTGCCGGCGCCGAGACTCGAACTCGGACGGGTTTCCCCGCTACCACCTCAAGGTAGTGCGTCTACCAATTCCGCCACGTCGGCAAATCGGGGGTGAATTCTAATCCCGCGGCCGCCGCTTGTCTGCGGCCTGCGGGATTTCCTTGATTTCCCGCCGCTGTTACTGGGGAACCTTCGGCGTGGCCGGCTGGGCCGGAGTGTTCGCGGCGGGCGCGGGCGGCGCGGCGGCGGGCTGCTTGGCGTCCGTGACCGGCACTTGCTGCTGCGGTGCGGCGGCGGCCGGGGCGGCGTCGGTCTTCGGGGTCGGCGCGGCCGGGATGGTCACCGGGACCTCCACCGCGGCGGCGGGCTTGGCCGGCACCGTCTCCACCACGCTGTGCGGTGCGGCGCGGCCGTGCAGGAAATAGGCCAGGATCAAGCTGAGGGCGAAAAACACCGCCGCCAGCCAGGCGGTGCTGCGGCTCAGGAAGTTGGCCGAGCCGCGGGCGCCGAAGACGGTGCCGGAAGCGCCGCTGCCGAACGCGGCGCCGGCGTCGGCGCCCTTGCCGTGCTGGATCAGCACCAGGCCGATCAGCGAGGCGGAAACCAGCACATAAACCACAATCAGGAAGGTATACATAGGCTCGATCGGATCCGTTCTTGGCGGACCGGTTAAACAACCACTTCAGTTAGTGCTCAGCGCCTGCGCCGAAGCGCAGATCGCCAGGAATTCGGCGGCTTTCAGGGATGCCCCGCCGATCAGTCCGCCATCGACGTCGCCGCAGGACAGCAGCGACGACGCATTGTCGGCCTTGACGCTGCCGCCATACAGCAAGCGCGTCGAATCGCCGATTTTAGCATCCTGTGCCGCCAGTTGGCCACGCAGGAAGGCATGTGCCGCCTGCGCCTGCTCCGGCGTGGCGGTGCGGCCGGTGCCGATGGCCCAGACCGGCTCGTAGGCGACGACGGCCCGGGCAAAGGCGCCAATGCCGCAGGCGCCCAGTACGGCTCCGAGTTGCCGCGCCAGCACGGTCTCGGCACCGCCGCCTTCACGCTCGTCCAGGGTTTCGCCGACGCAGAGTATGGGAACCAGCCCGGCGGCCTGGGCCGCGGCAAACTTGCGGGCCACGGTGGCATCGTCCTCGCCGTAGAGCGCGCGGCGTTCGGAGTGGCCGACGATCACATAACGGCAGCCGAGCTCCGCCAGCATCGCCCCGAGAACCTCGCCGGTAAAGGCCCCGGCCTTGGTCTGGTCGCTGAGGTTTTGCGCGCCCAGCTGCATGTTGCCACCCAGCTGGCGTCCGGCCGATTCCAGGTACACCGAAGGCGGGCAGACCAGCATGTCGATGCCGGGGTAGCGTTCCTGCTGCAGCGCCAGTTCGCCCAGCAGTTCGGCATTCGCCGGCAACGAGCCGTTCATTTTCCAGTTGCCGGCAATCAGATAGCGACGCGACACGGAGCTGACCTTTGTTGGTTCACAGGATGGAATTGCATTTTACGCCGGCCGCCCCCTTGCGCAGGCCGGCAGCTGCAGCCTTGACCGCCTCCGCCAGGCGCTCCGCGACCTGCCGGGCTTCGGCCGCGTCCTGCGCCTCCACCATGACCCGGATCAGCGGTTCGGTGCCGGAGGCACGCAACAGGATGCGGCCGCGGCCCGCCAGGGCCAGCTCGCACTGCCGTAGGGCTTCGGCGACCTGCGGCAGGTCCATCACCGGCCGGGCCTTGCCCTGGATCGGTACATTGATCAGCACCTGCGGAAATTTGCTCATGCCGGACACCAGCTGCGCCAGGCTGAGCTGTTCGGCCAGCATCGCCTCCAGCACCTGCAGCGCGCTGATGATGCCGTCGCCGGTGGTGGTGCGGTCGAGGCACAGGGTGTGTCCGGAAGTTTCGCCGCCGATCATGCCGCCGCTGGCCTTGAGCCGCTCCAGCACGTAGCGATCCCCCACCGCCGCGCGCTCGAACGGCACTCCCAGGGCGGCAAAGGCCCGCTCCAGGCCCAGGTTGCTCATCACCGTGCCCACCACCGGGCCGCGCAGCGTGCCGCACTTGAGGCGGTGCCGGGCGATGACGAACAGCATCTCGTCGCCGTCGACCTCCCGCCCTTCCGCGGTCACCAGCAGGCAGCGGTCGGCATCCCCGTCGAGCGCGATCCCCAGGTTGGCGCCGTGCGCGGTCACAGCCGCCTGCAAGGTCTGCAGGTGGGTGGAACCGCAGTCCCGGTTGATGTTCAGGCCGTCGGGCCGGTTGCCGATGACGATGACCTCGGCGCCCAGTTCCTCGAACACCGCCGGCGCCACGCGGTAGGCCGCCCCATTGGCGCAATCGACCACCAGCTTGAGCCCGTTCAGGGAACGGCTGCTGAAGCTGCCCTTGCAGAATTCGATGTACCGGCCCGGCGCGTCGTCGATG
>CAJCJI010000181.1 GCA_903970595.1 Verrucomicrobiota bacterium
CCCCGCCGTTCACCGCGAAGCTTCCGCGAAAGGCGGGTCACGACCCGCCCTACATTGTGTACCGTTCCCAGGCCAGGCTACGAGCTGGCTATAGTCGATATGGCATAGGTGTATTACACTAAGGCCATCGATCGGAGTTTCGTATGAATACGGTGACCATCTCCCCAAAATACCAAGTGGTGATTCCGCAGCGCATTCGTGAATCGCTTGGACTTTATCCGGGACAGAAGGTCCACGTCATCCAGTACGAGGGGCGCGTGGAATTCGTGCCGATCCTGCCGGCGCGCAAAGCTCGCGGATTCCTTAAAGGCATTGCAACCGACGTGCCGCGCGACGCCGATCATTCGTGAATCTGATCGATTCCTCGGCCTGGCTGGAGTATTTCGCGGACGGTCCGAACGCCCGTTTTTTCGCGCCCGCCATCGAAGACACGGCAGCGCTGGTGGTATCGAGCATCAACCTGTACGAAGTATTCAAGCGGATTGTTCAGCAACGAGACGAAAGCGCCGCGCTGCAAGCCGTCGCGATCATGGAGCAAGGAAAGGTGATCGACGTCGATGGGCGCATCGCTCTGAGCGCCGTGCGGCTATCCATCGTTCATCGGCTGCCGATGGCCGACAGCTTGATCCTTGCTACGGCCCAGGCTGCCGATGCAAGCCTGTGGACACAGGATGCCGATTTTGCGGAAATCAGCGGAGTGCGCTATCGCGCCAAGCCGCCTTCAGCCTGAACCGCCGTGCCGCACTACCCGAACTTCTGTTCCACCTTCGCCACTTCCTCCAGGTACTTGCGCATCGCATCCTGGGCGGACAGGCCCTTGGCCATGGCCCAGGCGTCGTACTTGTAGCGGGCCACCACGTCGAGCATGCCGGGGCGCTTGCCCTGCACGTCGCCGTCGATGGCCTGGCGATACAAGGCGTACATCTTCAGCTTGAGTTCGTTGGAGGGTTTGAACGGGCCATCCGGCGGGGCGCTGCGCACTTTTTCCACCGCTTGCTCGAAGCGCTGCTTCAGCTCGTCCAGCGGCGCGGCTTCCGCCGGCTGCACGGGTCGCGCGGCCGGCGCCGGCACCGCGTCCAGCGCGGCCTCCTGCACCTGGCGCAGGAAGCTGCTGATTTGCGGCCACAGGCGGTCGGGGCGGGTGCGCAGTTCCAGGATGTGCCGGGCTTCCAGCAGCCGTGCCTGCGGCAGCTGCCCGCTCAGCACGCGGGCATCGCGGAACTCGTGCAGCTTGTCGCCGGCATGGCCGATCACCAGGGCGGGCATCCGCAGCGCGCGCCGCTGGCGCTCGGACGGCACCACCGGCCCCACCAGTACGCCGTGCAGGATCGCCGCCACCACCGCCGGGTCCAGCGACAGCGTGTTCATCAGGCTGCTCAGCCACTCGTGCCGCAACTCGCGCGGGCGCGGCAGCTGGCGCATCAGGCGGGTGAGGGGCACGTAACCGAAGCGCAGGAAGCGCGCCGCCAGCAGCAGCGGCGAGAGCAGGATCGCGGCCCAGGGCGCCGACCACTCCATCACCGGCATTTCCAGGAACAGGCCGGCCACGCGCTGCGGCGCCTTCGCCGCCACGTGCAGGGAGACGATGCAGCCCAGCGAAACGCCGCCGACCAGGGCCCGCTCGATGCCAAGATGGTCGAGCAGGGCGATGACCTGGTCGGCGTAGAAATCGACGCGATGGTCCTTGGGATCGCTGGTCTTGTCGCTGCGGCCGTGGCCCAGCAGGTCGAGCAGGATCACGCGGTAGCCTTCCACCGCGAAGCGCGTGGCCAGTTCGCGGTTGAGGTGAGAGTCGAGCAGGATGCCGTGCAGCAACACGAAGGGCATGCCTTCACCCACCGTCTCATAGGCCAGGCGATGGCCCTCGTAACTGAACTCGTGCTGTTCGAACAGCGATGCGGATGCGTTCATGGTCCTGATCTCCCCTGCTTCCTCGCCCCGCTTCTTTCGCGGGGGTGAGCGACTCCCGTCTGCGGAGATTGTAGCGATAGTAGGGCGGCCCGTGGCCGCCGTGGTTCGGAGTGACAGCAAGCCTGGCGGCCACAGGCCGCCCTGCTATTGGCCTATTTCCCTCTAAAGTTAGCGCTACTCGAAACAGCGGCTACTTCTCGACGATCGCCACCACGCCCATGCCGCCCGCCGCGCAGATGGAAATCAGCCCGCGGCCGCCTTTATTCTGGTCAATGATCTTGGCCAGCGTCGCCAGGATGCGCCCGCCGGTGGCGGCGAAGGGATGGCCGGCGGCGAGGCTGCCGCCCTTGACGTTGAGCCTGGCGCGGTCGATCGCGCCGAGCGGCTGGTCCAGGCCCAGGCGTTCCTTGCAGAACTTCGGGTCTTCCCAGGCCTTGAGGGTACACAGCACCTGGGCGGCGAAGGCCTCGTGGATTTCGTAGAAGTCGAAGTCCTGCAGCTTGATGCCGGCGCGCGCCAGCATGCGCGGCACGGCGTAGGCCGGCGCCATCAGCAGGCCCTCCTTCTTGCCGACGAAATCCACGGCTGCGGTTTCGCTGTGCGTCAGATAAGCCAGCGGCTTGAGGCCGTGCTGCCTGGCCCAGGCTTCCGAGGCCAGCAGCACCGCCGAGGCGCCGTCGGTCAGCGGGGTGCTGTTGCCGGCGCTGAGAGTGCCGTTCTTGCGGTCGAAGGCGGGGCTGAGCGAGGCCAGCTTTTCGATGGAGATTTCCGGGCGCAGGTTGTTGTCGCGCTTGAGCCCGGCGAATTCCAGCAGCAGGTCGTCGTAGAAGCCGGCCTCGTAGGCGGCGGCGGCCTTGTGGTGCGACTCGTAGGCGAGCTGGTCCTGGTCTTCGCGCGCGATATGCCATTCCTTGGCCATCAGCTCGCAGTGCTGGCCCATCGACATGCGGGTGCGCGGCTCGCCGTTGGTGGGGATCGCCGGCGCCAGCATCTAGGGGCGGATGCGGGCGATGGCCGCCAGCTTCTGGCCAGTGGTCTTGGCGCGGTTGGCGTCGAGCAGGATCTTGCGCAGGCGCTCGTTGAGCGCGATCGGCGCGTCCGAGGCGGTGTCCACGCCGCCGGCGATGCCGGCCTCGATCTGGCCCATGGCGATCTTGTTGCCCACCAGGATGGCCGTTTCCAGGCCGGTGCCGCAGGCCTGCTGCACGTCATAGGCCGGGGTTTCGGGGGCGAGGCCCGAAGACAGTACGCATTCGCGGGTCAGGTTGAAATCGCGCGAATGCTTCAGCACCGCGCCGGCGGCCACTTCGCCCAGGCGCTCGCCGTGCAGCTGGTACTTGTCCACCAGCCCGCGCAGGGTCGCGGTGAGCATGTCCTGGTTGGACTTGTGCGCGTAGACGCCGTTGGAGCGGCTGAAGGGGATGCGCAGGCCGCCGAGAATGGCGACCTTGCGAACGGACTGGGTCATGGGGGTTCCTGCCGGTTTTGTTTGAGTGGGGGCGTCGCGGTGCGCCAGTTTTGCCGCTGCGCCGGCTGGCCGCCATGGCTGCGGCGACGGGCGCCGCTGTCGAAGTCGCCAGTGTTGCGCTGCCGCATTGGGCGTGCAATCTTCGCCGCGGCCCTTAATGGGCGGTCAACGGACCCTAACATGGTGATGATGTTCAGATTCGTCCGCGTCTGGTGGATTTCGCGCATGCGCGGCCGCATCGCGGCGGATGAGCCCAGCAGCTTCTCGATGCGGGTCTGGCTCAACGACCTGGACTTCAACGTCCACATGAACAACGGCCGCTATTTCTCCGCCGCCGACCTGGGCCGGCTCGACTGGTGGGTGCGCAGCGGCCTGTGGCATAAAACCCTGGCGCGCGGCTGGCGGCCCATGGCCGGCGATGCCGACGCGCGCTTCAGCCGCGAACTAAAGCCGTTCCAGAAATACCGCCTGCAGACGCGCATGCTCGGCTGGAACGCCAAGTGGATCTTCGCCGAGCACCGCTTCGCGGTGGGCGAGCGGGTGCACGCGGTGATCCTGGTGCGCTACCTGTTCGTCGCCCGCGACGGCTCGCGGCCGGCGCCCGCGGAAGTGATGGCCTTGATCGGCTGGAACGGGCCCTCGCCGCCGCTGCCCGAGTTCGTCGAGCTGTGGCACCGCGGCCAGGACAGCCTCAGCGCCGAGTTGCGGGCCGGGCGATAGCGCGGGCTGTGCCCGCCCTATCGCCAAGCCAAAAAAGCGCTTCGCAGAGCCTGTGAATTGCCATGATTTTATAAAAGTGGAGCGGGTCGCAGACCCGCTCCACCGGGCTCAATCCTGCAGCGAGCGCCCCATGGCGTCGAGCAGGAAATTGGTGCCCTGTTCGCGCGAGCCGGCATCGTCGTAGCCGTCGAGGAAGGCGCCTTGCTCGGTCATCACCAGGCGCGTTCCGGTACCGGCCGGTTTCAGTTCCACGGTGGCCAGGGACACCGAGATCTTGCGCTGGTCCAGGTGCATTTCGTAGGCGTAGACCAGGCGCTGGTCCGGCACCACGTCGAAGTAGACGGCATCGAAGGTCGACACCATGCCGGTATTCCAGCGGCCCTGCAGATGCTCGCGGCCGCCGGGGCGCACGTCCATCTCGCGGGCCAGCAGGGTGAGACCCTCGCCGCTGCCGAACCACTTGGCCTTGGCGGCGGGATCGGTGAACGCCTTGAACACCTGCGCCGGTGCGGCCGGGTAGGTGCGCTCGATGCAGAACATGGCGTGCACCACGCTGCGGCTGGCCGGCGGCAGTTGCTGGATGCGCGCCACCTCGCGTTCGAGCCGGTCCAGGGTCTGCTGCCAGCCCATCGGGGCGCCCTGGATCATCGGCGCGGCCCTGGGGTCGAGGATGGTGAAGGTCTGCCTGACTTCGAGCCGGGTCACGCCGTGGTCCATGCTGAAGTCCGCCTCGAGCAGCGCGCGGAACAGGGTCTTGTCGTCGTCGTCCGGCACTTCCATGTCGATCACCAGGCGCTTGTTCGGGACGATTTCCACAAAACGGCCGCGGCTCCAGTGCCGCTGGCCCTGCGGCGATTGCATGCAGATATCGAAGGCGCCGCCGACGCGGAACTCGACCTCGGCCTCCGGCACGGTATAGACCTCCGGGCAGAACCAGCGCTTCAGGTGCTCCGCCGAACTCCAGGCGCGGAACACCAGGTCGCTCGCCGCCGTGAAGGTGCGGGATACGTTCAGCGTGGAAGTCTGAGCGCCTTCGGGCTTTTCATTTGCTTTTGCCATGGGAATCTCCTTCGTGATCCGGGTTTTTCAGGGTTTCGAGATAGGCGCCGAGGCGGTCCAGGCGGTGCTCCCACTCGGTGCGGCGCTGGTTGATCCACTGCTCGGCCAGGCTCAGCGCCTGCGGCTCGATGCGGCAGGTGCGCACCCGGCCGATCTTCTCCGAGCGCACCAGCCCGGACTCCTCCAGCACCGCCAGGTGCTGCATCACCGCGGGCAGCGACATGGCCAGGGGGCGCGCCAGCTCGCTGACCGAGACCGGCCCCTGGACCAGCCGCGCCAGCATGGCCCGGCGGCTGGAGTCCGCGAGCGCCTGGAACGTCTGGTCGAGCCGGGTTGATTGGTTAAGCATGTGCTTAAGTATAGCGGCGCGAAATAATTAAGCAAGTGCTTTACTGTTTACCGGATCAACGCAGCTTCGCCAGCCCAATCGCGTCTGGCGTCTTGGGCAGAATCTCCCCTGACAAAATCAGCATCGTCATCCCCGCGCAGGCGGGGATCCAGTTTGGCTTTTCTCTGCGCGGCTTTTTCGGACCTGATGGCTGCCTTAAGAACGCGCCTCGCTTTCAAACCACTGCAATGGAGTGGCAGTAGGGAAAATTTCAGCGTCCAGCAGTTGCTTGAACCCTTCTTCCGAGATCAGGCCCTGACTCGGTTCTAAATCTGGTGCATTTACTTCCATGAGGTTCAATACGCCGCTTGGCGATCATTGCCAAGAATATCCGCGACCCGCATCCTTAGCGCGGGAATGAGTTCGGTCTCGAACCAGGGATTGCGCTTCAACCACAGGTTATTTCTGGGGCTCGGGTGCGGCAAGGGAACGATGTGCGGCCATGACTTCCTCCAGGCCAGGACGAGTTCCGTGACCGAACCGGCTTCGGACCGCATGTGATAGGCCTGCGCGTACTGGCCGACTACCAGTGTGATTTGGAGTTTGCCTAGCCGTGACAGGACTTGCCGCTGCCAGGCGGGGGCACACTCCGGACGCGGCGGAAGGTCTCCGGACTTTCCCGTGCCCGGATAGCAAAACCCCATCGGCAGAAGGGCGACGAGTTTCGGGTTGTAGAACTGCTCCCTGGACAATCCCAGCCAGCTTCTCAGACGGTCTCCGCTGGCATCATCAAATGGCACGCCGGACTCGTGAACCTTTCTACCGGGCGCCTGGCCGGCTATAAGGATTCGAGCCTGGGCACCAACCTGCAGCACAGGTCTCGGACCGTGCGGCAGATGCTCAGCGCAGAGCCTGCAAGCCTGGATGTCCGATATTAGGGCGCTGAGTGATTTCACTGGGCGTGAATGCGGGCTAGCGCTGGAGTTCCGTTGCAGGCGAAGCGAATCTGCTGCAACCACGGCTTAGGCGGCATGAATTCTGTACTAAGTGAAACACCGCCCAATCACCGCTGGCGGCCCCAAGGGAGGAAAGCCTATCTTCCCGGCTCATACCGCATCGCCACCGCCCCCGAGCCGAACTCCAGCCGGCTGACGAGCCTCAAGTCGATCCGCTTCGACAGCCCCGCGAACAAGCTCGGCCCATGGCCCGCCAGCCTGGGATGCACCACAAACTCGTATTCGTCGATCAATCCCAACTCGGCCAAGGCCATCGGGAGCTTCACGCCTCCCAGAAGCAGCCCCTGACCCGGTTCCTGCTTGAGCCGCTGAACGGCCTTCGCCAGATCCCCGCGCACGAATTCCGCATTCCAGTCGACCCGGCCCAAGGTGCTCGACACGACGTACTTCCTTGCCGCGTCGATCGTCCGGGCGAAGGGTTCCATCCAGGCGGGCATCTCGCCCGTCCGCGACGGCGGCCGAAACGCCGCCTCCATCATTTCATAAGTCACCCGGCCGAAAAGCAGGGCATCGGCCCGGTCGAGGTTCTCGACCGCGTGACGATGCAACTCCTCGTCCGGAATGATTGCCCGGTGATCGCAGCAGCCGTCCAGTGTGACGTTGATGGAATAGCGAAGGGGTCGCATTGCGTAAGAGTACCACTCACCGCAGGGCAGCCGACGCTTTGATTCAGCCGTCGTGCCGCGGATCGGTCGGGTCGGTTGGAACCGATTGTTGGGTGTCCTGCAAATGGGCGATCAGGGCCTCCTTTGCTCTTCTGATCCGGTGCAATTCCAGCGGAATCGATATTGCGACTATAGCGCCGGCAAAGGCCCAGCCGAATAGAACGAATGAAAGGGGATCAAAATTGTCTTTTTTAGGAAGGAAGATTGCAATGTGAAGCTTGTCCATCATCAAATCTGCGACGCCGGATGCCTACGCTCGAAGCTCAAAGCCAGCGACTTGCCTACCGGAATCGACTGCCATTGTTCCGTGATCTCCAGGATTCTCTTGCGTACGGCATCAATGTCATCAGCTTGTAGCGCCAAAGGCTCGCATTGACGGGCACTGCAAGTGACTTGATACAGGTCGAGCATGTCTGTTGGAGAACTGGTCCAACCTGACCAGCCGTCAGCTTGAAATACCTCGACGAGGCGCTCTACTCCATCGCTCTCGGACTCGGCCTCCATGCGGAATGAAACTGCCTCCCCGGCAAGAACGCGACCGACAAAGCCTCGCTTGTGGAGCGTGTGTTCGACTATGTAGTGAACCATGTCATGAGGAATGATGCCTTGCTTGGGGCATTCAATGCTTTCGACAAGAACGCCATCCCGGAACACTTCCATCTTGTCGTATTTTCCGGATCGCTTGCTAAAGATGAGTTGCATGATATGTACCCTACTGCCGAGCAAAGCGGCGGCCCACCAACGCGGGCCCCGTCTACCTCAAATCTGGCAACTTGCGTTGCATCCATCTGAGCGCCGAGCCTGCCAGGGGCCCAGTCCTCTCTCATGGATAGTGATTGGGATGATGCGCACAATACTCGCGGCATTGATCGAGGCCGCCGGAGTCCTGGATACAACCGCGCTCGCAGTCATTTTTCGCGGCAGCGAAACGCTTCTGGTCGGCGTAGAACGAATACTCGAAGAGCGCAGCGGCCAGACACAGTACCGCCGCTGTGACGGCCATGATGTATTTCGGAGCATGTCGCATTCGGTTACCCGTTCCTAAGGCATTAGCTCACCGGCGGCCCGGAGTCTCGGGCGAAGGGCCGTGCGGTGGATCGCGAGGCTGGGCTTCATTGCACTACCCTTGTTTTGCCACTTCTAAAATCTTCCAGAATAAGAAAGCCCGGAATACTGCCTTTTATTTCGCCCCCTACCAGAGGAACGGCAGATTCAAATGCAAGTGGAAACACGCACTCCGCAGACTTGCCCAGCACAGTATAGCTTTGTGCGATGCGCTCCTCAGAGGGTGCAATAACGCCACACCAAAAGAGAACCTGCCCGCGCTCAGTAATGATCACCGGCTGCACCACACCAAGGGTCTTATCGTTTTGAGGGGGTGGTGTCAGGTAGCCCTGCATTACGGTTCCATCAGCAAGAGTAAAAGACGCTCGGACAATGAACATCCCTTCAGACGGGTTGAGAATCCCTTTATATTTGTAGGGGCGCACGGTGGCTTCGTCCTGTCCCTCATTACCTTCTTCATCAAGTGCAAACTCCCAAACAGGGTTTTGCTGCAGGTTCGACAGGGTGAGGTCGTAAACCTGCTTTCTAACTTTCATCGTGCTTTCCGTGAAGCCCAACACAGAAGTGAGGGGCGGCCGAAGCGTGGCCTTGAGAAGCCGTGGAATTGCCGGACCGTCCGCTCGTTTGCCGCTTGGTTCTTAGAGCACACGCTACCATGTTGGCTCTTCCTCACCGAACTCCCAGCAAACGTAGCGTGGGCAAAGCGCAGCGTGCCCGCGAGGGCCAAACACCAAACCGCGTCGGCAGATGAAGCCTGCCCACCCTTGCTTGCTGGCCTAGCGCCGAAAGTGAGCATCAAAGCTCTCGATAGCCGCCTGAATAGTGGGTTGCGGCTTAAAACGCGCTTCGGGTGCTTGCTCTAGCAACAGGTCAAGGAACTGATTCTCAAACAGAGAAGCATTTTTTCTGATGCTTTCCATTGTATAAAAATCTTTGCTCTGCACTGTGAACCCTTCGCCGAGGACTTCAAAACAACGATAAAGAGAAATGCCATTTGAGGCTCGAAGCCAAATCGGGATGTAGCGATAAAGCGTCATGTTGTTGAAGCCCAACGCAGAGGTGCGCAGCGGCCAAGGCTAGCCGTTTTGGCGATTGACTGCATCTTGCGGACCAACCGCTCGACTGCTGTGTTGGACCTAAATGTATTCAAGAGTTGCACCCGTCGGAGAATGGCCAAAAATTTTGAAACCTTCTTCAGTTTCCTCACCCGGTATATGGATATGTCGGAGCGCAGCAACGACTGCGGAGCGTTGCTCTGGCGATGTGACCTTGATTTCTACCCACTCGATATCGTGGTAGCCGGCTTCACTAGTGAGAACCGTTGCCGGTTCGGTCTAATCCCGTTTGCCATTCCGCAAGCCCTTGATATTGCGTGCATCAAGAATATTACGCCAGATCAATTTCCGGCGGCATTCGTTGAATTGTCGGCTGCACAGATATTCAACAATATGCTTATGTCTTCCAAGGCCTCGACCTCAGCGCCCAGCCAGCCGCTCAGGCTGCTCGATCGCCTCTTCACGGCTGTCCGGACAACGGGGATCCAGCCAGCGCACGGAGCAGGTTTATGTGTATTGGGTGGGTAGGTACGTCGTGTTCCATCACAAGCGCCCCCCGTCCGGGCCGGGAACCGACGCCAATATGGCGTTTCCAGGACCTGCAACCTCTCACGCTCGCCGCATGTGTGCCATCTCAATTCGATGGCACACATGGCACGCATGGGGAAATTCCCGCATTTTTGGGCATCGGGCGCTGCGGCCGACGCGACACGGTGCCCGAACCGGTGTGGGTGGCAGCGCGCGTCTGCGTCCCTCCCGCAAACGATGCTCAAGCACCGCGCCGGCTCCGCTCTACGCCTCGCCGCGCTTCTTCGGCACCCAGGCCCAGGTCATCCTGCACTTGATCGGCTCCTCGCCGCTGTCGTCGGTGACGCGCACCGGCACGATCAGTTCGCCGCGCTCCTTGCCGGCCAGCGCGCGGCGTTGCGGCAGGGCCAGGGTGGCTTCGGCGCGCAGGCTGCCCTGGGCGCGCTTGAGGTAGTCCACCTGCATGCTCTTGAGCAGGGGCAGCTTGTCGGCGGGAAGGCTCAGGCCGAACACGGCGCCGCTGCAGGTTTCGGCCAGCAGCGCCATCGCGGCGGCATGCACGCCGCCGATGTGGTTGCGCACCTTGGCGCGGTTGCCGATCAGCGCCACGGCGCGGCCTTCCTCCAGCACCTCGAAGCGCACGCCGCCGGTGCCGGCGAAGCGCACGCGGTAGGTGAACGCGGCCGTGATGAAGCGGCCGCGCAGCGGCGCGGGCAGGCGCGCGGCGGTGGCGACGAGGCGCTGCAGGGCGTTGGCGGGCTTGCTCATGAGCGGTCCCTCAGCCTTTGAAGCTGCGATCGAGAAACGCGGGCGGCTGCTTCTTCAGGCCAGCCTGCCGGGCGATGCGATAGTTGGCGCCGCGCAGCAGCTTGAACTGGATGCGGCTCTCGATGGCGAAGGCGCGCCGCACGCCGGCCAGCCAGGTGCGGTGGAACAGGGACTTGGCGGCGGCCACGCCGTCGGGGGAGCGCGTCATCAGTTCCGCGGCCAGGGTCTCGGCCGCGGCCATGGGGTCGGCGGCGACCTGGGTCACCAGGTTCAATTGCTTCGCCTCGCTGCCCTTGAACAGCCGGCCGGTCATCGCGAGTTCCTTGGCCACGTCGATCGGCACCAGTTCGCGCAGCGTCACGGTGCCGCTCATGTCCGGGATCAGGCCCCACTTGATCTCCATGATGGAGCATTCGCAATCCGGCGCGGCGATGCGGAAGTCCGCCGCCAGCGCGATCTGGAAGGCGCCGCCGTAGCAGCGGCCGTGCAGGACCGCGATCACCGGCACCGGCAGCTTGCGCCAGCACCAGCAGGCTTCCTGGAACAGGTTGGTGCTGCGGCCGAACTTGAGGAAGGCGCGGAGGGCACGCAGCGGCGTTTTGCCGAAGGCGCCGAAGTCCAGGCCGGAGCTGAAGGCCGGGCCCTCGCCATGCAGGATCACGGCGCGCACCTCGGGCCGGCGCCGGATGATCCGCGCCGCGCCCACCAGGCCTTGCACCATGTCCCAGTCCAGGCCGTTGTACTTTTCCGGACGCGCGAGGCGCACCCGGGCGATGCCTTCCCGGATTTCCAGGTGTACGCGGCCATTGAGCATCTGGTTCATGCACCATTGTAGGGCCAGCAGGGCGCAGCGGCAGCATGGCCCTGGCGCTCCGGGCCGGCGTCCGCGCAGCCAACGCGGGGGCTTGGCAAGCCGCTAATATCCGCAGTTGTTATCTGGAGATACCGCTTGGCCAACCCCTATCCGCACCTGCTGGCCCCCCTCGACCTCGGCTTCACCACGCTGCGCAACCGCGTGCTGATGGGCTCGATGCATACCGGCCTGGAAGACCGCGCCAAGCACCTGCCGCGGCTGGCGGCGTACTTCGCCGAGCGCGCGCGCGGCGGCGTGGGCCTGATCGTCACCGGCGGCTTTTCGCCCAACGTCGCCGGCTGGGTCTCGCCCTTCGCCTCCAAGCTGAGCAGCAGCGGCGCGGCCAGGGAGCACCGGCAGATCACCCAGGCGGTGCACCGCGAGGGCGGCAAGATCGCCCTGCAGATCCTGCATTCCGGCCGCTACGGCTATCACCCGTTCTCGGTCTCGGCCTCGCGCATCAAGAGCCCGATCACGCCGTTCACGCCCCACGCGCTGTCCGCGCGCGGGGTGGTCAAACAGATCGACGCCTTCGTGCGCTGCGCGCAGCTGGCACGTGAAGCGGGCTACGACGGCGTTGAAGTGATGGGTTCGGAAGGCTACTTCATCAACCAGTTCCTGGTGACGCATACCAACAAACGCAAGGATGAATGGGGCGGGCCTTACGAAAATCGCATGCGTTTGCCGGTGGAGATCGTCTCGCGCGTGCGCGAGGCGGTCGGGCGCGATTTCATCATCGTCTACCGCCTGTCGATGCTGGACCTGATCCCGGACGGGCAGAGCTGGGAGGAAGTGGTGACCCTGGCCAAGGCGGTGGAGCGGGCCGGCGCCACCATCATCAACACCGGCATCGGCTGGCACGAGGCGCGCATTCCCACCATCGCCACCTCGGTGCCGCGGGCGGCCTTCGCCTGGGTGACGCGCAAGCTCAAGGGCGAGGTGGGCATTCCGCTGTGCACCACCAACCGCATCAACGCGCCGGAGGTGGCCGAGCGGGTGCTGGCCGAGGGCGACGCCGACATGGTGTCGATGGCGCGGCCGCTGCTGGCCGATGCGGAGTTCGTCAACAAGGCGGCGCAGAACCGCGCCGACGAGATCAACACCTGCATCGCCTGCAACCAGGCCTGCCTGGATCACGCCTTCCAGCTGAAGACCGCCTCCTGCCTGGTCAATCCGCGCGCCTGCCACGAGACCGAGCTGAACTACCTGCCGGCGCAGCGCAAGAAGCGCATCGCGGTAGTCGGCGCCGGGCCGGCGCCGACCACGGCGATGCGCTTTTTCACTGCCGCCGGCGTGTAGTTCAGCTCGGTCTCGTGGCAGGCGCGCGGATTGACCAGGCAGGAGGCGGTCTTCAGCTGGAAGGCGTGATCCAGG
>CAJCJI010000182.1 GCA_903970595.1 Verrucomicrobiota bacterium
CACGCACGCCGTCCGGCCGCGCCCGCGGCGGCGGAAGCGCCGGCCGGGGCGCTGTTCGAAACCCTGGGCCTGCACTACCACGGACCGGTCGACGGCCATGACCTCGATGCCCTGATCGGCGCGTTCGACCGGCTCAAGGATCTGCGCGGGCCGCAGCTCCTTCACGTCATCACGGTCAAGGGCAAAGGCTTCGAGCCAGCGGAGGCCGACCCGATCAAGTACCACGGCGTGACCCGCTTCGACCCGGTCACCGGCGCCTTCGCCGCCGCGCCGGCCGCGCCCGGCTACAGCCAGGTGTTCGGCGATTGGCTGTGCCAGGCGGCGGAGCGCGACCCGCGCATCGTGGCGATCACCCCGGCGATGCGCGAGGGCTCGGGCCTGGTGGAGTTCGCGCAGCGCTTCCCGCAGCGCTTTTATGACGTGGCCATCGCCGAACAGCACGCAGTGACGCTGGCCGCCGGCATGGCCTGCGAGGGCCTGCGCCCGGTGGTGGCGATCTACTCCACCTTCCTGCAGCGCGGCTACGACCAGCTGATTCACGATGTGGCAATGCAGCGCCTGCCGGTGCTGTTCGCCGTAGACCGGGCCGGCCTGGTCGGCGCCGACGGCGCCAGCCACCAGGGCGCCTTCGACCTGAGCTACCTGCGCTGCGTGCCGCAGATGGTGGTGATGGCGCCCAGCGACGAGAACGAGTGCCGGCGCATGCTCGCCACCGGCCTGGCCCACGACGGCCCCAGCGCGGTGCGCTACCCGCGCGGCAGCGGCCCCGGCGCGGTGCTGGAAGCGGAGGCGCAGCCGCTGGACATCGGCCATGGCCGCCTGCTGCGCGAAACGCTCGGCCGGCGCCGTCCGCGGGTGGCGATCCTGGCCTTCGGCGCCGTGCTGCGGGAGGCGCTGCAAGCGGCCGAGATCCTCGATGCCAGCGTGGCCGACATGCGCTTCGTCAAGCCGCTGGACGAGGCCCTGATCCTGCGGCTGGCCGCCGCCCACGAGCTTTTGGTCACGGTCGAGGATAACGTCCGCCTCGGCGGCGCCGGCAGCGGCGTCAACGAGTTGCTGGCCGCCCACCGGCACGGCGCTGCATTGCTGAACCTGGGCCTGCCCGACCGCTTCGTCGAACATGCCAGCCGGGCGGAACAATTGGCCGAATGCGGGCTGGATAGCGCAGGCATCCTGCGCGCGATCCAGAAAAAGCTGCGGGCGGAAGATCTGCAGCAGAAAAGCGAACTCGTGCAAAGACGCCAAGACGCAAACAAGCAATAGTACAAGGCGCTTTTATTGCGGCTTTGCGTCTCTGCGCGAAACAGGCCTGTAGGGCGGCCCGTGGCCGCCGGCTTCTGCGCATGAACCACTCTCGCACGGCGGGCACGGCCCGCCCTACGTCTGAGCGCTGTAGCTACTCTTGTACCACCCCAGCTTCTCCCGCAGGCGCACCACCTCTCCCACGATCACCAGGCTGGCGCCCTGCACCCCGGCTGCCGCCACCCGCTGCGGCAGGTCGGAAAGCGTACCGCTGATTACCTTCTGTCGCGGCGAAGTGCCCTCCTCCACCAGCGCGGCCGGCCAGTCCGCCGGCAGGCCATGGGCGATGAAGCGTTCGCACAGCTGCGGCAGGGTGTGCAGCCCCATGTAAATCACCACGGTCTGGCCGCGCTGCGCCAGCTGGTTCCAGTTCAGGTGCAGCTCGCCGTCCTGCCGGGCGTGGCCGGTGACGAAAACGCAGGACTGGGCGTAGTCGCGATGGGTGAGCGGGATGCCGGCGTAGGCGGCGCAGCCGCTGGCGGCGGTGATGCCGGGCACCACCTGGAACGGGATGCCGGCCGCCGCCAGCGACTCGATCTCCTCGCCGCCGCGGCCGAACACGAAGGGATCGCCGCCCTTGAGCCGCAGCACGCGCTTGCCCGCGCGCGCCAGGCGCACCAGCTCGGCATTGATCTCCTCCTGCGGCACCGTGTGCTGGTTGCGGCGCTTGCCCACGAACAGGCGCTCGGCGTCGCGGCGCACCAGGTCCAGGATCGCGGCGGGCAGGAGGCGGTCGTAGAGCACCACGTCGGCCTGCTGCATCAGCCGCAGCGCGCGGAAAGTCAGCAGGTCGGGATCACCCGGGCCGGCGCCGACCAGGTAGACCTCGCCGCCGGCGGGCGCGCCGGCAAGCAGGCGCTCCAGTTCCGCCGTGGCGGCGGCTTCGTCTCCGCGCAGGGCGGCTTCCGCGCCGGGGCCGTCCAGAAATCGCTCCCACACGGCACGGCGCAGCGGCACTTCGCCCATGGCGGCCACGCGCGGACGCTGCGCATGCAGGAACGCGGCGAGCCGGCCATAGCCCGCCGGCAGCCAGGCTTCCAGCCGCTCGCGCAGGCGCCGGGCCAGCACCGGCGCAGCGCCGCCGGTGGAGATTGCCACCTGCAGCGGCGCGCGGTCTATGATCGAAGGGGTGATGAAGGAGGACAGGGCCGCATCGTCGACCACATTGACCGGCACTTGTGCCGCGTCGGCCGCGGCCGCGACGGCGCGGTTGAGTTGCGCGTCGTCGGTCGCGGCGATCACCAGCCGGCAGCCGGCAAGCTGACTGGGTGCGAATGCGCTGGCGACATGGGCGATGCTTGCGGCATCGGCCAATGCCGTCAGCTCGGCATTCAGCCCCGCGGCCACCACTTCGATGCGCGCCGCGCCGCGCAGCAGCAGGCGGATCTTGCGGGCGGCGACTTCGCCGCCCCCGACCACCAGCACGCGGCTGCCCCGCAGTCGCAGGAATACCGGGAAATAGCCGGATGCGGTGTCAGAGGCGGGTGCGCTCATTCACCCATTGTGGGACCAGGGTCCAATGCAGGCAAAACCAGCCCGCGGCGCCGGATCGTCCGGCCCGCGTCATGCCGCTACTTGGGCAGCGGCGCCGCGTTCGCCTGCGTCACGGGACTCGGAGCGGAAATTCCGGCGGCGTTGTACAGGCTCATGCTGCCGACCAGCAGCAACAGGCAGGCCACGGCACGCTTGAGGGTCAGGCCATCCAGGCGGAAGCCGATGCGGCTGCCCACCAGGATGCCCGGCAAGGCGCCCAGCAACAGCCAGCCCAGCAAGGGATAGTTGACCGAACCGAGCTTGGCATGGCCCAGGCCCGCGATGGCGGTGATCAGTACCGCATGCGCCAGGTCGCTGCCGACCAGCTTCACCGGGGCGTGCCTGGGGTAGAGCAGCAGCAGCAGCATCATGCCGATGACGCCGGCGCCAACCGAGGAAATGGTCACCACGCAGCCGATCAGGGCGCCGGCAGCCACCGTAAGCGCCCGCCGCAAATGCGGCGAGAGGCCGCTCCCATCGGGGCGCGGCGCCGGGCGCAGGCGTGACGCAATCGCATCCTGGAACAGCGTGAAACTCGCGGTGACCACAATGGCGATCGACAAGGTGAGCTTGATCAGGTGATCCAGCCCGCTGCTGTCGCCCAGGTGGTGCAGCCACAGCAGGGTGGCCAGCGAAGCCGGCACACTGCCCAGCGCCTGCCAGCCGACGATGGACCAGTCCACCGAGCCGTGTTTGCGGTACAGCGTCACGCCGAAGCTCTTGCTAAGGCAGGCATACAGCAGGTCGGTGCCCACCGCCAGCTTGGGCGAGATGCCATAAAACAGGATCAGGATCGGCGTCATCAGCGAGCCGCCGCCGACACCGGTGGCGCCCACCGCCAGGCCCACCACCAGGCCCGCAAGAGAAAAACCCAGGCCCCCGTTCAAATTTGCCGCGGACGCGTCCATATAACTTTTTGCCCCCTAAAAATAGCCTTTTGCTTTATTGATTAACAAAAAAAGGAATAATACAATGCGGATTAAAGCACCGTATCGAATATAAAAGGATCTTCGCCATGAAACTGCGGCAACTGCATTACATCCACGAAGTCGCCAACCGCGGCCTCAACGTCACCGCCGCGGCCGAGGCGCTGTTCACTTCGCAGCCCGGCGTGAGCAAGCAGATCCGGCTGCTGGAAGAGGAACTGGGCGTGGACATCTTCCTGCGCAACGGCAAGCAGCTCTCCGAGGTCACGCCGGCCGGGCTGCGTATCCTCGACTACACCCGGCGCCTGCTGCGCGAGTCGGAAAACATCCGCAACGTCGCCGAGGAATTCCGCGACACCGACAAGGGCGACCTGAGCCTGGCCACCACCCATACCCAGGCGCGCTACGCCCTGCCCCCCATCATCCAGAAATTCCGCAAAAGCTACCCCCAGGTGCGGATGCACCTGCACCAGGGCTCTCCGCCGCAGATCGCCAAGGAGGCCGCCGAAGGCGCGGTCGACTTCGCCATCGCCACCGAGGCGCTGGAGCACTTCGAGCAGCTGGTGATGCTGCCCTGCTACCACTGGAACCGCAGCGTGCTGGCACCGCCCAAGCACCCGCTGGCGCTCAAGGTCCAGGGCAAGAACCGGCTGACCCTGGCCGACATCGCCGAATACCCGATCATCACCTACACCTTCGGCTTCACCGGCCGCTCCAAGCTGGACCAGGCGTTCCACGCCCACGGCCTCAAGCCCGACGTGGTGCTGACCGCGGTCGATGCCGACGTGATCAAGACCTATGTGCGGCTGGGGCTGGGCGTGGGCATTGTCGCCAGCATGTCCTACGACCCCAAGCAGGACGCCGACCTCGTCCGCCTGCCGGCCGATCATCTGTTCGAGCCCAGCACCACCCATATCGGCTTCCGCCAGGGCATGTTCCTGCGCGCCTACATGTACGACTTCATCGGCGAATTCGCCCCGCACCTGACGCGCGAACTGATCGACGAAGTCGCCGAAATCCAGGACGCCGCCGCGCGCAGCCAGCGGGTGCACGATCTGATCGCCAAATTGCATTTGATCTGAACCTGTTTGAATCATGCCCCTGCTGCGCGAACTGGCAGTACCCAAGGATTGTGGTGGAAATGCGGGAGCCCCTATTGGATCGATTAGTTATTACCTTATGCCTGTTTAGGGGAGTAAAGTGCGCGGCCTGAACTTGTACCCGGCCGCGCCGCCGCTTTTTTAAGGTCTGAGGCCGGATTCATTCCGGAAACCATCGTGTACCGTTACGACGAGCTGGACCAACGCCTGGTGGGTGAACGCGTCGCGCAGTTCCGCGACCAGACGCGGCGTTTCCTTGCCGGCCAGCTGTCGGAAGACGAGTTCCGCAGCCTGCGCCTGCGCAACGGCCTGTACCTGCAGCGCTTCGCGCCGATGCTGCGCGTCGCCGTGCCGTACGGGCTGCTGTCCGCGCCCCAGCTGCGCATGCTCGGCCACATCGCCCGCACCTACGACAAGGGCTACGGCCACGTCACCACGCGGCAGAACATCCAGTTCAACTGGCCGAAGCTGGAACAGGTGCCGGACATCCTGGCGGACCTGGCGACGGTGCAGATGCACGCCATCCAGACCAGCGGCAACTGCATCCGCAACATCACCGCCGATCACCTGGCCGGCGTGGCCGCCGACGAGCTGCTCGACCCGCGGCCCTATTGCGAGCTGACCCGCCAGTGGGCCACGTTCCACCCAGAATTCAACTGGCTGCCGCGCAAGTTCAAGATCGCCTTTTCGTCCTCGACGCTGGACCGCTCGGCGACCAAGGTGCACGACATCGGCGTGCACCTGGTGCGCAACGCAGCCGGCGAACTGGGCTACACCATCTACGTCGGCGGCGGCCTCGGCCGCATGCCGATGATCGCGCACCAGGTCCGCGCGTTCCTGCCCGAACTGGACCTGATCTCCTATCTGGAAGCGATCCTGCGCGTCTACAACCGCCACGGCCGCCGCGACAACATCCACCGCGCCCGCGTCAAGGTGCTGGTGAAGTCGCTGGGAGCGGCGAAATTCACGGAACAGGTGGAAGCCGAATGGGCGCAGCTCAAGGATTCCGATCTGCGGCTGCAGCCGCAGGATATTGAAAACATCCGCGCGCGCTTCGACCGGCACAGCTACCTCGAAGCGGCCGCCGCGGACGATGGCAGCTATGTCGCTCACCTGGCCGCCGACGCCCGCTTCGCCGCCTGGGCCAAGCGCAACCTGCGCGTGCACCGCCAGCCGGGCTATGCCGCGGTGTTCGTTTCGCTCAAGGCCTCCGGCATCGCGCCGGGCGACGTCACTCACCAGCAGTTCGACGCCGTGGCGGACCTGGCCGAGCGCTACAGCTTCGGCGAGGTGCGTGCCACCCATGACCAGAACCTGGTGCTGGCGGAAGTGGCGAAGAAGGACATCTATGCGGTGTGGCGGCGCTTGTCCGAGCTGAACCTGGCCACCCCCAACATCGGCCTGCTCACCGACCTGATCTGCTGCCCGGGCCTGGATTTCTGCTCGCTGGCCAATGCCGGCTCGATCGGCGTGGCGCAGGACATCTTCGACCGCTTCGAGGACCTGGACTACCAGCACGACATCGGCGAGCTGAAGATCAAGATGTCCGGCTGCATGAACGGCTGCGGCCACCACAGCGTCGGCCACATCGGCATCCTGGGCGTCGACAAGCACGGCGAGGAGTGGTACCAGGTGACGCTCGGCGGCTCGGCCGAAAACGACGCCACGCTGGGCGACCGCACCGGGCCGTCCATCGCGCGCGCCGACATCGCCGGCGCGGTGGAAAAGCTGATCGAGGTCTACCTGGAGCAGCGCGAGGACGCGGATGAAAGCTTCCTCGCCACCTATCGCCGGGTCGGCATGGCGCCGTTCAAGCAGCGGCTCTACGGCGGCGCCGAGGCGCTGGCCGAAGACGAGGCGGCGGCATGAGCGCGCCGGACGCCGGCGGCGTGATCCTCGACCGCCGCATCGTGGCCAACGAGTGGCTCAACCTCGCCGACGACGCCACCCTGCCCGCCGCCGGCAAGGTGATCGTCAGCCTCAAGCGCTTCCGCGCCGAGCGCGCCGGGCTCGATGCGTCCGGGCTGGCAGTGGGGGTGCGCATCCCCAATACCGAAGATGTGTCCGCGCTGACGCTGGAGCTTTCGTCCCAGCCGCTGCTCGCGGTGGAGATCCCCAAGTTTGCCGACGGCCGCGCCTATTCGCAGGCGCGCGTGCTGCGCGAGCGTTGCGCCTACCGCGGCGAAATCCGCGCCCAGGGCGAGGTGCTGCGCGACCAGCTGCTGCACATGTCCCGCTGCGGCATCAATGCCTTTGAACTGCGCGCGGACCAGGATGCGCAGGATTGCCTGCGCGCGTTTTCCGATCACAGCCTGGTTTACCAGCAGGCGGCCGACGGCGCGGAGACGGTGTGGCAGATGCGGCGCCGCCAGGCGGCCGCCGCGCGGTAAGCCGCCGCGACCGCCGCATCAGTAGTGCGGCGGCACCTCGTCCGCCGGCGTGCCGCGGAACACCGTCTCGGTCGCGTGCAGCGCGCGTTCGCGCAGCTCGCGGCAGAGCAGTTCAAGCTGGTCGATCTGCTTCTGCTGGCGCGCCACCACCTGGTTGAGGACCTGCAGGGTTTCTTCCAGGTAGGCGAGCTTGGTTTCCAGCTCGATCAGGCGGGGTTCGTCCATGGCGGCAGCGGCGGGTTTGGGGTCGGTGGTGAAGTGTAACGGCTAAAACCCAAACAAAGCCTCACAATAGCGCCACCTTCGTCCGCCCCCGTCCCGCCGTGCTGCAGATCAACGACAGACTCAGCCTGCCGCTCGAACAGATCGAACTGAGCGCCATGCGCGCGCAGGGCTCGGGCGGCCAGAACGTCAACAAGACCTCCACCGCCATCCACCTGCGCTTCGACATCCGCGCCTCTTCCCTGCCGGAAGAACTGAAACAGCGGCTGCTCGAGCGCAGCGACCAGCGCATCACGCGCGAGGGCGTGGTGGTGATCAAGGCGCAGCAGCACCGCAGCCAGGAGCAGAACCGCGAGGCCGCGCTGGAACGGCTGCGCGCGCTGATCGCCGCCGCCGCCTTGGTGCCGCGCAAGCGCCGCGCCACCAAGCCGACGCGCGGCTCGCAGGAGCGGCGGTTGGAGAGCAAGACGCTGCGCAGCAAGACCAAGACGCTGCGCGGGCGGGTCGATGAGTAACTGTCTCGCGGCAAATCCGCGGACTTTGTTTTGAGAACGCAACAAAGGCGGCTAGCGATACTTAGCTTTTGCCTCTCCCTCCGGGACGTGTCCCCTGCGAAGCTGCGGGGGAGAGGCCGCGCCGCCGGGCGCGGGTGAGGGACGCACCAGCAACGGGATGCTCAATTTGTTGATGGTGCGCCCCTCGCCCCTTCCCCTCTCCCGGGGGGAGAGGGGTATACCGCAATTCATCCATTAGGCACCCGTCAGCCGATCGATTTCCGCCAACTCTTCCGCATCAAGCTTCCACGACCACGCCGCCGCGTTCGCCCGCACCTGTGCGGCGGTGGTCGCGCCCGCAATCACCGAGGCCAGGGAGTGATGCGCCAGCAGCCAGGAAAACGCCAGCTCCAGCAGGCTGTGCCCGCGGCTGGCGGCGAATTGCCGCAGGGCCTCGACCTTGGCCAGGTTGGCGTCGGTATAGACCCGCACGCCCCAGCCGCCGGGCTCGAAGCGGCTGCCCGCGGGCGGCGCTTCGCCGCGCCGGATGCGGCCGCTGAGCAGGCCGCTGGCCAGGGGAAAATACGGCAGGAAGGCCACGCCGCCGCAGGCGCATTCCGGCAGCAGTTCGGCCTCGGCCTGGCGCCGCAGCAGGCTGTACTCGTTCTGCACGCTGACGAAGCAGGCAGCACCGGCTTGCACGGCCTGTTGCGCCTGGCGCAGCTGCACCGCGGAGAAGTTGGAACAACCGATCTCGCGCACCTTGCCGGCGCGGACCAGTCCATCGAGCGCCTCCAGCGTGTCGGCGATCGGCGTATCCGGATCGGGATTGTGCAGCTGGTACAGATCGATACGGTCGGTGCGCAGACGCCGCAGGCTGTCCTCCACCGCGCAGCGCACATAATCGGGTTTCGCGCCGCGGCGCTGCGCATCCACCGGCAGGCCGAACTTGGTGGCGACGATGGCCTGCTCGCGCCGGCCCGCCAGCGCGCGGCCCAGGAATTCCTCGCTGAGGGTATCGCCGTAGACGTCGGCGGTATCGAAGAAATTCACGCCGGCATCGAGCGCCGCGTGCACCACGCCGGCGCTGGCCGACGCGTCGATGCGGCGGCCGAAATTATTGCAGCCCAGGCCGACCGCCGAGACTTCCAGCGAACCGATGTGACGTCGTTCCATGACATCGCTCCTTCGATTGCGGTCGGGCTTACTTCTTGAGGCTCTCGCCGAAATACTCGCGCAGCTTGTCCACCTTGGGCAGCGCCACCGCGGCCACGTAGGGCTGGTCCGGGTGCAGCCGGGCATAGTCCTGGTGATAGCCCTCCGCCTCGAAAAACTGCGCCAGCGGCTCCAGGCGCGTGACGATGGGGCGGCCGAACACCTGCGCCGCGTCCAGTTGCTGGATGTAGCGCTGCGCGATGTTCTTCTGTTCCTCGTCGGCGTAGAACACCGCCGAACGGTACTGCGTGCCGATGTCGTTGCCCTGGCGGTTGAGCTGGGTGGGATCGTGGGCCACCGAGAAGAATATCTTCAGCAGCTTGCCGAAGCTCATGCGCGCCGGATCGTAGGCAATCTGCACCACCTCGGCGTGCTCGGTGCTGCCGGTGCACACGGTCTTGTAGTCTGCCGTTTCGGCGCTGCCGCCGGAATAGCCGTTGACCACCGCCAGCACGCCATCCAGCTCGCGGTACACCGCCTCCACGCACCAGAAGCATCCGCCGGCCAGCACCGCCAGCTTGGGCGCAGGCGCGGCCAGCAGAGGCGCATCGAAGGCCGCGTCCGGAAAATCGCGGGGGCTGATCTTGAGGCTGCCGCCAAACAGTGAACCGATCATGTGCTGATCCTTGTTTCCTTGACCATTGGTCCTTGAAAAATTACGCGGCGAGCCGCGGCCGGCAAACCGGCAGGGTGCGGAACTTGTGCCCGCGGCGTTACTCTATACCGCACTTCGGCACCGCCCGCCCTCGCTGCAGTCCGCGCGCCACGGGCCGGTCCTGCCGTCTGAACCTCTTCCCGCTTACAGGAGTCGCCCATGCCCGCTTCCCTAGGTTACGCCGCCCTCAGCCCGAAAGCACCGCTGGGGCCGTTCAGATTCGAGCGCCGCGAGCCCGGGCCGCACGATGTGCAGATCGAAATCCACTACTGCGGCGTGTGCCATTCGGACCTGCACCAGGTGAACGAGGAATGGGGTACCGCCACCTTTCCGATGGTGCCCGGCCACGAAATCGTCGGCCGCGTGGTCAAGGTGGGCGCGCATGTCAAGGGATTCAAGCCCGGCGACCTGGCTGGCGTCGGCTGCATGGTCGATTCCTGCCGCAGCTGCCCGAGCTGCGGCGAGGGCCTGGAACAGTATTGCGACAAGGGCTTCGTCGGCACCTATGGCTCGAAGCAGAAGGACGGCACGCCGACCTACGGCGGCTACTCCAACAACATTGTGGTGGACGAGGCCTTCACCCTGCGCATCTCGCCCAAGCTGAACCCGGCCGCGGTGGCGCCGCTGCTCTGCGCCGGCATCACCACCTGGTCGCCGCTGCGCCACTGGAAGGTGTCCAAGGGACAGAAAATCGGCATCGTTGGCCTGGGCGGCCTGGGCCACATGGGCGTGAAGTTCGCCCATTCGTTCGGCGCCAGGGTGGTGCTGTTCACCACCTCTCAGGCCAAGGCCGAAGACGCGCGCCGCCTGGGCGCGGACGAGGTGGTCGTGTCGCGCAACAAGGACGAGATGAAAAAGCACGCGCGCAGCTTCGACTTCATTCTCGACACTGTCTCCGCTCCGCATGACATCAACGCCCTGCTGGGCCTGGTCAAGCGCGACGGCGCCATGACCCTGCTCGGCGTGCCGCCGGCCGACCCCAGCCTCAAGGTCGGCAACCTCATTTTCGCGCGACGCCAGCTCGGCGGCTCGCTGATCGGCGGCATCCGCGAAACGCAGGAGATGCTCGACTACTGCGCCGAGCACGGCATCGTCTCCGACATCGAGATGATCCCGATGCACAAGATCAACGAAGCCTACGAGCGCATGCTCAAAAGCGACGTGAAATACCGCTTCGTCATCGACCTGGCGACCCTGAAACCCTGAGACGCAATCCACGCAAGCCACGGGAGACGCACATGGCCGACACCATCAAGATCATCGGTATTTCCGGCAGCCTGCGCACCGGCTCCTACAACACCGCCGCGCTGCACGCCGCGCAGGAACTGGCGCCGCCGGACCTGCACATCGAGATCGGCGACATCACGCAGTTCCCACTGTACAACGCCGACGTGCAGGCGGTCGCCTTCCCGGACGCCGTGCTCAAGCTGGGCGAGCAGATCCGCGCCGCCGACGGCCTGCTGCTGGTTACTCCGGAGTACAACTACTCGGTATCCGGCGTGCTGAAGAACGCCATCGACTGGCTCTCCCGGCTCAGGAACCAGCCGTTCGCGGGCAAGCCCACCGCGATCTGCGGCGCGAGCATGGGGCCGCTGGGCAGCGCTCGCGCGCAGTACCATCTGCGGCAGATTGGTATTTACCTGGATATGCGGTTTCTCAACAAGCCGGAGGTGATGATTGGGTCGGCGCATGAGCGCTTCGATGCCGCGGGCAAGCTGACGCATGAGCCTACGCGGAAGTTTGTTGGCGATTTGATGATCGCCTTGAGGGATGCGGCGCGGAATGCCAAGCGTTGAGGTAGGGCGGGTCTGCGACCCGCCGTTTACCGCGGCAGGCGGAACGCGGAGCCGCCCTACGTCCGATGAGCACCAAACTCCGTTCGTCCCGAGTAGGCGCGTAGCGCCGTATCGAGGGACCATCGCCTCGCTCTGAAACTTTGGACAGCGCGCTTGCGCGCGGCCTGTATCCTCCCCACGGCTGACCGGTGTATTTCGCCTTCGGCGAGTTACTTTTCTTGGCGCAAGAAAAGTAACCCAAAGAACATGCCCCTGCGTTTGCGCCGCCTGCGGCGGTGCCCTGCGCTCCGCAGCCGGAGTGGGGTCCATCGTCAGGCCATTGACAATGGGATGGACGCCCCCACCCTAACGGCATCGATGTGCCAGAGTGGAAGTGCGTTATCCAACCACTCAACAGATGAGGGCGTCCACCATGAAGATTACGACAGTCGGGATCGATCTG
>CAJCJI010000183.1 GCA_903970595.1 Verrucomicrobiota bacterium
GCATCAGCCCGGAGCAGCTGGTCACCGATTCCATCGGCCGCCTGATCGAATACCCTGGCGCGCTGCAGGTGGTGGACTTCGCCGACGGCCGCGTGCGCCTGGTCGGCGTGCGCGCCTACTACGGCGGCCCGCTGGTGGGACGCCAGCTGAAGGAATTGCCGTCGCATCTGCCCGCCGAGGTGGATGCGCGCGTCGCCGCCATCTACCGCCGCGGCAAGCCGATCCTGCCGCAGGGCGAGACGGTGATCGAAGCCGAGGATGAGGTGTTCTTCGTCGCGGCGCGCGGGCACATCCCCAAGATCATGGCCGAGCTGCGCAAGCTGGACCGGCCGGTGCGGCGCGTGATGCTCGCCGGCGGCGGCAACATCGGCCTGCGCCTGGCGCGCGCGCTGTCGGACAAGGTGCAGGTGAAGATCATCGAGCGCAACCGCGAACGGGCGCGCAAGCTGTCGGAAGAACTCAACCACGTGGTGGTGCTGGCCGGCGATGCCGCCAACGAGTCGCTGCTGATCGAGGAGAACATCGAGGACGTCGACGTGTTCTGCGCGGTCACCAACGACGACGAGGCCAACATCCTTTCCGCCATGCTGGCCAAGCGCCTCGGCGCGCGCAAGGCGCTGTCGCTGATCAACCGCCTGGCCTACGTGGACCTGGTGGAAGGCGGCGCCATCGACGTCGCCATTTCACCGCAGCAGGCCACCGTGAGCGCGCTGCTGGCCCACGTGCGGCGCGGCGATGTGGTCAAGGTGCACTCCCTGCGGCGCGGCGCCGCCGAGGCGATCGAGGCGGTGGCGCATGGCGACCGCAGCAATTCCAAGGTGGTCGGCCGCCGCCTGGAAGAGATCAAGCTGCCGCCCGGCACCACCATCGGCGCCATCGTGCGCGGCGAGGAAGTGTTGATCGCCCATGGCGAAGTGATGATCGAGGCCGAGGACCACGTCATCCTGTTCATCGTCGACAAGCGCAAGACGCGCGAAGTGGAGAAGCTGTTCCAGGTGGGGCTGACGTTTATCTAGATCTTATCTGGACCTGTACCTGTCGCGTGGAGGCGACAGCGCGCCGACCAACGCGGAAAGAGCGGCGATGGGTGGCAGTGGCATTTGTTTACTGCCCGCGCGCCGCTACATAAGATTGCTGCCATAGTCTGTTCGGTATAACACTTAACAAGGTGTCACCGCCAATTCGGTGATCGCCAGGATGGCGCCCAGCATGGACCCACCCTTTTCAATGGCGATCATCTATGAACGAGCTTCGCTCGGCGGCTGCGTGTGCGCCCGACTCCCATCCTGCTTCACCTAGAGGCAACTCAGACCGCGCGCACGCGGCGAGCGGTCTTGGCCGCCTGCTGGTAGCGCCGCTGTGGCTCCTGTGCGGCGCCGCTTGTGCGGGTAGCGGCCCCTCGCACCCTGATTCCGGGGCAGTGCTTTTGGGCCTGGACAGCGATCCGCAGCAGAGTATCAGCGGGTTTTCCCCCACCTCGGGACCGGTCGGCCAGGTCATCACGGTGACCGGCTCCGGCTTCACCGGCTCCAACGCCGCCTGGATCGGCAGCGCGCACGACGCCGGCATCAAGGTCATCAGCGACACCGAGGCGCAGATCACCGTGCCTGCGGACGCGGTGAGCGGGCAGATTGCGCTGCTCAACCCGAAGCATGCGGCGTTTTCACCCAACTCGTTCAGCCTCACTTCAAATTCGTGTTTGCTCGGGTTGTTGCATCTTGGGTGCGGCTCGTCGAGCTCCAGCAGCAGTTCGTCGAGCGGTTCCAGCAGCGGCGGCCACTCCGGCAGCAGTTCCTCGAGCAGTTCGGGCGGCAGCGGCTCGTCCTCCAGCAGTTCAGGCGGAGGTAGCGCCGCGCTATCGATCCGTGTACTGGGCAAGAGTTTCATCAATGCCGCCGGCCAGGCGGTGCAACTGCGCGGCGTGAATTTCAGCGGCTTCGAGTCAGTAGCGATCCAGGGTTGGGATCCGTCCGATCCCAGCGGGGCCCAGGGCGGTCAGGCCAACGGTCCCAGCTGGACGGCGATCAAGGCCTGGAAAGCCAATGTCGTGCGCCTGCCGCTCAACGAGGCCTCCTGGCTGGACTACAGCTGCACCGACACCAACGGCGTGGTGCACAATCCCGACCCGGGCAGCAACTACAAGTCCGCGGTGGAGACCCAGGTGGCCGAGGCCAATGCCGCAGGCCTGTACGTGATCCTCGACCTGCACTGGACCGCCCCCGGCAATACCTGCCCGATGCTGCAGACGCAGATGGCCGACGCCGATCATTCGCTGGCGTTCTGGACCAGCATCGCCAACACGTTCAAGAACAACCCGGCGGTGCTGTTCGAATTGTTCAACGAGCCGTTCTTCGACTTCGATTTCAGCGGCAATTCCTGGTCCTACATGATGAGCGGCAGCGGCGGCTCCTTCTCCGGCTATCCCGCCACCAGCAACAGCGGCAACTGGCAAAACATCGCCCAGAGCTGGGCGGTGGCCAGCTATCAGCAGATGCTCAACGCGGTGCGCGCCACCGGCGCCGCCAATGTGGTGCTGGTCGGAACCATGCAGTACTCCCAGGACCTGAGCAGCTGGCTGAGCTACCGGCCCACCGATTCGCTGAACCAGATGGCCGCCGTGTGGCACGCCTATCCGACTTCGGGATACAGCTGGGAGAACCCCTGCACCGACAGCAACCAGTACTGCACGCCGAATTTCTCGCCGCAGATCCTGAGCGAGGTGCAGGGCATCCTCGCCGCCGGCATTCCGGTCATCGCCACCGAGACCGGCGACCAGAATTCTTCCGGGACGGTCGGTTCCCCGCTGGTTTCCACCGTGACGCAGTTCGCAGACGCATACGGCGTCAGCGTGCTCGGCTGGGCCTGGGATGTGTGGCAGAACGCGGACAACGTGCTGGTCACCAATGTCGGCGGCACGCCGACCGCCGGCTACGGCCAGTTTTACCAAAACTGGATGGTCAATCACGCACCCTAGAAGCCGCAATCGCTGAGCGAAGGATGATCGTCGGGGCGGCGGCCGAGCGGCCAGAAATACTTGCGCTCGTCCGGTTTGATCGGCGTGTCGTTGATGCTGGCGATGCGCAGGCGCATCAGCCCCTGCTCGTTGAACTCCCAGTTCTCGTTGCCGTAGCTGCGGAACCAGTTGCCGCTGTCGTCGTGCCACTCGTAGGCGAAGCGCACGGCAATGCGGTTTTCGGCAAAGGCCCATAGCTCCTTGATCAGGCGGTAGTCCAGCTCGCGCTGCCACTTGCGGGTAAGAAAGGCTTCGATGGCGGCGCGTCCCTGCAGGAATTCGCTGCGGTTGCGCCAGCGGCTGTCCGGCGTATAGGCCAGGGCCACCCGCGCCGGATCGCGGCCGTTCCAGGCGTCTTCCGCCAGCCGGACTTTTTGCGCGGCGGTTTCCAGGATGAACGGGGGCAGCGGCGGTCGGCTCATGGTCGTGCTTCCAGGCTGTGGTTGGCGGTCATGCGAGGCGCCGTGGCGGCAGACCGCCGCGTCACTCCCTCCAGAACGCGGGCGTGAGCGGCACCAGGATCATGAACAGCTCCAGCCGGCCCGCCAGCATGGCGAAGGTGCAGACCCAAGTCTGGAAGCCGCCGAGCGCCGCGAAAGTGTGGCTGGGCCCCAGGGCGCCCAGGCCGTGGGCGCCGTTGTTGATCATCGCTACCACCGCCGAGAACGCGCTAAGGAAATCCATGCCGCTGAGGATCAGCAGCATGCTCAGTACGATCACGGTGACCCCGTAAATGTGCACGAAGCTGAACACCGACAGCGCGGCGCGCTCGCTCACCACCTGACCGCCGAGCTTGAGCGTGCGCACGGCGGTGGGATGCACCAGGCCATACAGCTCGCCGGCGCTCTGCTTGAACAGGATCAGGGTGCGGATCATCTTGATGCCGCTGCCGGTCGAGCCGGCCGAATCGGTGACGCAGGACAGCAGCAGCATCAGCAGGCAGACGACCAGCGGCCAGTGCGTGTAGTCCTGGCTTACCAGGCCGCAGTTGGTGACCACCGATACCAGGTTGAAGCTGACGCTACGCAAGGCGCTCCAGTAGCCGGGATAAACGCCGCGATAGTACAGATAGCCCGCCACCGTCAGGCAGGCCAGCAGCAACAGCAGCAGGAAGGCGCGCGCCTCGGCGT
Organism: Verrucomicrobiota bacterium; assembly: GCA_903970595.1. Classification (GTDB taxonomy): domain Bacteria; phylum Pseudomonadota; class Gammaproteobacteria; order Nevskiales; family Nevskiaceae; genus Nevskia. The sequence goes on from CAJCJI010000183.1 coordinate 4,144, forward strand.
CGCGGCGGTAGGTCTTCAGGCTCTTGCTGCGCCAGGCGGCGTAGTGGGTGGCGAAGTTGATGCCGGCGAGCAGCATGAACACCGTCAGTACGAATTCGATGAGCGGTGAATTGAAATAGCCGATGCTGGAGTCATGGGTGGAAAAGCCGCTCAGCGACAACACCGACAAGGCGTGGCAGACGGCGTCGAACCAGTTCATTCCGGCCAGCCGCAGCAGCAGCATGCAGGCGGCGGTAAGCCCGACATAGATCAGCCATAAGGAGCGCGCGGTCTGCACGAAGCGCGGCGTCAGGCGGCTCTCCTTGATGGGCCCGGTGGCTTCGGCGCGATACACCTGCATGCCGCCGATGCCCAGCAGCGGCAGCACCGCCATCGCCAGGGTGATGATCCCCAGGCCGCCGAGCCAGCACAATTCGTGGCGCCACAGGTTCACCGCGTGGGGCAGCCGGTCGATCCCGCTCAGTACGGTGGCGCCGCTGGTGGTGACGCCGGACATGGCCTCGAAATAGGCCTGCGTGAAGCTCAACTCCGGGATCGCCAGCATCAGCGGCAGGGCCGCCGAGGCCGCGGTCAACAGCCAGGCCAGCGATACCAGCAAATACCCGTCGCGCGACTTGAGGTCACGCGCGTAGGGGCGGGTGAAGCGCCACAGGGCCAGGCCCACGGTGAGGTCGGCGGCGCCGCCCAGCAGAAACGGCCGCAGCGCCCCGTCGCCGTAGACCAGGGCGGCGCCGATTGGTCCCAGATAGGCCGCGCCGAAGGCGACCAGCAGCAAGCCCAGGGGCTTGGCGACGTAAAGTATGTCCTTGAACAATCTCCCCCCAAGGGAACCGCTTGCCGGGCGCCTGCGGAAGCGGCCGGCAGCAAGACCGGCCGGCGGCTGCGGATCAGGCCACCATGAGCCTGGCCACGCCCTGCATCACCGGCTGCACCATGCGGCGCGCCAGTGGCGCCATGTCCAGGGGCTTGAGCAGCATATTGATCGACATCTCGTGCGGCACATGCCGGCCGACGAGCTTGCGGATGCGTCCGATCAGTTCCTTGTAGACCGCCTTGTCGTAGACCTGATCCGGGTGGCGCGTGGAGTAGACGTGCTTGAGGGACAGATAGGTGTCCTCGTCCTCGAACACCTTCAGGCGGTGCCACAGCGCGCCCAGCACCTGCGTGCGGCTGGTGTTCTCGATGTCACGGTACTGGCGGAAGTACTTGTAGAAATACTTGTAATGCCTGACCTCATCCTCGTAGATGTTGCGGGTCAGTTGCGCCAGTACCGGTTCGGCGCTGGCATGATGCAGCGCGGTGTAGTAACTGGCGGTGCCCATCTCCACCACGCAACGTGATACCAGCTCGAGGCTGCGCAACGGCAGCAGCATCTCCGGTTTGCACAGGGCGCTGTAGTCGGTAAAGAATTTGGCGTACTGGGTCTCCCAGTCGAAGTCCGGCCAAGCCCGCTCCGTGTACTCGCGCAAAGCCCGGCCGTGGTTCAGCTCCTCCGGTTCCCAGCTGTACTGCAGCCACTGGCTGACTTCGGGGTTGGCGGCGAAATGCTGCACCAGGTTCCGGGTATACAAATCCGAGGTGGTCTCGATAAAGGAGGCGGTGGACACCATGTAAAACAACTCTTCGCTGTCCGCGACCAACTCGCGGCGCAAATCGCCCCAGGGAAGGCCATCGGGGGTCCATCGCTGCTTCAGGGTCATGAAAGCCTCCTTGTTCCGTGGGAAATCGAGGCGCCGGTCCCGTAGTGCGAGCGGATGCAAGACTCATACCGGCACTGTTTAGACGGCGTCATATGATCATAAGTTGCGTGCCGTGGCACGCGGCCGGCAATGACAGGTGGCCCTGAAAACTCCGCGTTCGGGCGCCAGGGGCAGGCATCTGCGAATCGTATCACCGGATTTTTGGTTTCGGCCAGTTGCCGCCGGCGGGCGGGAAGATCGATCATTGTATGTTTAAATGGGGTGCTACGGTACTTTAAGAAACTTTTGTTACGCAATGGCGAACCCATGAGCGTCTTTACCAGGATCACCCACAGCGAGCTGCAGGCCTTCCTGCAAGGCTTCACCCTGGGTGAACTGATCGGTTTCCAGGGCATCGGCGAAGGCGTGGAAAACACCAATTACTTCGTCGACACCAGCGAAGGGCGCTGGGTGCTGACCATGTTCGAGCGGCTCAACTACCAGGACCTGCCGTTTTTCCTGGGCCTGATGGAGCACCTGGCGCATCGCGGCTTTCCCAGCGCCATGCCGGTGCCCGACCGCAGCGGACAGACCTTGCGCCTGCTGCATGGAAAACCGGCGGCGCTGGTGATGCGCCTTGGCGGCCAGAGCGTGCTATTCCCCAACCTGGCGCAATGCGCCGCGGTGGGCCGCGTGCTGGGGGAGTTGCATGTGCTGGGCCAGACCTATGCCGGCCGCTGCGACAACGACCGCGGCGCCGGCTGGCGGCGCCGCACCGCCGAAACGCTGCTGCCCAAGGTGGATGCGGATGCGCATGCCCTGATCCAGAGCGAACTGGCAGCGCAGGCCGGCCTGGACCTGGCCGCGCTGCCGCAGGGCGTGATCCACGCCGACCTGTTCAAGGACAACGTACTGTTCGTCGAAGACCGGCTCAGCGGCGTGATCGACTTCTACTACGCCTGCAACGACGCCCTGCTCTACGACCTCGCCGTGACGCTCAACGACTGGTGCACCGAGCCGGACGGCCACGTCAACCAGGCCCGCGCGCATGCCCTCCTCGAGGCCTACCAGTCGCGGCGCGAACCGAATGCGGCGGAGCGGGCCGGCTGGCCGCTGGTGCTGCGGGCGGCCGCGTTTCGCTTTTACCTGTCGCGGCTTTACGACTGGACGTTTCCGCGGCAGGGCGACCTGGTGCATGTGAAGGATCCGGCGCAGTACCGGAGGATATTGGAACATCATCGGGAATATGTTCCGGCTCTTTAGCGAGATGAGCTGTGCCCTTTTCTCCCTCTCCCCACATATGGGGGGATGGAAAAAGGGCTTGCCAAGGATCAGATATCGCCCAGCAGTGCCTTGACCCGATCATGGTAACTACGCGACAGGGTCAGCTCCGTGCCGTCCTTGAGAAGTACACATTGATCGGCATTGAACAGCGGCGTCAGCTCCCTCACCCGATCCAGATTGACAATCGTCGACCGGTGAATCCGCACAAAACTCTGCGGATCGAGCTGCTGCTCGAACGCATTCATGGTCTCGCGGATCAGGTGAAGCTCGCCACCGACATGCAGGCTCAGGTAATTGCCCTCGGCGCCGATCCAGTCGATATCGTCGATGCTGACCACGCGGGTGCGGCCGCGGGTCTTCACGGCCACGCGGCGCAGCCAGCGGGTCTCCGGGCGCAGTTGCGCCAGCAGGGCGTCGAAGCGGTGGTCCAGCCCCTGGCTGCTCTTGTGCAGCAGTTGTTCACGCGCGCGCTGCAGGGCGCTGTCGAAGCGTTCGCTGTCGAAGGGCTTGAGCAGGTAGTCCAGGGCATGCACCTCGAAGGCCCGCAGGGCGTGTTCGTCGTGCGCGGTGACGAACATGATGGCCGGCCGGGCGGCCGGCTCCAGCGCGGCGATGACGCCGAAGCCGTCGATCTCCGGCATCTGCACGTCGAGGAACACCAGGTCCGGGCGCAGGCTGCGGATGCTGCCGATGGCAGAGGCGCCGTCGCCGCATTCGCCGACGATCTCGAAGTCCTCGGCCCGCTCGAGGTGGCGGCGCAGGCGCCGGCGCGCCGGCGGCATGTCATCGACGATGAGAGTGCGGATTGCGCCCATCAGGCAGCCCGCGGCGGCTCGTAGGGCAGGCGCAGGCGGGCGTTGAAGCCGCCGCCGGGAGGCGATTCGATGTCCAGTCGCTGCTCCGGCCCATACAGCTGACTCAGGCGCGCCCGCGTGTGCGACAGGCCGATGCCGTGGCGCCTGGGCGAGGCTCCGGCCAGCCCAGGCCCGTCGTCGGCGACCCACAGGCTCAGCACGCCGTCGGCGACGCGCGCGCCCAGTTCGATGTGGCCGGTGGCGGCGCGGCGCGAGATGCCGTGCACCACGGCGTTTTCCACCAGGGGCTGCAGGATGAAATTCGGCACCTGCGCGTCCAGCGCCGCGGTATCGAAGGCGTAGCGCACCTGCAGGCGGTCTTCCAGCAGCAGTTGCTGGATGTCCAGGTAGCGGCGCACGAAGGCCAGTTCGTCGGCCAGCGGCACCTTGGGCGCGTCGCCGCCGGCGAAGGACAGGCGCAGCAGGTCGCTGAGCATGGTGATCAGGCGCTCGGCGATGGCGGCGTCCTTGTAGGCGAATTCGCTGACGGCGTTGAGCGTGTTGTAGAGGAAATGCGGATTGAGCTGCGCCTTCAGGGCCTGCACCTGGGCCTGGGCTAGCAGCCGTTCGCGTTCCTCGTAGCGGCGCACCAGCCGCACGGCGTACACCATGGCGGCAAAGCTCAGGTAAAGGGTCACCAGGTAAGGCGTGGATACCAGCACGCTTTGGCTGAGTGTCCAATGAACGTTGCTGCCGATACGGTCGCCGAAGAAGACATGGACCGCGAGGTATTCGACGGCGCAATTGGCGGCGGAAACCACCAGGCCGAAGGCCAGGTTGACGCCGATGCTGCGCCAGTGCCGCGCGCCTTCGATGGGGAAGCCTTGCGTCAGCCGCAGGATCAGGGGCGAGGCCAGGCACCAGAACGCCGCCTGCATCATAGAGCCGAACAGATCGCGCATCAGATTGGCGCCGTGCGCCATCTGCATGTCCTCGATCATGTCGGAGGGCACCATCAGCGCGTAGAAGCCGAACCAGAACAGCAGCACCCAGCCCGCCACGCTCCAGCGGGCGCGGCCCGTCCGCGCGGCTGAGGCCGCGGCGGGGCTTTCCTGCGGGATGGGATCGGCGGTCAAGTTCAGCGTGGCCATGAGCGGGGTCGCCGTCAGTTTAGACCGGCCCGCAAGCGGCCGCCGCAAGGCACTGCATCGGGTTCATCCGGTGGACTCCGCTACTCGGGCGATAGCGCCCCAGTGCAGTGTGCTGCGGAGCTGCCGCCCTCGCCACGGCCCTGTGACGGGCCGTGCGCGCGGCGGGACGAGGCGGTCAGCGCGGCGGCCCCGGCAGCACGAACAGCAAGACCGAGAAGTAATGGCAGACGCTGCCGCCGAGGACGAAGGCATGCCAGATGGCATGGTGATAAGGCAGCTTACGCCAGGTGTAGAAGATCACGCCGAAGCTGTAGCACAGGCCGCCGGCCAGCAGCAGCCACAGGCCGCCCGCCTCCATGGTATGGATCAGGGGCTTGGCCGCCACCACGCCGCACCAGCCCATCAGCAGGTAGATCACCAGGGACAGGGCTTCAAAGCGCCCGGTGGTGAAGATCTTGAAGACGATGCCCACCAGGGCCAGCCCCCAGGTGAAGCCGAACAGGCTCCAGCCCCACCAGCCGTGCAGGGCCACCATGGTATAGGGTGTATAAGTGCCGGCGATCAGCACGTAGATCAGGCAGTGGTCGATGACCCGCAGCACCCGCTTGGTGGCGGGCAGGGGAATGCTGTGGAACAGGGTGCTGGCGGTGTACATCAGCACCAGCGCGCTGCCGAAAATGGCGGCGGCGGTGATGTCGCGCGCATGGCCCCATACCGCGGCCTTGGCCACCAGGATGGT
>CAJCJI010000184.1 GCA_903970595.1 Verrucomicrobiota bacterium
TCGGCGATGCCGGCAGCCATCAGCTTGTCCCGCCATAGTTGGGCGTGCTTGCCCTCCGCCTGGGCCAGTTGCAGGAACAGGTCCTTGCGCACCGGATCCTTTTCCGCCGCGGCCAGGGCCGTGTAGAGCGCGGCGCCGTTGAGTTCATCGCGCAGGTTGTTGCGGTAGCGCTGGATGTCTTCGCTCATGAATGCTGTGCGCCCCGCGGCCCCGTCATCCCGGTCCTGCACTAGTGTATCGGGCCGGCGGCCGCGCTCAGCAAGGTACCGGCGCGGCCGGACAATACGGCCTGTATCTCGGCGGCAACCGAGAGGGCGATTTCCTCCGGCGTATCCGAACCGATGTCCAGCCCCGCGGGAGCGTGCAAGCGCCCGTTCAAGCCACTGAGGGATCGCATTTCCTCCGCACGCCGGCGTGAACTCAGGGCCCCGATGTATTGAAGCGGCACATTGCCGAGCACTTTCAGATAGTCAATGTCGCTGCCCAGGTTGTGTGTCATGACCATCGCCGAGGTGTTGCCGTCAAAGCGTACCCGCGTCCCCAGGCCCGCGGCGTCGGATTTGACGAAGGATACATGCGGCGGGAGCGCCGCCAGGTCCGCCTGATCGTCCCGGCTGTCCACGACCGTAGTGTGCCAACCCAGCTTGCTTGCCCACGAGGACAAGGCAATGGATACGGCGTTCAGGCCGACGATGACCAGGGCGTGCGGCGGGTCGATTCGTTCTATCAGTACGTCGGCGAAACCCTCACCGCAATGGATCATTTCGGAAAACGCGCTCCGCCCGGGGTGTTCGCTGCTCGCTCTCAACCTGATGAGCCCGGACAGGGAGTCGTTGCGAACCTCGTCGGCAACAACCGACTGCGTCCAGATGAGCCGGCGCGGGCCCCGGGTCAGGCACTTGCCGTTGAGCGCAAATACAGTCGCCATGGAACACGGCGTCCGCTCCCGCATGCAGCACTCCAGCGTCCTGATGAATGCGATATCCGCGGCGCAGGCCAGGGGTTCGATCAGGACTTCGAGCTCTCCGCCGCAGCCCATTTCGATGAGCGCGTCCAGGCCATACTCGCGGTCATACCGGACCACTTCGGCCAAGTCTCGTTCGATGACCCGCTGCGCCCGCACGGCGATATCCTTTTGCGGGCAGCCTCCGGACAATGCGCGAACCACCCGCCCATCCCCCCGGACCAGCATCGACGCGCCCGCGCGCCTGAAGGTCGAGCCGCGGGTGCGCGTCAAGGTGGCCAAGGCGCCTCTGCATGAGAAGCCCGCGGCTTCCAGCTCGGTCACCGCCGCAAACAGCTCTTTCAATTCCTGCACAGAATTCAAGGTCTCACCGCTTTCTCATCTGTCTGTACCCGCCGGAAATTCCAGGCCGGACGGGGCTCTCCGCCCTTCAACCGGTACCAATATCACGAGCTTTTCCAGCATATGCCTGACCAGGATTGATCTCTGTCCTGAACAGGCAAAGGGTGATTGACGCTGCAACATTGGCGACAGTACCTTGCCATGAATAGGCTCCCGTCTCAATTGCAGGCAGTTTGCAGGACACAGTCGCCTTGAGCCTGGGCGGGGCCGGCTCGCTATGGGTCACCGGACAGGGCAGCTTGGCACAAGCCGCGGACCGGGCCGCGCACGGTGGCCTTGACCGCCGAACGGCATGCGGCGGCAGCCCCGCGCCTCACAAGCCAGGCCTCACAAGAACTAGATGTGGAGGAGCTCGGATGAAAAAGACGAAGATCGTAGCCGCGATCATGGCCATGGCCGCCGGGGGCGGCTTCGCGGCTCCGGCCGCGGCACAGGGTCCGGCCGCGAACACCACGCCCGCGGATGCCGCGCCGCCGGCCGCGGCGGAGGCACCGGCACAACCGCCTGCGCCGGCTGCGGCGATGACCGTGCAAACGCCCGCCGCGCCGGCACAGACGGGTGACAGCGAGCAGAGCGCGACCGGCCTCGAGACCGTGGTCGTGACCGCGCGCCGTACCGCGGAAAACGGGCAGACGGTGCCGGTGGCGGTCTCGGCCTTCAGCGCCGCCGACCTGCAGCGCGAGCAGATCACCACCGGCCAGGACTTGCAGGGACGCGTGCCGTCCCTGTCGATCGGCTCCAACAGCCAGCTGCGCAATACGGAGACCCCAACCATCCGCGGCCAGGGCGGCACCTACGGCGCCAGCCCCGGCGTAGTGGTGTACATGGCGGAGGTTCCCGTGCCGGAGGACGCCGTCACCAACGGACAGGGCGGACCGGGCAAGTTCTTCGACCTGGCCAATCTGCAGATCCTCAAGGGCTCGCAGGGAACCCTGTTCGGCCGCAACACGACCGGCGGCGCGCTGCTGGTGGAACCGCACAAGCCGGACGCGCGCTACGAGTTCGCGCTGCACGACACCGGCACGAATTACTCCGGCGAGACGGTCGAAAGCGTGCTCAACCTGCCGCTCGTAGGCGACTCGCTGCTGATGCGCCTGGGCGCCCAATACGTCACCCGCGGCGGCTTCACCCACGACGTGGTCACCGGCGAGGACTACGACAACAAGCGCTACTGGACCGCCCGGCTGGGACTCACCTGGCGGCCGGCCGACGGCATCGAGAACTACCTGCTGGCCTACTACACCTACAGCAAGGACAACGGCAGCGGCTACGTCATCGAAGGCGTCAACCAGGACGGTATCAACTACGGCTTGCTGGCGCTGATCAGCAAGCAGGTGCCGGGCAATCCGTTCAACACCCTGCCCTATTCGGTGGCGCTGCCCATCGCCAACCTCGCCGGCCTGGGCTGCGCGTACATCAACCTGGAAGCCCCCTCGACCAAGTGCGGCCAGGACATCGTCGCCGCCCAGCAGGCACGCGGTATCCGTAATGTCTCCCAAAGCGGACCGCCGGACGACAACATCGTCACCGGCGCCGTGACCGACCAGTTCCGCTGGGAAATCAACGACCAGCTCGCGCTGCGCGACATCGCCAGCTACTCCGCGCTCAAGCACCAGTTTCGCTGGGACCTGTCCGGCTCCAGCGCGAACTTCGACACCGAAAACAACCCCAATGCAAACAACTCGGCCGACGGCGGCCAGTTCACCGAGGAACTACAGGCGCAGGGCAGCGTGTTCGACGAGCGGCTGAAGTACACCATCGGCGGCTACTACCAGTACGACCGCCCCTTGGGCGAGCAGCAGGAAGATCCGATCGCGCTGTTCATGACCCTTGCGCCGGAGATCTACGGCCTGACCCAGCGTTCCTATGCCCCCTACGCGCAGGGCAGCTACGACCTCGGCGGCCTGCTTGACGCGCTGGACGGCTTCAAGATCACCGTCGGCGTGCGGGATACCCACGACCACATCGAAGGTTTCTCCAACGCCGGCACGGGGTACCACACCGGGAACTTCAGCAAATCGGTGCTGACCTACACCGCCGGGCTGGACAAGCAGATCGACGCCACGCTGCTGTACGGCAAGATCAGCCGGGGCTACAAGGCCGGCGGTTTCGAGCCCGTGGCGGTCAATCCGGCCGACTACACCTTCAAGCCCGAGTACGTCGAGAACTATGAAGTGGGCGAGAAATCGGATTTCAGAGTCGGCGGCCTCCCGGCCCGCCTGAACGCATCGCTCTACTACACCAGTTACACGGACATGCAGCGCGCGGCGGAGGACAGCCTGAGCAAGGAGCTGGACTTGTTCGGATTCGGCGCCGCCATCATCACCGCCGGCAAGGCCGAGATCGCAGGCGCGGAACTGGAAGGCACGCTGGAGCCCTTGCCGGGTTTTACCACGGCCCTCAATTACTCACTGACTTACGGCAAGTACGATCAATTCACCCTGGTCAACAACGCCACGAATCCGCTCTACGACTGTACCGGCCAGTACATCCTGAGCGGGGGCACCGCGCAGTTGCAATGCGTTCCGTTCCAGGCCACGCCCAAGCACCAGGGCAGCTTTACGGCCCGCTATGTGCTGCCCGGTGAAGTGGCCGGCGGGCGGATCGACGGATCGGTGACGTACGCCTTCACCGATCGCCAGTACGCTTCGTCCTACCAGCGCCCCGAGGCCGAGCCCGGCGCCTGGCTGGGCTCGTTCGGCCTGCTCAACGCCAACCTCGACTGGTCCTGGCTGATCAACGACAAGAACGCCGTGGACCTGCGCTTCTTCGGCACCAACCTGACCGACCGCAGCTACCGCATCTCCAACAGCAACGTCTGGAACACCATCTACTTCCGCAGCTCGCTCTATGGCGAACCGCGCATTTTCGGTATCCAGCTCGGCTTCGGCTGGGGCGAATGAGCGCAAGCAGCCGGCAATGCCGGCTTGTCTGAGGCAGGGGCGCGAAGCGCCTCAGCCTCTTTCGCCGACCAGCTTGGCGGTGCCGAAGATGCCCATCTTGACCTTGCCGGTGAGCCTGGCGCCTTCGATGGTGATGTCGTACTTGAGGGTGATCTTCATCGGCTTGTCGACCTTGAGATCGAACTTCAGGCGGTTGCCTTCCACGATGCCGGTGAAACCCATCGAGCCCTGTTCGCTCTTGAGGTAACCGCTCAGCGCCGTGCCGTCCGTTTCGAAGTGCCCGACCATGGCCTGGGGGCCGACCGGCGTGGACAGCACCATCTTCCAGTCGCCGTCGATCTGGGGGCCGGAGGGTGCCGCAGGTTCCGGGGCACGCGCCGCAGGCACCGGCTGGTCCACCGGCGCTGGCACGGTTGCCGGAGTGTCGGCGGCGGCAGTCGCCGCACTCGCCTCCTCCGGCTGCGGATGTTCCACCTTGGCCGCAAGATCGCGGCCCTCGATGAGGCTGAGCAGCCTGGTGGGCGTCAGCGGCAGCCTGAGCGGGATCTCGCCGAAGGGCGCCAGGGCATCGGCGATGGCGTTGACCAAGGTCGGCGCGCCGATGATGGCACCGCCCTCACCCACGCCGCGCATGCCTCCCACCGATTTCGAGGGCGTGCTGCAGTGCACGAACTCGAAGTCCGGGATGTCGGATATCGCCGGCAGCAGGTAATCCTTGTAGGTTGCCGCGGTGGGGTTGCCGGCGGCGTCGAAGGTCATCTCCTCCAGCAGCACCATGCCGATGGCCTGGGCCAGGCCGCCGGCGATCTGGCCTTCCACCACCGCCGGGTTGATCGCGGTGCCGCAGTCCTCCGCGGAAATCCAGCGCAGGATCTTCACCATGCCGGTCTCGGCATCGACTTCGACCACGCAGGCATTGGCGGCGCTGGCCAGGGTCATCGGCGGCGGCTGGTAGCGGTATTGCGCTTCCAGGCCGGGCTCCAGGCCGGGCGGCAGGCGGTCGGGCTCGCCGTAGGCGATCTCGGCGATGGAGCGCAGGGAGCGCGACAGCTCTGGCTTGCCGGCGACATGCGCCATGCCGTTTTCGATGCGCACCAGGTCGGGGCTGGTCTCGAGCAGGTGGCCGGCCAGCAGCCTCACCTTGTCGGCCAACAGCTCCGAAGCCTTGATGGCGGCGCCGCCGGCGACCACGCCCTGCCGGCTGCCGGCGGCGCCGGGCGAAAAGCCGCCGCGCGAGCTGTCGCCTTCGAACACGGTCACGTCCTCGTAGGGCACGCCCAGCCGGTCGGCGATGATCTGCGCCATGGTGGTGGCGGTGCCGTGGCCCTGCGAGTGGGTGCTCATGGTGGCGGTGACCCGGCCGGTGGGCTCGATGCGCACCTGGGCCAGCTCGCCGGTCATGGTGACAATGCTGCCGGCGGCACCGGTCGGCTCGATGTAGGTCGCGATGCCCAGGCCCAGATAACGCCCGGCCTTGCGTGCCGCCGCCTGCTCCTTGCGGAATGCGGCGACGTCGAAGTACTGCACAAGCTGTTCGAGGCATTCGGCCGGAGTGATGTCCTCGATCGGAATCGACATGCAGGACAGGGTGGGCTGGTCCTGCAGCCGCACCAGGTTGCGGCGGCGGATTTCGATCGGGTCGATGCCGATGCGCCGCGCCGCCACGTCCAGCGCGGTCTCGCGGATCAGGGACTCCATCGCCCAGGGCCCGCGGTAAGCGGCCAGCCCCACTGTATTGGTATACCAGCCGCGCGTCAGGAAGCCGTAGCGCGGCATCTTGTAGGCCGCCCACAGGAACATGTGGACGGCGATATTGCATTCCTCCAGCTGCGGGTAGGCGCCGTTGTTGCAGCTGTAGTCGCCGTGCGAGGCCAGCACGCGCCCTTCCGCATCGAACGCCGTGCGCAGCACCATTTCCGCCTCGCGCGACTGGTTGGCGCCGATCAGGTTCTCATAGCGGTCCTCAATCCATTTCAGCGGCCGGCCGAAGGCGAGCACCGCCAGGATGACCGACACCTCCTCTTTCCAGGGATGGTTCTTCAGCCCGAAGCCGCCGCCGACATCCTTGGCGATGACCCGGATCGCGGTCTGCCGCAGGCCCAGCGCCAGCGAGACCCAGCGCGCCACCAGGTGCGGGCTCTGGCAGGTGATGTAAAGGGTGAGTTCTTCGGCGCCGTCGCGCACGGCGAGCACGCCGCGCGTCTCCATCGGCGACTGCGAGATGCGCTGGTGCACCACCTGGTGGGTGATCAGGTGCGGCGCGTCCCGCAGCAGCGCCTCCAGTTCCTCGTCGGGCTCTTCCTCGCCCATCTGCGCGGAGATGTTGCTGGTGGTCGCGGGATGCACCGGCGCACCGCTGCGCGCCTGGGCGATGCTGACCACCGGCGTCTCATCCGCGTACTGCACTTCGACCAGCGAAGCCGCATCCTCGGCGATGTGGCGGCTGTCGGCGATGACCAGCGCCACCGGCTCGCCGACATAGGCCACCCGGCCGTTGGCCAGCGGCGTGGTTTCCACCGCCGGCGAGACCAAGTAGAAGTTGATCATGTCCACCTTGAAGTGGGCCAGGTCCGCCTGGGTGTACACCGCATGAACGCCCGGCACGTCGCGCGCGATGGCGGTATCGATCGAGACGATCCTGCCGCGCGCGATCGGGCTGCGCGTGAAGGCGGCATGCAGCATGCCCGGCACGACGATGTCGTCGACGAACTGGCCGCGGCCGGTCAGCAGCCGCGGATCCTCCTTGCGCCGCACGCGCTGGCCGATGTACCGGCCGGTCCCGACGCCCGGGGCGTTCACGGCTGTTCTCCCGCAGGTGCGGCGGCGAGCTTCTTCGCCGCGCGCCGGATGCCCTGGTAGCCGGTGCAGCGGCAGATGTGCCCGGACATCGCGGCCAGCAACTGTTGCTCGTTCGCCTTGCTGCCCGGCGCGGTGAGCGCGGCCAGCGTCATCACCACGCCAGGCGTGCAGAAGCCGCATTGCAGGGCGAACTCGTCATACAGCGCCTGCTGCACCGGGTGCAGCGTGCCGTCGCCGGCGGCCAGGCCCTCGACCGTGGTGACCTCGGCGCCCTCGGCCTGCACCGCAAGCATCAGGCAGCCGCGCACCGCCAGGCCGTCGACGATCACGGTGCAGGCGCCGCAGACGCCGTGTTCGCAGCCGATATGCACCCCGGTGCAGCCGGCATTGCCGCGCAGGAAATCCGACAGCGAGACACGTGCTTCGGCATTGCTGACGTGGCGCAGGCCGTTGATGGTCATGCTGATGCGGTGTTCGCTCACGCGGCCTCCTTCGCGGGGAATGCTTCGCGCAGCGTGCGGGCGAAGATGCGCGCGCCGACCGTGCGCCGGTATTCGGCGCTGGCATGGTGGTCGTCAAAAGGTGCCGTGTCGGCCACGGCGCGCTCGGCCACGGCGTTCGCCTCGATCGCCTCCAGCGGCTGCCCCAGCAGCATGCGCTCGGCGGACCTGGCGCGGATCGGCGTCGGCCCCATGCCGAACCAGGCCAGCCCGGCGCGCGCCACCTTGCCGTCTTCCACGACCAGCGCGCCAACCAGCCCCACCAGGGCGAAATCGCCGGGGCGCTGGGCCACTTCGCGGAACAGGGTGATATGCCCCTGCGGCCAGTCCGGAAAGCGGATGGCGGTCACCAGTTCGTCCGGTTCGAGCGTGGTCATGTACGGGCCCAGGTAGAACTCGCCGGCCGCGGTCTCGCGCTTGCCGCGCACCGAGACGATCTCGATGATCGCGTCCAGCGCCACGGCGGTGGCGGGCAGCTCCGCCGCCGGCTCGCCCAGCGCGATGGAGCCGCCCACGGTGCCGCGGTTGCGGGTCTGGTGATGGCCGACATGCTTCACCGCCTTGACCAGCACCGGCAGCGCGCGCGCCAGCTCCGCGCTGGCGATGGCCTCGCACTGCCGCGTCATCGCACCGATGCGGGTACAGGCCTGGCCGCGGCTGATGCCCTTGAGCGCCGCGACCCGGTTGAGGTCGATGACGATGAAGGGCTGGCTCATGCGCAGGTTCAACAGGGGCAGCAGGGTCTGCCCCCCGGCGAGCAGGGTGGCTCCGCCGCCGGCTTCCGCCAGAGCCGCGCAGGCCTCCTCCACCGTGACCGGCGCGAGGTAGTCGAAGGGCGCCGGCTTCATTTCCTCGCCTCTTCCACCAGGCGGCGCAGCAAGGCGGCGTCGAGCACGGTCACCGGGGTCGCCGAGCGGCGTCCGTACTCGAAAGCCCCGCCCGCCACCACGATCAGCAGCAGGCCGATGGCGATGCCGGCCCACTCCGAGGCACCAGCGGCCCCGCCGCGACCGGCCATGAAGCCGGTAAGCGCGGCAATCACGGCGATCAGTATCCACACCAGCGGGAAGCCGCCCGCGATGGCGGGCGCCGGGCGTGCTGCCGTCATTCCCGCCGGAGCGGCAGCGCCGGCCGCCGCTGCTTGCGGCACGGTGGGGGCCACACACTCGCCGAAGCGGCTGAAGAACTTGCCGGCAAGCTGCTTGGCCGTGGCGTCGATGATCGGTCCGCCGAGCTGGGCCATGCGGCCGCCGACCTGGGCCTCGACCTCATAGACGACCACCGTGGCGCCGCCGTCCTCGACCAGCTTGACCTCCGCGCTGCCCTTCATCGAGCCGGCGATGCCGCCATTGCCCTCCAGGATCAGGGTGTACTGGTTCGGCGGATTGAGATTGGTCAGCGCAACCGTGCCCTTGAAGCGCGCGCCGATGGGGCCGACCTTGACCTCCACAATCGCCTCGAAACGGTCGCCGGCGAGCTTTTCCAGGCTCTGGCAGCCGGGAATGCTGGCCCGCAGGATTTCGGGATCGTTGAGCGCTTCCCAAACCCGCTGGCGCGTGGCGGCGACGCGCTGCTCGCTGGCCATCCTCATGGAACCGTTCCTCCGAATGATTTCTGCCGCGCTGCGCCGCAGCGAAAGGCCGCGCAGTTCTATTGCCCCAGTATTCCTCAATCCGGCCGCTGATGAACAGCATTGCTGTTCATGATCGTCACTATAATTGATGTCACAATTCTGACGCCACCACAAGCGCGGAGATGAAGATGATCCGGAGTATTCCGCGTCGGCGACGAAGGGGCCCGGCAACCGCGCCAGGCTTGTCCCGCGACGAACTCAGACTTGCCGAACAGCGAAATCGGCCCGCGGCGAGGCGCTCCGCGCCGGGCACGGTGCTAGCATCCGGCGCAGCCGCGTCGTCGCCGGCGTCAACAACCATAGTGAGCGCTGATGGCCGCTGAATCCGCAAACGAAGCTGCAGCAACGCTCGACCTGAGCGATGTCGATCAATGGGTGGGCAAGCGCATCATCTACGCGGAACTGTGGAATGCCTGCAACGAGACCGATATCCGCCGCTGGGTGCAGGCGATGGACTATCCCAACCCCATTCACTGGGACGAGGAGTTCGCCCGCGCTTCCAGCTTCGGCGGCCTGGTGGCGCCCCAGTCCTTTGCCGTCGCCATGGACTACGGCCACGGTGCGCATCCGGCCTGTGTCGGCAAGATCCCCGGCAGCCACCTGATCTTCGGCGGCGAGGAATGGTGGTTCTACGGCAACCGCATCCGCCCGGGCGACAAGCTGACCCAGGAGCGCCGTTTCGACGGCTACAAGGTGTCCGACACCAAGTTCGCCGGGCCGACGATGTTCGCCCGCGGCGACACCATGCATACCAATCAGCACGGCGCCCTGGTGGCCAAGGAGCGCTCCACCGCGATCCGCTACCTCATCTCGGAAGCGGTGAAGCGCGGCATGTACGACAAGAAGCAGCGCACACCCAAGCGGTGGACCGCGGCGGAGCTCGAGGAAATCCAGCGCATCCGCATGGAGTGGATCCTGTCGAACCGGGAAGGCCGCTCACCGCGCTTTGCGGAGCTGAAGATCGGCGACAAGCTGCCGCGGCGCGTCATCGGCCCGCACTCCGTGGTCAGCTTCGCGCTGGAATGCCGCGCCCACCGCCAGAACGTGTGGGGCACCTGGCGCTGGAACGCACCGGAAGGCGTGCACGACCCGGCGCGCGAGGATGCCGGCTTCGACAAGAACATGAGCTACGACCATGACGCGGCGAAGATCGATCCGCGCAAGAAGGACGGCCTGTACTACGGCCCGTCCAGCGGCCACATCAATTCCGACAAGGCCGAGAAGATCGGCATGGGCGGTGCCTACGGCTACGGCGCCTCCATGGGCGCCTGGTTCCACGACACCATCGCCTACTGGGCCGGGCACCAGGGCTACATCTGGCACTCGCAGACCCAGTTCCGCAGCCCGGCCTTCGAGGGCGACGTTACCTATATCGAGGGCGAGGTGATCGACAAGCTGGATACCTCGGCCTTCGGCATGCCGACGGTGCAGGTGCAGCTGAAAATGAAGACCCAGGACGGCGAGACCATCCTGAGCGGCAAGGCGGAAGTGCAGGTCGCCTACTAGACCGGGCGGACGTCGGCGCAACCATGGACACCCCGCAAACCCGGCCGTCGGTGGTCCAGGGCATTCCGCTGGACGAAGAACCGGGCCTGGGGGCCCTGAGCATTCCCGCTTATCTGGGCGAGGTCACTGCGCGTTTCGCGGAGAACGAAGCGCTGGTGATGCACTCGGGGGATGGCGTGGAGCGCTGGTCTTACGCCACGCTATGGGACCGCTCCCTGGAAGTGGCGCGCGCCCTGGCCGCCTGCGGCGCCGGCAAGGACACGCGGGTCGGCATCCTGATGACCAACCGGCCCGAGTACCTCTCGGCCCTGTTCGGCACCGCGCTGGCCGGCTGCGTTTCGGTGGCGCTCAGTACTTTCTCCACCCCGGCCGAACTTGAACATCTCCTCGCCGCTTCCGGAGTGTCCATCCTGCTATTCGAGGGCCGCGTGCTGAAGCGGGATTTCGGCGCGATGCTGACCGGGATCGAGCCGAGGCTGGCCGACGCCGCACGCGGCGCGCTGCAATCGCTCAAATTTCCTTTCCTGCGCCACCTGGTGCGGCTGGAGCCGGTGACCGAGGGCGCGCACGGCGAACCCGGCAGCGCCGCCTGCTTCGAGCCCTGGACGGACTTCCTGGCCCGGGGCCGGGACGTGCCCGAGGCGCTGATCGAGGCGCGGGCCGCGGCGGTGTCGCCGGCCGACGCCGGCGGAATCTTCTTTTCCTCCGGCACTACCAACCTGCCCAAGGGCATCCTGCACGCGCAGCGCGCCTTCACCATCCAGTGGTGGCGCTGGCCGCGCGTGATGAGCGTGGCCAGCCCGGTGCGCAGCTGGACCGGCAACGGTTTCTTCTGGTCCGGCAACGTGACCATGATTCTCGGGGTGGCGCTGTCCACCGGCGGCGCGGTGATCCTGCAGCCTTACTTCGAGCCGGAAGCGGCGCTCAAGCTGATCGAGGCCGAGCGCATCAGCTTCATGTCCGGGCGGCCGCACCAGTGGGCGCGGCTGCAGGCGGCGCCGAACTGGCGCACGGCGAACCTGGCCAGCCTGCGCTACGTCACCAATGCGGAACTGATGAAGACGCATCCGACGGTGAAGACCGACTGGCGCCTGCCGATGTCCTACGGCGCCACCGAGACGATGACTATCAACACCTCCTACTCCGCCGACACCTCGCCCGAGCAATATGCCGGCAGCTGCGGCGTGCCCCTGCCCGGCAACATCCTCAAGGTAGTGGACCCCGAAAGCGGCGCGGTGCTGCCGCGCGGCCGGCGCGGCGAGATCTGCATCAAGGGGCCGACGCTGATGATGGGCTACTTGGGCAAAACCACCGAAGAGTGCTTCGACAGCGAGGGATATTTCTGCACTGGCGACGGCGGCTACGTCGACGACACCGGGCGGCTCTACTGGGAAGGCCGGCTGACCGAGATCATCAAGACCGGCGGCGCCAATGTCTCGCCGCTGGAGATCGACGGCGTGCTGGCCGTCTACCCTGGCGTGCGGCGCGCGCAGACGGTGGGCGTACCGCACGACACCCTGGGCGAGATGGTGGTGGCCTGCGTCGTGGCGCAGGACGGCGCCGCGCTCGCGGAAGCGGACATCCGCGGCTTTCTGAAGGAGCGGCTGGCCAGCTACAAGGTGCCGCGGCGGGTCTTGTTCCTGCGCGAGGACGAATTTCCGCTTACCGCCAACGGCAAGGTCAAGTCGCCAGAGCTGCGCCAGCTCGCGGCACAGCATCTCGGGCTGGCCAGCCCGCCGCCGCCCGCCGCCGAGTGAATGGGCCGCGCCAGCAGCAGCCTAAGCATTCCCCGCGGACTTACGCCGGAACGCGCGTGCTGAGCAGGGCTTCCGGGCACAGGTACTTGGTGGTGGACCAGCCGCCGTCCAGGGCGATGGTCTGGCCATTGATGTAGCTGCCTTCCGGCGAAGCCAGGAAGTAGACCGCGTTGGCGACGTCCTCCACCGTGCCCTCGCGGTCGAACGGCGTCATCTCGTGGTTGAGACGCTGGAAGCCCGGCGCATCCCAGTAGTCGCGCGTCATGTCGGTCTTGATCACGCCGGGCGCGACCAGGTTGGTGCGGATGCCGCTGGCGCCGTACTGGGCCGCCATGGTCTGGGTCAGGCCGATCAGGCCGGCCTTGACCGCGCAGTAGACGCCGCCGTCGAGGCCGCCCATCAGGCCGAACACCGAGCCGACGCCGACGATCGAGCTTCCCGGCCGCATCACCCGCAGGGCGGCGCGGCAAAAACGGAACGGCGCTTTCAGGCTGATGTCGATCACCTCGTCGAGCACCGCGTCCTCGGTCAGGTGCACCGGCGCCCACTTGCCCGCGCCGGCATTGTTGACCAGGCAATCGAGCCGGCCGAAAGTCTGCATCGCCAGTTCCACGGCGCGCTCCGGCGCGTTGGCATCGCGCACGTCGGCGGCCAGGGTCTTGATCTCGGCCAGCAGGGAAAGCTCGGCGGCGAGCCGGTC
>CAJCJI010000185.1 GCA_903970595.1 Verrucomicrobiota bacterium
GCCCTGCGCGCCACGCTCCAGCCCCTCGGCGCCCTGGCCGCCCGCGCCGGCGTCGCCATCGTCGCCGTCCTCCACCACAACAAGGCCGGCCCCCGCGCCGGGGCCATGCGCCGCGTCAGCGGCAGCCTTGCCTTCGTCGCCATCGCCCGCGCCAGCTTCCTCGTGACCCGGGACCCGTCCCGGCCGGACCGCCGCCTGCTCCTCCCCAGCAAGAACAACCTCGGCCAGGACAGCCGCGGCCTGGCCTACCGCCTCACCCCCGGCCCCAACGGCGCCCCGCGCATCGCCTGGGAGCCGGACTTCGTCACCATCACCGCCGACCAGGCCCTCGCCGGCGCCCGCCCGGAAGACCCGCAGCCGGAACAGTCGGAAGCCGCAGCCTGGCTGCGCGAACTCCTCGCCGAAGGCAGCCTCCCCGCCGCCGAAGTCCGGCGCGCCGCCGCCCGGGCCGGCCTCGCCTGGCGCACCGTCCACCGCGCCAGAAAAGCCGCCGGCATCGCCTCCCGCCGCGAAGGTTTCGGCCGCCAGGCCACCTACACCTGGCACCTCCAGACCTCGTCGCTCGCCGCATGTGTGCCATCTCAAATCGATGGCACACATGGCACGCATGGTGAAAATGCCCCGAATCCACCCCAAACGCCACCACATTGACCCCACCCCGAAGTCCCCCTCTCCCGCCTGCGGCGTGTCCCCGGCTTTAAGGGGAGAGAGGGGTAGGCGAGGGCATGGATGCCCGAGGTAGGGCAACGCATGGAGCGGTTGCCGGGGAGAGGGGCTTTTGCTGCTCGGGAACAGCACTCTCTCAATGGCAAAATCAGCTCCCCCTACGCAATCAACGCACCCCGTTCCGCCCCAGCCACAACCCCCGGACCAGCGGCATGAACTCCCCCCGTCCCGCGCCGGTCCAAACCGGGCACCGTCAGAGTGCGTAGGTCATTAGGAAGCAATGCGCGGGGTTGAGCCGTGATTTATCTGGAGTACGCGGAGATCAGGCACAGGGCCAGGCGCCGCTATATCTGGGCGCTGTGCGGCTTTGTTGCAGGAACCTTGCTTGGCCTGTGCCTGATCCTGGCGCTGCGCTGAGAACAAGTGCGCCGGCAAAGCGCGCCGGCGCCCGGCAGGCAAACCAGGGCTCATCCGGCCCCCAGCCCCGCACCCCGGTTTGTCCTTTAGCCGATCCGGTCCATCGCGGCCACTTCATCCGCCGTCAGCGCGATCGCGGTCGCCTTCAGGCTGTCGAGGATGCTCTGGGTCTTGGTCGCCCCCGGAATCGGCAGGATATGCTTACCCTTGTGCAGCAGCCAGGCGAGCGCCAGCTGGTAGGGCGTGGCCTGGTACTGGCCCGCCAGCGCCTTCATCAAGGCTTGCTGGCGCAGGCGTACGTGCCCCTGGTGCCCGCCCACCGCGCTATGCGCAATGAAGGCAACGCCCCTGGCGGCGCACAGCGCCACCAGGCCGTTCCTGAAATCCGTCTGGTCGAGCACGCTGCAGCGGTTCTGCACCGACACGATGGGGGTGATGGCCAACGCCTGCTCCAGCTGCTCCGGCGTGATGTTCGACAGGCCGATGTGCAGGATTTTTCCCTCCTGCTGCAGCCGCCGCAGTTCCCCCAGGGACTCCGCCAGTCCCACCGCCGCATCCACCGCGTGCAGCTGATACAGGGTGATGACGTCCACCCCGAGCGCCGTCAGGCTTTGCTCGCAGGAGGCGCGCAGGAAGGCAGGGCGCCCGTCGGCGATCCACTGGCCCCTGGGCCGGCGCAGTCCGCCCTTGGTCGCCACCGTTACCGCGGCCTGCCGGCCCAGGCGCCGCAAGGCGGCGGCGAACAGGCGCTCGTTGTGGCCGATGTCGGCATCGTCCAGGCAGTAGACGTTGGCGGTATCGATGAAATCGCCGCCGTGGTCGACGAAGGCCTTCACCACCTCGTAAGCCTGGGCCTGTGCCGGACGGCCGGTGATGGACAGCGGCATGCCGCCCAGGCCGACCGGCTGGACGGAAATCCCGCTGTTACCGATGCTCCGCGGACCCGCATGCATGGCGCTTCTCCGGCATGGAATTGATCAGAGGTTCCCTAGGGTAGCGCATTGCACCCGCCACACCGCCAGCAAAAAATATTCGTCGCCGGCGCCGCTACACTGTCGATTCCGCCGCTGCCCGTTCGACTGTAAGACGGCGAATCACGCCGACTAACCACAGGAGCTGCACATGCAATACCTATTGTTGATCTACGCCAGCGAAGCCGAAGAAGCCAGGATGAATGAAGCGGCTATCAGCGCGATCTTGGGCGAATACCACGAGTTCACTCAATCCATTATCGCGGGTGGCCAGTTCAAGGGCGCCGAGCGTCTGAGGCCGGTCACCACCGCCAGCACCGTGCGCGTGCGCAACGGAAAAACGGTGATCACCGACGGTCCCTTTGCCGAAACCCGCGAGCAACTCGGCGGCTACTACCTGGTCGAGGCCAAAAACCTGGATGAGGCCACCGCCATCGCGGCGCGCATCCCCAGCGCCAAGATGGGCAGCATCGAAGTGCGCCCGATCTGGCCGATGAGCTAGGGCCTCTCAACCGGCCCGGACGCTTGAGCGCCGAAACCATCGAGGAGATTTTTCGCCGGGAGGCGGGTCGGGTGCTGGCGACGCTGATCCGCCTCCTCGGCGATTTCGACCTGGCCGAGGAAGCGCGGCAGGAGGCCTTTGCCGCCGCGCTCGAACAATGGCCGGCACGCGGCCTGCCCTCGAATCCGCGCGCCTGGCTGGTCGAGGTCGGCCGCAACAAGGCCATCGACCAGATCCGCCGCCAGGCCCTGCTCCGCAGCAAATTTCCGCAACTCGCGCTGGAGGCCGAGGAGCCGGCCGCCGCTCCCGCTGAAGTCGAGGAAGACGACGCCGCGTTCGGCGACGACCGCCTGCGCCTGATCTTCACCTGCTGCCACCCCGCGCTGAACATCGAAGCCCAGGTGGCGCTGACGCTGCGGGCCGTCTGCGGCCTGAGCACCGAGGCGGTGGCGCGCGCCTTCCTGGTGGGCGAGGAGACCATGGCGCAGAGCCTGGTGCGCGCCAAGAAAAAGATCCGCGAGGCCGGCATTCCCTACGAAACACCGCCGCCGCAGCTGCTGGACGAGCGCATCGGCGGCGTGCTCGCAGCGGTTTACCTGGTGTTCAACGAAGGCTATGCCGTCACCTCCGGTGCGGCGCTGATCCGCGCCGAGCTGTGCCTGGAGGCGATCCGCCTGGGCCGCCTGCTCGATGCCCTGTTGCCCCGCCGCGCCGCGATCCAGGGCCTGCTCGCCCTGATGCTGCTGCACGACGCCCGGCGCCGCTCGCGCGTCAGCGCCGAGGGCGACGTGGTGCTGCTGGAAGACCAGGACCACTCGTTGTGGGACTGGCCGCAAATCGACGAGGGCCTGGCCCTGGTCGAGCGCGCGCTGCGCGCCGGCGGTTCGGTGAGCCCTTACGCGGTGCAGGCCGCCATCGCTGCCTTGCATGCGCAAGCCCCGCGCCGGGGCACTACCGACTGGCCGCAGATCGCCGGCCTCTACGAAGTGCTGCTGCGCCTGCAGCCTTCCCCGATGGTCGAGCTCAACCGCGCCGTCGCCGTGTCCATGGTCGACGGCCCCGCGCGCGCCCTGGACTTGGTCGATGCGCTGGCCGCACGCGGCGGCATCGACGATCACCACCTGCTCTTCGCGGTCCGCGCCAAACTGCTGCAAGACCTCGACCGCCGCGCCGAAGCACTCGAAGCCTACCGCGCCGCCCTGCAAGCCGCGCGCCTGGAGCCGGAGCGGCGTTTGCTGGCACGGCGCATCGCGGAGTTCGACCCGTAGGGCGGCCCATGGCCGCCGAAGCCTTGTGCGGCAACCGGCATGGCGGCCACGGGCCGTACGACACCGGATCAGCGGCCCGACAAAGCGGGAGCGTCGGGCGGAAAATACCAGAGCAAAATTCCCTTGCCGATCCGCTCGCCTGGCGGAACCTTGTTCGGCCAGTAGATGGATTCGGGATAGCGATCCCAGTACGTGAATCGATACTTCTTCAGCATCGTCAGGCTGACGGCGTTCCACCCTGGGGATGGATGCAGCGGGTCCGAGGGCTTGGTCGGCGGGAAGCCGTGCAGCTGAAGGTTATCGGACACGAACGGCGTGAACGTCAGTTGCTGCGCGCCGGCTTGCCGCAGGCGCTGCGCCAGCCGGTTCATGTCCTGGCCCCAGTCCAGATCAGAGTCCAGCAGAACGTTCTCCGGCGCATCGCCGGCCAAGACATTGAAGTAGGCAAGGTAATCGGGGTGGGCGAGGGCCGAGTTGATCCCAAAGCTCAGCAGCAGCGCTGCTGCAATCCAGCCGGCCATACGCCGCTCAGCGGAAAGCTCGATCAGGCGCGCCGCGCCAGCCCCCGCCACCACCGAAAAACCCAGGTACACCGGCAGGATGTGCCGGATGCCAAGATTGATCCGGCTGGCCAGGCTGAACAGCAGGATGCCCAGCGAGAACGAAAGGGCGATGCCTACGGCACCGCGCGCCGCGCCCCGGTACGCAATGAAGGTTCCCGCCGGCAGCAGCGCAAAAAACGGCAGGGGCGTTTTCACCGCGAGCGCCACCAGGAAGAAATACCACCACCCCGAGGTCCTGATCTGTCCCAGCAGGTACGCGAGATGGCCGGTCTGGTTGTGCGTGAAAACTTCCTGTATGCCGGCATAGAGCTCCGGAAACGGCAGCGGCACGGAGCTGAAGCTTACGGCGCCCACCGAAAAGCGGTAGCCCGCCCAGATGATCAGAAACGCGCTGAGCATGACGGTGCACAAGGGCAGCAGGCAGGACCTCGCTTTTTGGACCAAGCCGGAAATCGCAGGCCGCTGCGTGGCGATGAACCACAAGAAGGCGCTCCCCAGTGCCACCGGCAAAAAGGCCAGTGCCGAAAATTTCGACAGGATCGCCAGGGCGGTGGTGCCGCCGAAGATCAGGCTGTGCTTCAGCGTCGGCTTTTCGGCCCAGACCAGGGCCGAAAGGAACGAGGCGCCGATCATCGCCGTCACCGCCATATCGGTCGTGGCCAGGCCGGCATGGGCCAGGACCGGCGGCAGCAGAGTGAAGCACAGCACCGCCAGGGGCGCGGCCGCCTGGCCGAAATAGCGCCTGGTCCACAGATGGACCACCGCGGCCGCAATCCAGAAGAACGGCAGGATGCCCAGGCGCGCCAGGGCCAGGGTGCGGTCGTAGCCGCCGTTCAGATAGAGGATGGACAGTCCTTCTCCGTACATCTCCGGCACGCCGTTGTCGGTGCCGCCGTCGAGATACGGTCCCAGCGCGGCGGCTACGCGCGCCAGCGGTGGATGCTGTGGCTCATACCGGTAACGCCCCTTGGCCAGCCATTCCATGCCGCAGGCGATGTGGGCGGGTTCGTCGGAAGTATGGCTGAAGACCTGGTAGGTGCTGACAATCCGCAGGGAGCCGAGGGCGATCAGGGCAATGCTCAGCCATACCGAATGCCGCCTGATCCAGTCCGTAAGCATCGAGTGGCCATTCATTTGTATATTAGACGTCAATTCGGACGGCGCCGCCGCCTGCCGGATTTGCGCGCGGCAGCGATGGTGGGAATTGCCGTACGATGCCTTGTGCTCACCGCCGGCATCGATGCAGGGATGATGAGCCGGTCCGGTTTGCCAGTTTAGTTCAGTCTGCTGCTGCAATCGCGATGCCGCCCTTGCAGATCGGCATCGCGGCGGATGCACGACAAAGAAAACATGAGGGCGATGAGATCTCGAATGACAAGGCCGATGTCCGGCATCGCGACGCTGATGCTGGCATTGCTGGGCGTGCTGACCACGACGCTGGCGCTTTGGCTGGTCTTTCCCGCCCTGCATGCGAGCGACCGCCTCGACGACGGCAGCAGCGGGCCGCTCGAACAGCCCTGGGTCCTGGGCCAGGCCGGAACGGGCTATCACCTCGATGTCCACGTGTCGGTGAAATGGCTGACGCCGGCGCGCTGGACCATCATTCCCGACTACGGCCTGAACGCGCTGCTGGTCAACGGCCAGCCCGTGCCCCTGGACCGCGTGCGGCCCGGCGGCTTGAGCGATTGGCGGCAGGGGTTCGGGATCGATCTGTCGCCCTGGCTGCACCGGGGCGACAATGAGCTGGAGTTCGTCGTCGACCACTATCGCTGGTATGGCGGCTTTGTCTTGCGTCCCCAGCCGGGGTGGCGCGTGCCGCTGCTGGCGGCCGCGCTATTGCCCTGGCTGCTGGCCCTGTCGCGGCTATTCGGGCTGGGCCGCCGGCAGGTCCTGTTGCTGTGCGTCGGGCTTGCCGTGCTGTGCTTCTACTGGGCCGTCACGCCCTGGGATCTGCGCTGCTACGACACGGTGCCCATCGGCATCGGCGGTCATCTCGACTACGTCAAATACGTCGCGGACCATGCGGCCCTGCCGCGCCCGGATCAGGGCTGGGAGTATTTCCAGCCGCCGCTTTACTACATCGCCGGCGCGCTGGTCTGGCACTGGGCGCAATGGTTCGGCGTGGCCGGAGCCGAGGCCTTGCAGGCCTTTGCCATCGCCATCTGGCTGGTATTCCTGAGCGCCGCCGCGGCCGCGCTGCGCCTGTGCCTGCCCCGCACCCCGCAATGGCTCGCCGCCACCGCGGCGCTTGCCTTGTGGCCCGCGGGCATCATCCACGGGCTGCGCCTGGGCAATGATCCGCCCCTGTACGCGGCGGCGGCCGTGGCGACCTGGTTCATGTTTCGCTGGTGGCGCAGCGGCCGGCGCAGTCATATGTTCGCAATGGCGTGTTCCATCGCCGTGGCCCTGCTGTGCAAGCTCAGCGCCGGACCCTTGATCGGCGCCGCCGCGGCCTTGATGGTGTTGCGTCTGGTGCGCGCCAGGCAGCGGGTCAGGCTCAAGCTATGGCTGGAGGCGGGCGCGGCGGCAGCCATCGTGGCAGCGGGCGGGCTGCTCGCGCTTGGGCGCAACCTGTACTTCTGGCTGCACGGCGATATCGCCAACTGGCTGATCTCCAACATCGTCAAGTTGAGCCCGCGTCTCGGCGTGCCGGATCAGCTCAAGTATTTTCTGAGCATGGACCTGCGGGTCTTTCTCAACAGCCCCTGGGTCGACGTGTTCGACGATGCGACCGGGCGCGCCTACTTCTGGAATTTCCTGCTGCGGTCCTCGCTGAGCGCGGAATTCCACTTCGACGGCGCATTGCAGCGCGCCCTCGCGCACGTTCTGGGAGGGCTGCTGCTCAGCCTGATGGTGGTGCTGCTGCTGCAGGGCCTGTCGCAGTGGCGATCCCGGGCCTGGGTGTGGCGCAATGCCAGCTGGATCGTGCTTGGCCTGATGTGGCTGTGCGGCCTGCTGGCGCTGCGCATCGCCTATCCGTTTTCGTGCGAAAGCGACTTCCGCCTGGTTCTGCCGCTGCTCATCCCCTTCCTCATCGCCTGCGCCCGGGCCGGGAGGTTTGCGCAGATGCTGCTGGCGGCGATCGCGCTGGGTTCAGGATTGTTTTTCCTGACCCTGGCTTGAGGGTTCCTGCGTCGATCAGGACGGATCAGTACTTGAACAGCCTCGGTACCGCCGTCCCCGCCGGCTCGCGCACATGCTCCGCGAACAGTCCCGACAGCTCGGTCTGGTCCGGGTTGATCTCGATCATGCGCGCGCTGCCGCGCGCCGCCAGCGGCACCAGGCCGGCCGCGGGATAGACGATGCCGGAGGTGCCGACGGCGACGAACAGCTGCGCCTGTTCGATCAGCCGCTGGGCGCGGGCGAACACGGCCGCATTGACGGAATCCGCAAACCAGGTGATGTCCGGCCGCAGCGTCGCGCCGCACTCCGCGCACGCGCGCCGCGCGTATTCGGCTGCAGCGAGGTCCTCGATGCGGCCGTGGCGGGCGCAACGCAGGCGCCACAGGCTGCCGTGCAATTCCACCACGTCGCGGGCGCTGGCGCGCTGGTGCATGCCGTCGGTGTTCTGCGTGACGATACTCAGGCCCGGATGGGCGCCCTGCAGGGCGGCGAGGTGGCTGTGGCCGGCATGCGGCTGGCAGGCCAGCACGCGACCGCGCCGCTGCTGGTGGAATGCCAGCACCTTGTCCGGGTCTGCGTCGAAAGCATCCTGGCAGGCGTATTCCTCCCAGCGGTACTGAGCCCAGATGCCGCCGCGCCCGCGATAAGTGGGCACGCCGCTTTCGGCGGACATGCCGGCGCCGGTGAAGAACACCACGCGTTCATATTGGCTCAGGGAAATCGGTTCCATGATGCACCTCCGCGAGTCTTTTCCTGCCGCTAGTGCAATGCCGGCGGGTCCAGCGCGATCTCGAACAGCCTGGGCCAGCGCTTACCGGTGACGTAAAAATGGCCGCTGCGCGGGGCGTAGGCGATGCCGTTCAGCACGTTGTCCTGCGGGTCCCAGCCGGCGGGCAGGGGAAAGCGGGCCTTCAACGGCGCCAGGTCGATCCAGGCCTCCACCTGGCCGGTTTCCGGCACGATCACGGCGATGCGGTCGCTGTGCCAGATGTTGGCGTAGATGCGTCCGCGCGCATATTCCAGCTCGTTCAGGTTGTAGATTTCGGTGTCGCCGTCGTGCACGGCGATGTGGCCGACGTCGCTGAAGGTCTGCGGATCGACGAAGTACAGGTCGGCCGAGCCGTCGCTCTGGATCAGCTGCTTGCCGTCATTGGTCAAACCCCAGCCTTCGCCGGTGAAGCTGAACTGGCGCAGCTGCTTGAGATCGAGGTCGTAGACAAAGCCGGTGCCCTCGCGCCAGGTGAGCTGCACGATCTGCCCGCCCATCAGGGTTGCGCCCTCGCCGAAGTAGCGCGCCGGCAGGGTCGCAGACTTCAGGGCCTTGCCGCTGGCCAGGTCGCGGATGGTCAGTTCCGACTTGCCGTAGCTGCCGCTGCTTTCGATCAGGCGGCCGTTTGCGTCCAGCACCAGCCCTTCCGTGAACGAAGCGGGGTCGTGCGGGTACTCCTTCACCAGGTGCCAGGGCAGCAGCGGCGCGCCGGCAGGGGCGGCGGCGGCCGCAAACGCTGCAACGAAACAGGCCAGTGCAAGTACAATTCGCATGCGGTCGATCTCACTACAAAGAAAGGGTTCACATGATTCGCAGCATGACGGGCTACGCCCGCGCCGAACAACAGGGTCCCTGGGGACGGCTGAGCTGGGAACTGCGCTCCGTCAATCATCGCTATCTGGACCTGCAAATCAAGCTGCCGGACGAATTTCGCGTGCTGGAGCCGGAGTTGCGCGTCCTCGCCGGCGCCAAGGTCGGGCGCGGCAAGGTCGAGGCCGGCCTGCGCTTCAGCCGCGAAACGGCCATCGGCGCCGCGCCGGAGCCGGATCGCGCGCGGCTGCGCGAGTTGCGCGCCGCGCTGG
>CAJCJI010000186.1 GCA_903970595.1 Verrucomicrobiota bacterium
CTGCTGGCGGCCGCCGGTGCCGTGGTCGTCCTGCCGTTGCTGACCGGGACGCATCTGCTCTCCCTGCTGCGGGGACTGCCCGGAGTGCTGCTGGGTCTGCGGCTGGCTACCATGCTGCTGGCGGCTCTGCTCGTTTTGATGCTGCTGGCCGGCGCGCGGCGCATCGCGCCCGTTGTCCGGCTGGCCCGGCCGCGTGGTTCCCGGCTGATCCTTCTGTTGCTTGGACATAGTTGTCCCTCCTTCCATGAGTGACCACGACTCAAGTCGTGGGCAGGGATGTTTCGTCCCTACCCTATATAGGAGCCCCCTGGAACAGGGGAGTTCAATCGGATTTCGGCCGCTTCCCCGGCTTCGGCGCAAACCGGCCTAGCGCCTGGCTTCCAGCGATTCCCAGCGGGCGTAAGCCGCCGCCAGTTCGCTGCCGATGGAGGCAAGGCGGTCCTGGATGGCCACGGCCTTGAGCTTGTCGCGCTGGTAGATGCTGCCGTCGCCGAGCTGTTCGGAAAGCTGGCCCTGCTCGGATTCGAGCTTTTCGATCAGGCCGGGCAGGGTGGCGAGTTCGCGTTGTTCCTTGTAGTTGAGCGCGGCAGTGGATTTGGGCTGCGGCGCAGCGGCCTGCTTCGCGGCGGGCGCCTCGGCCCGGCTTTCGGCCTGGTTCGACCCCGGCTGGAACCGCTGGCGCAGCCAGTCCTGGTAGCCGCCCACGTATTCGCCGATGCGGCCGCGGCCCTCGAAGGCCAGGCAGCGGGTGACCACGTTGTCCAGGAACTCGCGGTCGTGGCTCACCAGCAGCACTGTGCCGCCGTACTCGGCCAGCCGCTCTTCCAGCAGGTCCAGCGTCTCCACGTCCAGGTCGTTGGTCGGCTCGTCCAGTACCAGCAGGTTGGAGGGCTGGGCGAACAGGCGCGCCAGCAGCAGGCGCGAGCGCTCGCCGCCGGACAGGGCCTTCACCGGGCTGCGCGCGCGGTCCGGCGTGAACAGGAAGTTCTGGAGGTAGCTCATCACATGCAGGCGGTTGCCTTCGATCTCGACGAAATCCTTGCCGTCGCCGATGTTCTCGTACACCGGCTTGTTCTCGTCCAGCACCGCGCGTAGCTGGTCGAAGTAGGCCACCTGCAGATTGGTGCCGTTGCGCAGGCTGCCGCTGTCCGGGGCCAGCTTGCCCAGCAGCAGGTTCAGCAGGGTGGTCTTGCCCACGCCATTGGGCCCGATGATGCCCAGCTTGTCGCCGCGCAGCAGGGTGGTGGAGAAGTTGTTGACCAGTACCCGCTCGCCGCGGGCGAAGCTGACGTTCTTGGCCTCCACCACCAGCTTTCCGGAGCGCTCGGCTTCCTGCAGCGCCAGCTTGACCTGGCCGGGCAGGCGCCGCCGCGCGCGGTCTTCGTCGCGCAGCTTGTAGAGGCGCTCGACCCGGCCCTGGTTGCGCGTGCGCCGCGCCTCGATGCCCTTGCGGATCCAGGCCTCCTCCTGCGCCAGGCGCTTGTCGAACAAGGCGTCCTGCTGCGCTTCCGCGCGCAAGGATTCTTCCTTGCGCCGCAGGTAGTCGTCATAGCTGCCGGGCCAGCTGCGCAGGATGCCGCGGTCCAGTTCGATGATGCGTGTCGCCAGGCGCCGCAGGAAGGCGCGGTCATGGGTGACGAACAGCAGGGTGCCGTTCCAGCCCAGCAGGAATTCCTCCAGCCAGGCGATGCTGTCGATGTCCAGGTGGTTGGTCGGCTCGTCCAGCAGCAGCAGGTCCGGCTCGGCCACCAGCGCCTGCGCCAGCAGGGTGCGGCGCTTGATGCCGCCGGACAGCGCGGCGAACGCGGCGTCGCCGTCCAGGTCCAGGCGGGTCAGCACTGCCTGCACGCGGCTGTCCAGCGACCAGCCGTCGTGCGCCTCCAGCGCGCTCTGCACGCGGCCCAGGGCCTTCATGTTGTCCGGGTCGTCGTGCAGCAGGCGATGGTATTCGGCGACCAGCCGGCCGGCTTCGCCCAGCCCGGCCGCGGCGACCTGGTAGACCGTCCCCGCCAGCCCCTGCGGCACGTCCTGCTGCAACTGGGCCACACGCAGGTTCTGGGCACGCACGATGTCGCCGCCGTCAGCCTGGACGCTGCCGGCGATCAGCTTCATCAGGGTCGACTTGCCGGTGCCGTTGCGCCCCACCAGGCACAGCCGCTCGCCGCGCTCCAGCGTCAATTCCACCTTGTCGAGCAGCACCGTGCTGCCCAGGTTCAGGCTCAGATTCTTCAGGTTCAGCAGCATGGCGGGCGCAGCGGGGAATGGAGCGCGCTATTGTAGTCGCTGTGCGCCGGCCACATGATCGAGCAGGGCACATCGGCTGGCGCCGATGTGCCCTGCTCGATTATTTTCCAAATTGCTTTCCAAAGGATATTGCATGAACAGAAGCATCCTGACCTCCATAGCCGCTCCGCAGCTGGGTGAACCGGAGGACGCGCCCGAGACGCCGGCAGCGCAGCCGCCGGCGCCGGTGAACGAGCTGGAACTGCGCCTGCTCAATCAGCGCAAGGTCCTGATCTTCGGCGAGATCAACGACAAGCTGGCGCGCGATGTGGTGGGGCGGCTGCTGTCCCTGGCCAGCGATTCGGACAAGCCCATCGACGTCTACGTCAATTCGCCGGGCGGCCATGTCGAGAGCGGCGACAGCATCCACGACATGATCCGCTTCGTCGATGCGCTGGCCCCGGTCCGCATCATCGGCACCGGCTGGGTGGCCAGCGCCGGCGCCACTATTTTCCTGGCCGGCGCCAAGGAGCGCCGCCTGTGCCTGCCCAATACCCGCTTCCTGCTGCACCAGCCGCTGGGCGGCGTGCGCGGGCGCGCCGGCGACATCGCCATCGAGGCGCGCGAGATCGTCAAGATCCGCGAGCGCATCAACCACCTGATCGCGCGCGAAACCGGCCAGCCATACGAAAAGGTGTCAACCGACACCAATCTGAACTACTGGATGAGCGCCGAGGAAGCCATCGTCTATGGCATGGTCAGCCGCATCGTGGTGACCGCCAAAGACTTGTAAGCGTGCGCGGAGGCTGATTGCAATGAACCGGGATCAGTTCGCGGCTTCGGGCGGCGAACGCTCCGTCCAGGGCCTGTTGCCGGCCAAGCCGGCGCCGCTTACCGCCACGGCCGAGGTGCTGCGGGCGCTGCCGCGCCGGCAGCAGCGCCGGGTCGGCCCCTTCGTGTTCTTCGACCACTTCGGGCCGCAGCCGGCCGGCGGCGCGGCGGCCCATGCCATGGATGTTCCGCCGCACCCGCACGTGGGCCTGCAGACCGTCACCTACCTGTTTTCCGGCGCGATCGAGCACCGGGACTCGCTGGGATCGGTGCAGGTGATCCGTCCCGGCGACGTCAACTGGATGACGGCCGGGCGCGGCATCACCCATGCGGAAACCGTGGTTGGTGGCGCCGAAGCCCTGCATGGCATCCAGACCTGGGTGGCGCTGCCGCAGCCGCTGCGCAAGCGCTTGCCGGCCTTCGAGCATTTCGCCGCCGCCGCCCTGCCGGTGGTGGAGTTTCCGGGCGCCCAGGTGCGGGTGCTGGCCGGATCGCTCGGCGGCCACCACTCGCCGGTGCCCGCATGGGTGCCGTTGACCTACCTGGACCTGCGGCTGCAGGCGGGCGCGGACCTTGCATTGCCGGTAGCGCCCGCGCATGAGTTGGCCTTGTATGTCGCCGAAGGAGAGGTGACACTGGGAGGAACGGCGGTGCCGAGCGGCGTGCTGGCCCAGCTTGGCGGCGCGGGCGGCACTATCCATCTGACCGCGGTGTCGGATGTGAGAGCTTTGTTGTTCGGCGGTGTGCCGCTGCCGGAGCCCACCGTCATCTGGTGGAATTTCATCGTGGACAGTGTCGAGGAGGGGCGCGCGTGCGAGGTGGATTGGAAGGAGGGCAGGTTTCCCAGGGTGCCCGGTTTCGATTGAAGCCGCGGGGCCGTGCCGCCGCGCGGCTGGCGCTTGGGTTTGCCTTTTCGCTGGCTTGTGGGGCCGTCTTCGCCCAATCCGGACCGGCTCCGTCCCATCCCGCCGCAACAGCTGCCACCCCCTCGGCCCCGGCTGCCGCTCCCGCTGCGCCGGGTTCTCCGGCGCCGGCGGAGCCGCCAGCCCAGGGCGGGAAAGCTTCAGACAGCCAGGCGTCTGACACAGTAGAGGCCGCGCCGGCCGGTTCGCCGGATGGGGCACCGGCCGATTCCGCATCCGCCGCCAACGGGCAGAGCGGGCAGCCAGGGGACCCCAACACCGCCAACGTCAATCTGTCCACGGTCAACGTCCAGGGCAAGCATAACGTTTTCAACGACAACGACAAAAAGCTCAAGCAGCTGCAGGATTCGCTGCCCTGCACCGGCTGCGATGCCACGCCGCACGTGAAAAAGAAATTCGTGGCGCGCGTGCTCAACGCCGTCGGTGAACGCGTGCTGCCCACCGAAACACCGGATCACACCAACCGCGATCCCAACGACAGGGCCGAGGAGTATTCGCAGGAGAACAGCTGCACCGCGGCCAATGTTGGTGGTTGCGTGCAGAGCAACCTCAAGCCCTGAGCAAAGCAGGTTGGGGCGGGCGTAGCGAACCCCTAGCCAGGCCCTGCTCAGGCGGTCTTCGCGTACTTTGCCCGCAACAGCTTCTTGTCGAGCTTGCCCACGCTGGTCTTTTCCAGCGCCTCCACGATCAGCACCCGGTCCGGCACGCCGTACTTGGAGATGACGCCTTTCTCGGCATAGCCGGCGATATGGCGGCGCACCGCTTCCGGATCGATGCCGGCCTGGGGCTTGGGCACCACCAGGGCCAGCGGGCGTTCGCCCCATTTTGGGCAGTGCACGCCGATCACCGCGGCTTCGCTGATCCCGGGGAACTGCGAGATGATGTCTTCCAGGTCGAGCGAGGAGATCCATTCGCCGCCGGTCTTCACCACGTCCTTGACCCGATCGGCGATGTGCAGGATGCCCTCCGGCGAGAAGCTGCCGATGTCGCCGGAGTGCAGCGCGCCGCCGCGCCACAGCTCCTCCGACTTCTGCGGGTCCTTGAGGTAGCCCTGGGTCAGCCAGGGCGAGCGGAACACGATCTCGCCGGTGCTCTTGCCGTCGCGCGGCAGTGCCTGCACTTGGTCGTCCACCGCGCGCACATCGCATAGCACCACCGAGCGGCCGGTGCGGCAGCGCAGCGCGGCCTGGGTCTCGAGGTCCTGCGCCAGTTCCTCGCTGGACAGGTGATTGACGATCTGCAGCGGCCCGGTCTCGGACATGCCGTAGCCGGAGTACACGTCGATGCCCCGCTCCAGCGCGGCGCGGGCCAGGCCCTTGGGCATGGCCGAGCCGCCGATCACCATCTTCAGCCGGGACAGGTCGGTGTCCTTGCTCGCCGGGTGGCTGATCAGCATGTGCAGCAGCGTGGGCACGCAATGCGAGTGGGTCACGCCTTCTTCGCGGATCAGCTTGAGCAGCAGCTCCGGCACGTAGCGGCCCGGATAGATCTGCTTGATGCCGATCAGCGTGGCGGCGAAGGGCATGCCCCAGCCGTGCACGTGGAACATCGGCGTGATCGGCATGTACACGTCTTCGCGGTGGATGCGCCCCTGCGCCGGCGCGGTGCCGAACCAGGCGAGGATGCCCAGCGCATGCAGCACGATCTGGCGATGGCTGAAGTACACGCCCTTGGGCAGCCCGGTGGTACCGGTGGTGTAGAAAGTCGTGGCGCGGGTGTTCTCGTCGAAATCCGGGAAGTCGTAGTCCGCCGCGGACTGCGCCAGCAGCGCCTCGTATTCGCCGGCGAAGGACAGCGCAGTCTGCGGCGGAGCGGCGGCATCGTCTATCAGCACGAAGGCCTTCACCGTCTCCAGCCGCTCGCGAATCGCCTCCAGCAGCGGCAGGAACTCGGCGTTGACCAGCACCACGTCGGCGCCGGCGTGGTTCAGGGTGTAGAGGATCTGGTCGGGCGAAAGCCGGATATTCACCGTCTGCAGCACGCAGCCCATCATCGGAATGGCGAAGAAGCATTCGAAATAGCGGTGGCTGTCCCAATCCATCACGCCCACGGTCATGCCGGGTTTGACGCCCAGCCCGGCCAGGGCCGAGGCCAGGCGGCCGATGCGGACGCGTGTCTGCGCATAGGTCTGCCGGCGCTCGCCGCGGTAGATGATTTCCTGCTGCGGCGTATTGGCCAGCGGCGTGATCCAGATTTGCTTGATCAGCAGCGGGAAATCGTAAGCCGAGGGCGTGCGGAAAATCGGGTTGAAGCTCATGCGTGCTCCGGTGTGTTTTGTCGGCCTGAAGGCCGGCCTACATGGAAATCTAGTGCAGGCCCGCGAGGAATTTCTCGATCAGCGGATTGACCTGATCGGGATGGGTCAGGTTGGCGGCGTGACCGCCGCCGGCGATCAGTTCCAGCTTCGCCTGCTGCAATCCCTGCGCCAGGATGCGTGCCCGCTCTACGGGAATCGCCAAATCGCGGTCGCCATGGATGACCAGCGCCGGCACCGCGATCTGCCCGAGCTTGGCGGTGATGTCATCGCGCTCACTCAGGGTGTGGAAGCTCTGCAGCAGGTTGACCGCCTTCCAGCCGCGCCATTTCGCCTTCCATTCCGCAGCTCCGGCCCAGCCTTCGCCCAGGATGATCTGCTCGATGGTGTCGGCGATCGCATCCGGCAGGCCCTGGCTCGACCAGATGTCCATCATCTGCCGATAGCCGGGCATTTTTGCGGGATCTTCCTGCCCGGCCTGGGTGTCGATCAGGATCAGGGCGCGTACCAGGCGCGGATGGCGCAGGGCGCAGCGCAGCGAGAGGAAACCGCCCTGCGACATCCCGGCCAGTACCGCCCGGGCGACGCCCAGGTGTTCGAGCAGGGCGGCGAGATCGTCGGCAGAATCGTAGTAGCTGAACGGCGCCAGGGCGTCGCCGGCGGTGCGGCCGTGGCCACGCTCGTCCCAGGCGATGCAGCGATAGCGGTCCTTGAGCGCCGCCACCTGCGGCGCGAACATGTTCTGGTCCATCAGCAGGCCGTGCGAAAAAATCACCGCCGGACCGCTGCCGCCGGTGTCCTCGTAATACAGTTTCTGGCCGTTGAGCTGTGCGTAAGGCATTTGCGTTCTCCTCCTGCGCCGCGGCTGTAGCTGCGGCTTTATGTTGTGCCGAGTCTAGCGCGGAATTTCGTGTCCGCAACGGTAATGTTTCAGATCGGCAGCCGCCGCAGCCAGCGCGGCTCGATCCAGAACTGCTGGCGGGCCCCGGCCGCGTCCGTAACGGCGATGGCCACGTTGCCGCAGTCATCGCGGTCGCTGATGGTCACGGTGCGGTCCAGCTGCGCCTCGTACAGGTCCTGCCGCTCGGTGGGCAGGCCGTAGAGATACAGGCGGTCGACATAGACCAGCGTGGCCTTGTCGCCCACCTGCAGCATCTGGCCGACCGCATCGAGCAGGTGATCGGCCTGGACTCTCGGATATTTCATGACGCCACAGGCATCCCCGCCGGGGCGGAGGATGACGCCTAGATCCCGCCGGCCAGGAAGCCGCCGTCCACCGTCAGCGTGGTGCCGGTGACATAGCTGGCGGCGTCCGAACACAGGTACAGCACCGCCGGTGCGATTTCGGCCGGCTGGGCCATGCGCCCCAGGGGAATCTGCGGCAGCACGCCCTTGAGCAGTTGCTCGTTCTTGGTCAGCGCCGAGGCGAACTTGGTGTCGGTCAGCCCCGGCAGCACGGCGTTGACCCGCACCTTCCACGGCCCGCACTCCTTGGCGAAGGCCAGGGTCATGTTGATCACCGCCGCCTTGCTGATCGAGTAGATGCCCTGCATGGTGCCGGGCTTCACGCCGTTGATCGATGCGATGTTGACGATGGCGCCGCCGCCGCCCTGCTTCATCAGCTTGCTGGCCAGGGCCGACAGCTCGAAGTAGCCCTTGATGTTGACCTGCAGGGTCTTATCCACCATGCCCATGTCGGTGTCGGCTATGTGGCCGAAATACGGATTGGTGGCGGCGTTGTTGACCAGGATGTCGAGCCGGCCGAAGCGCGCCGAGATCTCGCCCATCAGGTGCTTCAGTGCGGCGGATTCCCCCTGGTGCGCGGCGATGGCGGTGGCCTGGCCGCCGGCCGCGGCGATGGAGGCCGCCACCTTGTCCAGTTCCTCCTGCTTGCGCGAGGCGATGACGACGTGGGCGCCTTGCCCGGCGAGCAGCCGCGCCGTGGCCTCGCCGATGCCGCGCGAAGCACCGGTCACCAGCGCGATGCGCCCGCTCAGGTCAAACAGCTTGGTGGACATGATCAACTCCTGTTGGTGATTGGCTCGGGCCGCGCCGTCCGGGTCACAGGGACGACTTCTGGATCACGCCCTCGGCGATCTGCGACAGCACGGTCACGAAAATGCCGAAGGCCTGGAACTTGGGATTCCGGCTCTGGCCCATCTTGTAGCGGTAGTAGATCTGCTGCGCGATCACCGCCAGGCGGAACAGGCCGAATACATAATAGAAATCGTAGTTGCCGATGTCGCGGCCGGTCTTTTCGGCGTAATAGCGCGCGATCTCGTCGCGGCTGAGCATGCCCGGCAGGTTGCTCGGCTGCATGCGGATCGCCTGCGCGTTCGGCGGATCGTCGTGCTGCACCCAGTAGGCGAGGGTGTTGCCCAGGTCCAGCAGCGGATCGCCCAGCGTGGCCATTTCCCAGTCGAGCACCCCGACGATGCTGCAGCCGTCTTCCGGCGAGAGCACCGCGTTGTCGAAGCGGTAATCGTTGTGGATGATGCCCGGCTGCGGCGAGTCCGCCGGGCGCTTGGCCTTGATCCAGGCCATCAGCGTCTCGCAGCGGGGCACGTCGTCGGTGAGGGCCTTGCCGAAGCGTTCGCACCAGCCGCTGACCTGGCGTTCGACGTAACCCTCCGGCTTGCCCAGGTCCGACAGGCCTGCCTGCCGGTAGTCCAGGGTGTGCAGGCGGATCAGCGTGTCGATCAGGTTCAGGCACAGCCGGCGCGCCTGTTCGGGGGTGTAGACAACGCCCTTGGGCAGGTCGCGGCGCAGGATGATGCCTTGCAGCTTCTCCATCACATAAAAGCTGCTGCCGATCAGACTCTCGTCCTCGCAATAGGCCAGCGGCCGCGGGCAGGGAAAGTGCGGGCTGAGCCGCTGCATGACGCGGAACTCGCGGCCCATGTCGTGCGCGGACTTGGCCTTGGTGCCGGACGGCGGCCGGCGCAGGATCAGCTCGCGTCCGCCGACCTTGAGCAGGTAGGTGAGGTTGGAAGCGCCGCCCTGGAATTGCTGCAGCTCCATAGTGCCCGCGCCCAAGCCGGCGATACTGGCCTGGAGGAAAGGCAGAATACGCTGCGGGTCGAAACTGTTCTCGTCGCGGACGGCGCCGGGCTGATCCAGTGGGGCGGTGGACATGCGGTGCGGCTCTCCTCTGTCTTTTCCAGGGGGCCTGCGGCGAGATTAGAAAAATTCCGCAGTCCTTTGATTATAAACATATTACCGATAACGCTTCCGGGGAGCGGCTATGGCCCTGGCATCCACTTATTCCCAATTGGACTAAGCAAATAACCGGTAACCGCTTTTTCCGTAAGGCAGCCGGGCCTATGATGCGCGCCCCCGGTCCCTGTCCTCAATGGATTCGTAAGGAAGGGCCCCAAGTTTGCCGCAAAACCGCGGCAGCGTTGAAGGAGATCGAGCGCGGTGACCATCAAGGCGGACGCGGTGATTATCGGTACCGGACCTTGCGGCCTGTTCCAGGTGTTCGAGCTGGGACTGCTCGGCATCAAGGCCCACCTGATCGACACCCTGCCCGAACCCGGCGGCCAGTGCACCGAGCTGTACCCGGACAAGCCCATCTACGACATACCAGCGCTGCCGGTGTGCGGCGCGCGCGAGCTGATCGAGCGCCTGCTGGAGCAGATCAAGCCTTTCGGCCCCACCTTCCATCTCGGTCAGCAGGCCACCGACGTGCGCCGCTTCGAAGACGGCTCGTTTTACCTGAAAACCAGCAAGGGCACCGAGTTCCACACCCGCAGCATCGTGATCGCCGGCGGTGTCGGCGCATTCCAGCCGGTCGAGCTGCAGCTGCCGGGCGCCGCCGCCCGCGTGGACCGCGACCTGTTCTACAAGGTGCGCGATCCGGAACTGCACCGCGGCAAGCACGTGGTGGTGCTGGGCGGCGGCGACTCGGCGCTGGACTGGGCCCTGGCGCTCAAGGACAAGGCCGCCAGCGTGGTGCTGATCCACCGCTCCGACAAATTCAAGGCCGCCCCGGCGTCGGTGGCGAAGATGCACCAGCTGTGCGAGCAGCTGGAGATGCAGTTCCTCGCCGGCAGCGTCACCGAGTTGCGCGAAGGCGCGGACGGCGCCCTGCGCGAGATCCAGGTCACCGGCACCGACGGCGTGGCGCGGCGCCTGGAGTTGGACCAGTTGCTGGTGTTCTTCGGCCTGCATCCCCGGCTCGGCCCCATCGCCGAGTGGGGGCTGAACCTGCACAAGAACCAGATCCATGTCGATACCGAGAAGTTCGAGACTTCCACGCCGGGCATCTATGCCGTCGGCGATATCAACTTCTACCCCGGCAAGAAGAAGTTGATACTGTCCGGTTTCCATGAGGCGGCGCTGGCGGCGTTTGCCATCAAGGGGCGGCTCAATCCGGGGGAGAAGGTGCATTTGCAGTACACGACGACCAGTCCGGTCATGCACAAGAGGCTTGGGGTGGATGATCCGTTTGCCGACGAGAAGCGGGCCGCGTAGGGCGGCCCGTGGCCGCCACTTGCGTCCGCTTGGCGTTGGCGCCACGCGTACTCCGTCATACCGCCCTTCCCGGCAGCGTCATTCCGGCGGAAGCCGGAATCCAGGCTTCGGTGAAAGTTCGGTGTCGCGTGCATTCGACTTTGAGTGCCAAGGGTGCGCACCGTCTTATGCGCTGAAACCTCGGCAAGCGCGCTTGCGCGCGTCCCGTATCCTCCCTGCTGCTGACCGGAGTATTTCGCCTTCGGCGACCTACTTCTTTACAACAGCGTAAAGAAGTAGGCAAGAAACGCCGCCCCTGAGTCTGCGCCGATCAATCGCTATGCGATTGATCGGTCCCCTGCGCTCCGCAGCCGGAGCGGGGTCCATCGACAGGCCATCCCTGGCCTGACG
>CAJCJI010000187.1 GCA_903970595.1 Verrucomicrobiota bacterium
CTGGAGGATGCGCCGAACGAACAGGAAGAGCTGGCGCGCAAGATCGAGAAGTCCGGCATGCCCAAGGCCGCCAAGACCAAGGCCAATGCCGAGCTGAACAAGCTGAAGATGATGCCGGCGATGTCGGCCGAGGCCACGGTGGTGCGCAACTACCTGGACTGGCTGACGCAGGTGCCGTGGAAGAAAACCACCAAGGCGACGATCGACCTGGCCGCGGCCGAGAAGCAGCTCGACACCGATCATTACGGCCTGGAGAAGGTGAAGGAACGCATCCTCGAATACCTGGCTGTGCAGAGCCGGGTGAAGAAGCTCAAGGGTCCGATCCTGTGCCTGGTCGGACCGCCGGGCGTCGGCAAGACCTCGCTGGGCCGCTCCATCGCCGCGGCCACCAACCGCAAGTTCACCCGCATGAGCCTGGGCGGAGTGCGCGACGAGGCCGAGATCCGCGGCCATCGCCGCACCTACATCGGCTCGCTGCCGGGCAAGATCATCCAGAGCATGTCCAAGGTCGGCGTGAAGAACCCGCTGTTCCTGCTCGACGAGATCGACAAGATGAGCATGGATTTCCGCGGCGATCCCAGCTCGGCCCTGCTGGAAGTGCTGGACCCGGAACAGAACAACAGCTTCAACGACCATTATCTGGAGGTGGACTACGATCTGTCCGACGTGATGTTCGTCTGCACCGCCAACACCCTGAACATCCCGGGTCCCTTGCTCGACCGCATGGAAGTGATCCGCATCCCCGGCTACACCGAGGATGAGAAGCTGAATATCGCCAAGCGCTACCTGGTGCCCAAGCAGATCAAGGCCAACGGCCTCAAGGACGAGGAACTGGAGATCGCCGACGGCGCCATCCGCTCCATCGTGCGCACCTATACCCGTGAAGCCGGCGTGCGCAACCTGGAGCGCGAGATCAGCAAGATCGCGCGCAAGGTGGTCAAGCAGATCCTGCTCAAGCCGACCGAGAAGACGGTCAAGGTCACCGAGAAGAACCTGGAGAAATACCTGGGCGTGCAGCGCTTCCGCTTCGGCCGCGCCGAAGAGAAGAACCAGGTGGGACAGGTGACCGGCCTGGCCTGGACCGAAGTCGGCGGCGAACTGCTGTCGATCGAGGCCGCGCTGTCGCCCGGCAAGGGCAAGCTGACCCAGACCGGCAGCCTGGGCAATGTCATGCAGGAGTCGATCCAGGCGGCGCTGACGGTGGTGCGCTCGCGCGTCAAGAGCTTAGGGATAGATCCGGAGTTCTACCAGAAGCACGACATCCATGTGCATGTGCCGGAAGGCGCCACCCCCAAGGATGGCCCTTCCGCAGGCATCGCCATGTGCACCGCCATCGTCTCCTCGCTGACCGGCATTCCGGTGCGCGCCGATGTCGCCATGACCGGCGAGATCACCTTGCGCGGCGAAGTGCTGCCGATCGGCGGACTCAAGGAGAAGTTGCTGGCGGCACAGCGCGGCGGCATCCGCACCGTGGTGATTCCGCAGGAAAATCTCAAGGACCTGGCCGAGATCCCGGACAACATCAAGGCCAAGCTGGACATCACGCCGGTGCGCTGGGTCGAAGACGTCCTGCGGCTGGCCTTGGAGCGCGCGCCCGAGCCGAAGAGCAACGTCGAAGGCGGCAGCAACCCGCCGACGCCGCCGGGAGAGGGGTTGCGCCCGCATTAAGTGTCCTGGACCCTGGCTTCGCCGGGGTGAGGAATTGATCGGACCTTCGTCGGCGCGGCTGCACTGAGCTCAGCGCTTCGTGCGCCGGCGGAGTGCGGCGCGCATGCAAAATCATGGGGCAAATCACCAGCTTGTGCGCCATGAAAAACCACGTTTGAAGCACGGCGAATACTTCATTGACGCTTGCAGCCGGCGCTTGGTATAAGACTGCATCCGTTGCCGTGGCGAGCGATCTTCAAAAATTTGACGTGAGCGTGCGCGCCAGTTTTGGATTTGGGGAACAGGCGACAAAATCAATCGGGAATTTCTGGCAAGACGCCAGGCACAGACGAGGGGACTCACCCACATGAACAAGGCTGAACTGATCAATGCGATCGCGGACAAGGCCGATTTGTCCAAAGCCGACGCCACGAAGGCGATCGACGCATTGGTAGAAGTTGTTACCAAGGCCCTGAAGAAGAACGACAAGGTTTCCCTGGTGGGTTTTGGCACGTTTGCGGTGCGCGAGCGCAAGGCCCGCACCGGCCGCAACCCGAAGACCGGAGCCCCCCTGAAAATCAAGGCCAGCAAAAATCCGGGATTCAAGGCTGGCAAGGCGCTCAAAGACGCGGTAAAATGATCGACCTTCGCGGGTTTGACATCCCGCCGGGTGCTTAGCTCAGTCGGTAGAGCATCGCCCTTACAAGGCGGGGGTCGGCGGTTCGAGCCCGTCAGCACCCACCAGTTTCGTTGGCAGACGCAGCTGACAGCCTTGGCGATTTACCGGTTGCTGCTGGCCGTTTTTTGCTGCAATTGCTGCAAGGTTACATTGAGGAAGATGCGGAGCGGTAGCTCAGTCGGTTAGAGTATCGGCCTGTCACGCCGAGGGTCGCGGGTTCGAGTCCCGTCCGCTCCGCCACATCATAAAAGAGGTGCTCGAACGAGCGCCTTTCCGGACCAATCGATCCATGCTGCAGACCATACGTGAGCGCCTGACCGGCCCTGTTCTTTGGGGCATTATCGGCGTCTTGATCGTGCCTTTCGCGTTTTTCGGAATTCAGTCCCTGCAGGGCACCGGCGGCGCCGATCCGACGGTGGCCGAAGTGGGCGGGGTGAAAATCACCCAGTCGCAGTTTCGCAACGCCTACCAGCGCGCCTACCAGGACCTGCAGCAGCGCCTGGGCGACAGTTTCCGTGCCGACACGCTGCAGCAGGCGCAGCTTCGCGACAAGGTGATGAAGAGCCTGGTCGAAGACCTGGTCATGCAGCAGTACACCCACAGCACCGGTTACCGGGTGGACGACGCCGGCATCCGCGAATACGTCGAGGCCATGCCGTACTTCCAGGACGCCGGGCACTTTTCCAGCGATCGCTATCGCAGCACCCTGACCAGCATCGGCCAGTCCCCCGAGCAGTTCGAGGGGCAGATGCGGCAGCGTCTGCCGGTGGACCAACTGCGCGGCGCCGTGCTGGACAGCGCCTTCGTCACGCCCCGCGAAAGCGAAGCCGCCTGGAAGCTGGAAAACCAGCAGCGCGTGTTCAGTTACGTCAAGTTCGATCCGGCCCAGTACCTGCCGGCCGTAGCCGTCAGCGACGACCAGATCAAGCAGCGCTACGAACAGAAGAAAGACAGCTACAAGGCGCCGGAGCGCGTCAAGCTGGCCTACGTCGAGCTGGCGTTGGACCAGATGCCCAAGCCCGCGGCGCCGAGCGCCGAAGAGCTCAAATCGGTTTACGAGGCGCATAAGGCCAGCCTGTTTTCCACGCCCGAACAGCGCCGCGCCAGCCATATCCTGATCGCCTTCGGCGCCGACAAGGATGCGGCGAAGAAGAAGGCGGAGGATCTGTACGCCAAGATCAAGGGCGGCGCCGATTTTGCGGAACTGGCCAAAGCCAACTCCGACGATCCGGGATCGAAGAACAAGGGCGGCGACCTGGGCCTGGTCAAGCACGGCATGATGGTGCCCAGGTTTGAAACGGCCCTGTTTGCCATGAACAAGGCCGGCGACGTCAGCGAGCCGGTGGAGACCGAGTTTGGCTGGCATCTGATCAAGCTCGACGAACTCAAGCCGGCGCAGACCATGCCGTTCGACGACCCCGCGGTGCAGAAACAGCTGCTCGACCTGTATCAGCAGCACGACGCCGTGATCCGCTTCAACGACGCGTCCACCAAGCTGGAACAGCTTAGCTTCGAGAATTCGAGCTCGCTCGACGTGGTGGCCAAGTCGCTCAATCTGCAGGTGCAGACCACGGACTGGTTCACGCCCAAGGGTGCCGGCGGCATCGCTGCAAACCAGGCGGTGATCGCCGCGGCGTTTTCGCCGGACCTGTTGAAAGACGAAAACAACAGCAAGCCGATTGCGCTCGATCCGCAGCATCTGGTGGTGATCCGCAAGGCCGAATACGAAGCGCCGCGCCAGCTGCAGCTGGCGGAAGTGACCGAACAGATCCG
This sequence comes from Verrucomicrobiota bacterium, assembly GCA_903970595.1. Lineage (GTDB taxonomy): Bacteria > Pseudomonadota > Gammaproteobacteria > Nevskiales > Nevskiaceae > Nevskia. The sequence goes on from CAJCJI010000187.1 coordinate 4,100, forward strand.
TGGTGAGTTGAAGGACGAGGCTGCCAAGGCCCAGGCCCAGGCGGCCGCCGCCGATCTGCTGAAAAGCCTCAACAGCGGCCAGTCTTTCGAGGCCGCGACCAAGGCCGCGCACCTGTCCGTACTCAGCCCCGGCACGGTGCGGCGCGACAACAAGGATCTGCCGCCGGCCCTGCTGGACGTGCTGTTCAAGCTGCCGCATCCGGCGGCGGGCGCGCTCGGCTACGGCCAGGCCGCACTCGACGGCGGTGTGGTTGCGGTGATTGCGCTTTCCGCCGTCAACGATCCGGCGGTGCAATCCACCGAGGCCGCCGAGTATCGCAAGTCGGCAACCCAGTTGCGCAGTGCGCGTGCCGGGGCGGAACTGTCCGCCTATCGTGAAGAGGTCGCCAAGCAGGTCAAGGTGAAGACCGAGGCACAGCCTGTCACCGGCGACGCGGACGCCGGGAACTAAAAGAAGTCGCTGATAGGCGGGTTCGGCCAGAAGCATCTCGCGCAGAGACGCAAAGCCGCTAAAAAAAGCAAAACTGTTTTAATTTGCGTCTTCGCGGCTTTGCGCGAGAGATTTTTGCTGTGCGCGGGCCACGTCTGTCAGGGCTTCTCGGCGTCCAGCGTGAATCCCATGAAGCGGAAGCCGGCGTCGACGTAGATGATTTCGCCGGTGATCCCGGACGCCAGGTCCGAGCAGAGAAAAGCGGCGGTGTTGCCCACTTCCTCGATGGTGACGTTGCGGCGCAGCGCCGAGCCTTTCTCGGCGTGCGCCAGCATGCTGCGAAAGCCTTTGATGCCGGCGCCGGCCAGCGTCTTGATCGGGCCGGCCGAGATGGCGTTGACGCGGATGCCTTCCGGCCCCAGTTCGCCGGCCATGTAGCGCACATTGGCTTCCAGGCTGGCCTTGGCCGCGCCCATCACGTTGTACATCGGCACGAAGCGTTCACTGCCGAGGTAGGTCAAGGTCAGCAGCGCGGCCTTGCGTCCCTGCATCAGGGGACGCGCGGCCTTGCCCAGTGCCGCAAAGCTGTAGGCGGAAATGTCGTGCGCCATGGCGTAGCCTTCGCGGGTCACGGTCTCCAGGTAGCCGCCGGCCAGCAATTCGCGCGGTGCGAAGCCGATCGAATGCACCACGATGTCGATGCCGCCCCACTTATCCTTCAGCGTATCGAACACCGCCGCGATCTCGGCGTCGCGCGTCACATCCAGGGGCATCACGATGTCCGAGCCGTGCTCATGCGCGGCGTCTTCAACCCGCGGCTTGAGCTTCTCGCCCTGGTAGGTGAAAGCCAGCTCGGCGCCCTCCCGGTGCATGGCTTCGGTAATGCCGGTGGCGATCGAACGTTCGCTGGCGATGCCGGTGATGAGAACTTTTTTCCCGCTCAGGAAGCCCATTTTTTTGATCCAGACTGCTGCAGCGATGGAGGGACAGGCTAGCTACATCGGCTGGAAATTGATCGGGTAGTGCGCCACGTCGAAGGGGGGCACGTTCTTGGCGCCGAAATTCAGCAGCTTGATGCGCTGCAGCACCTTCGCCTCGAAATCGGGATCGTTGAAGCTGCTGGAAATCACGGTGCACTGCGTGACTGATCCATCCGGAGCGATCACCAGATGCACCACGACCTGACCCGCGCTGATGTTCGGGTTTTCCCTGGCGGCGCGATTGTAGATCGAGTTGAAGCCGCCTTTATTGCGGTCGAAGATTTCCTGAACTTCCTGAATGGTGCGGCCGTTGTTCACCAGGCCATTGGCGCCAGCCTTGCTGACGTCGCGTCCGAAGCCCAGGGGGCTGCTCACCGAACCGGTGCGGCGGTTGCCCAGGCCAGTGCCGCTCTGCGTGCTGGTGACACTGCCGCTGCCGCCGATGCCATTGCCGCTGTTGGCGGCGGCGGACTGGGCGATGGCCTCGGCCGATGCGCCGCCGATGCCGCCCTTGGAGGTGATGGTGCTGGACACCAGCGGCTGGTCGCTGAGCGTGTTCAGGTTCTGGTCGCGCAGGTCCTGCAGCTGATCCTGGATGACCTTCATTTCCTGGGTCTTCTGCGCCAGTTCGCGCGCGGAAGGTTGCGGCACCGGGGTCGGCACGGGCTTTTGCTGCGGCTTGGGCGGCGCGGCCTGCTGCGGTTTCTGCTGGTCGTTCTTGGCCGCGGGCTTGGGTTGCTCCGGCGGCGCCACTTCTCCGGGTTGCTGCGCCACCATTTCGACGTAGCGCGAACCGTTGAACGTGGTGTTCTCGGTCTTCTTGGTTTCCATCTGGAAGATGGAAACAAGAATTGCCAGTATCAAAACCGGGATGCCGACGATCAGTACGATGCGCCGGAAACGGCGATCGGCTTCCTCCGATAGCGCCCAGCTCTCCCAGCGGATGAGGTGGATGACTTGCGCGTTCATTGGCTCACCGCCCGCGTGCTGCGGTGGTTGACCGAGAGCGAAATCCTGGCGAACTGCGCCTGGCCGGCGGTGATCATGACTTTCTTCAACAGCGAATACGGAATGTCCTTGTCCGCCATGATATTGATCTCGCCGCGGGTCAGCGAATTGGCCGCCGCGCCCTGGATTTGCGCCAGCGGTACCAGCAGCAGTTGCGACTTGAGCTCCGGCAGCACGTCGCCGGCGGTGGCCTCGGCCTGCGCCACCGTCATCACCGTCTGGCCCTGCAAGCTGATGTCCGATCCCGTTACCATCAGTACCGGCGTGTCGTTCGGCTGCTGAATGGTCACCGATGAGGGCAGTTCCAGGGTGCGCGGGCTGCGGATGGTCTGCACACTGGTCGAGGTGAGCAGCAGGAAGAACACCAGGCAGGTGAAAATGTCGATCATCGACACCAGGTTGAGCGGCACCGTATCGCGCTTTTCGGCCTTGCGCAGCATGCGGTTGCGCATGAAATTCGAGCGCATTCTCATGGCTTGACTCCCACCGTCGCGGCATCGTTCAGCTTGGGCGCGTCGCCCATGCCGATCTGCGGAAACAGGTCGCGTTGCGCGCGCCCGGGGATACCGGGTTGCACGCGCACGGTATCCATCACCTGAACCAGCGTGTCGTAGGTGACGCCGGGATCGAGCAGCAGGGTGATCTTTTCCTCATCCGGTTCGCGGTCCTTGATCTGGCCGAGCAGATCCGACAGGCCCTGCAGATCGTACGCGCCGGCTGCGTTCGGGAACTGCTTCACGGCGCCGCCGGCATCCGCCACGGTCAGGCCGTCCGGGCGCACGATCACCTTCAGATCCTTGGGCTGCTGCTGCGGCGGGCTGGCGTCCGAGGAGGGCAGGTTCACGCCCAGGATCGACACGCCGAGCGCATTGACCAACAGGAAGAACACCAACACCGTGAGGATGTCGATCATCGACACGATGTTCAGCTCGGTGGCGCGTTTGCGCCGGGCGCGCCGCGTGATGCGGCGTAAATTGCGCGACAGACCTTGCATCATGGCATAACAGTTTCCAGTTGCCAGTTGCCAGTTTCCAGTTGCACCAGTAATTCCATAGTCGCTATTGCTTCTCTGGAAACTGGAAACTGGGAGCTGGAAACTTCTTGGATCAGTGCAGTAGAAGCCGTCACCCTTATTTCAGGCCGAGGCTGTTGAGAAACTTCACAGCGGCCATTTCCAGGTTGTCCACCAGTTCGTCGGTCATGGACTGCAGCCAGGCATGGATCAGCATGAAGGGCACCGCCACCATCAGGCCGAAGGCGGTGCAGTTCATGGCGATGGACACGGCTTCCGACAGCTGATCCTGCTTCTCTGCCGGATTGACGCCGGACAGCGAGGAAAAGCCGTGGATCAGGCCGATGATGGTGCCCAGCAGGCCCAGCAGCGTGGCCACGTTGGCGAAGGTGGCGAGGTAATGGGTGCGGCGCTCCAGCTGCGGAGTCACCTCCATCAGGCTCTCTTCCATGGCGCGCTCGACATCCTCCCGGCTGGCCTGGTCGCGCGAGCGCGTAATGCCGTAGCCCAGGACGCGGCCGATGGCGGTGGACGAGTTGGCTGCAAGTTTCTCGGCGTCTTCGTACCGTCCGGAATTGACCATCGGCAACAGCTTGGACCACAAGGTGCGGTTTTCGCTGTAGGCGCGCCGCAGATAGGCGAAGCGTTCGATGGTGATGGCCAGGCCAAGCACCAGCACTGCCAGGATGGGGTACATGAACACGCCGCCGTTTTGGAAGAAGCGGGTGACGGTGGCGAACAAATCCATGGTGATTCCTCTTTGATCTAAATGACGGAGTAGGGCGTTGGGACTGTGAGCTGCTTACTTCTTGCTGCCAAGCTCGGCCTGGCGAAAGCGGGTAATGGTGTCGTAGTACGAGTTCTGCCGTATGAATACGTCCGGATCGATCGGTGCCATTGGCTCCTGCACGTTTTGGGCCGGCCGATCCATGCCGCTCTCCGCGTACTCGTTTTTCCAAGGCGTCAGATACAAGCCGATCGGCGACTCACGATCGCCGATAATGGTGGTTCCGGGACTTTCGTCCTTCGCCGGTGAAGGCGGCGCCGAAGCTCCGTTCGACTGGGACCAGGCCGGCGGAGCGAACGTCAGCGCCCCGGCCATTCCCATCATAACCAATGTTAACGGTCTCATTGCTAGTGCTCCACTGGGGCCGCGTTTGCGGTAGGCGCAGCCTGACTGGCGGCTGGCGCCGCGGCGGGCAAGGCATCCTGCAGTTCCCTGATCCATGCGCTCACTACCGGCTTGCTGTCATTGCCAGCGATTCTCTGGTATTCCCGATACTGTGCCAGAGCGTCTTGCGGGCGTTTCAGATACGCATCGTAAAGGATGCCGAGGTTCAAGTGGGCGGTGGCGTTGTCCGGCTTGAGCGAAATGGCTTTCAGGTAGGCCTGCTCGGCATGCCCATAATCGCCGCTTTCACGGTAGAGGATGCCCAGCCAGCCCCAGGCGAAATCGTCGCTGGCATTGACCGAGGTCGCCTTGCCGAAGCTGGCGATGGCCTGGTCGCGCTGCTTGCCCTGGGCCTGCAGCACACCAAGGTCGTTGAGCGGGCCGTCGTATTGCGGAAAGTCCTGTGCCAGCTTGGCGAAGGCGTCCTTGGCTTCCTGCGGCTTTTTGTCCTTCATCAGCTGCAGCGCGGCCTGGAAGCGCTGCTCCGGATCGCCCAGAGGCGCGGCGGCGGGCGCTGCCGGTGCGGTAGCCGCTGCAGCGGCAGGGGGC
>CAJCJI010000188.1 GCA_903970595.1 Verrucomicrobiota bacterium
CCGCCGCGAAGTATGCGCGCAACAGCCGGCGGCCACGGGCCGCCCTACGATGTAACCTCACCGCCCCAGCTCCAGCGGCAAGCGGTTCCCCTCGATCAACTGGTTCAGCGAAATCGAAGAGCTGACCTCGCGCACCCCCTCGATCTGCGACAGCTCGTTCCACACGAACTGCTGGTAGCGGTCCACGTCGCGCACCACGATCTTCAGCAGGAAATCCACGTCGCCCATCAGCGTGTGGCATTCCACCACTTCCGGATGGCGGTTGATCGCCTGCACGAACTTGTGCAGCGCGTTCTTGCCGTGCCGCGCCATCTTCACGTGGGCGAACACCGTCACCCCCAGCCCCACTTTCTTCGGGTCCAGCACCGCCACCCGCTGCTTGATGATGCCGCTGTCGAGGAAGCGCTGGATGCGCCGCCACACCACCGACTTGGACGAGGCCACCCGTTCCGCCAGTTCGTTCACCGGCAGCGTCACGTCCTGCTGCAGCAGTTCCAGGATGCGCAGATCGAGCGCGTCGAGCATTTCGGACATTTGTTCCTCAAGATGACATTTTCCCGGAATATTATCCCAGCGCGCCGCGGTCCGCCGGAAAAATCAAGGAAGAAATACCCGCAGAAAGGTTTATGCTGGTGGGCATAATCGGCTTCCCGCGTGCCGTGGCCAGAACACCGCCCGGCAAAGCGTGGATGCGCCGCCCGCGCGCCGCCGCGCCGGCACCCACCGGAGGACTTGATAGATGAAGCAGAGCAATCAGCCCAAAACCCCGCACGCCGCACAGGCCCCGCTGAGCCTGCACATCCCCGAGCCCGCCGCCCGCCCGGGCGATGCGCCGGATTTCAGCAAGCTGGTGATCCCCGCCGCCGGCAGCCAGCCGCGCCCGCCCATCGACACCCCGGCCGCCCAGCTGCGCGACTGCGCCTACGACCTGGTGCGCGTGCTCGACGAGTCCGGCGAGGCCCTGGGCGAGTGGAACCCGCACCTGGACCCCGCCATCCTGCGCAAGGGCCTGCGCGCCATGCTGCTCACCCGCACCTTCGACGAGCGCATGATCCGCGCCCAGCGCCAGGGCAAGACCTCCTTCTACATCAAGTGCACCGGCGAGGAAGCCGTCTCCGTGGCCCAGGCCTTCGCCCTGGACCCGAAGGACATGCTGTTCCCCACCTACCGCCAGCAGGGCTTGCTGGTGGCGCGCGAATGGCCGCTGCTGGACATGATGTGCCAGATCTACAACAACACCGGCGACCGCCTCAAGGGCCGCCAGCTGCCCATCATGTACTCGGTGCGGGACGTCGGCTTCTTCTCCATCTCCGGCAACCTCGGCACCCAGTTCCCGCAGGCGGTCGGCTGGGCCATGGCCTCGGCCTACAAGCACGACACCCGCATCGCCTCCGCCTGGGTCGGCGACGGCACCACCGCGGAGGGCGACTTCCATCACGCCCTCACCTTCGCCGCCGTGTACCGCGCGCCGGTGGTGCTCAACGTTGTCAACAACCAGTGGGCCATCTCCTCCTACCAGGGCTTCGCCGGCGGCGACGAGACCACCTTCGCCGCCCGCGCCGTCGGCTACGGCCTGCCCGGCCTTCGGGTGGACGGCAACGACTTCCTCGCCGTCTACGCCGTCACGCAATGGGCCGCGCAGCGCGCCCGCGACAACCACGGCCCCACCCTGATCGAGCTGTTCACCTACCGCGCCGCCGCCCACTCCACCAGCGACGACCCCTCCAAGTACCGCCCGGAGAACGAAGCCGAGAAATGGCCCCTGGGCGACCCCATCGCCCGCCTCAAGCAACACCTGATCCGCATCGGGCAGTGGAGCGAGGAACAGCACACCGCGCTGACCACCGAGCTGGAAGAGCACGTCAAAGCCGCGCAGAAGGAAGCCGAAGCCATGGGCACGCTCGGCACCCAGCCCGCCAGCCCCGCCACCATGTTCGAGGACGTGTTCAAGGAAATGCCCTGGCACCTGCGCAAGCAGCGCCAAGAGGCGGGGTACTAAGCGCCATGCCCACCATGAACATGATCCAGGCCATCAACTCCGCCATGGACGTAATGCTCGCCCGCGACCCCGACGTGGTCATCTTCGGCGAAGACGTCGGCTACTTCGGCGGCGTGTTCCGCGCCACCGCCGGCCTGCAGCAGAAGCACGGCCGCACCCGCGTTTTCGACACGCCCATCTGCGAGGCCGGCATCATCGCCACCGCCATCGGCATGGGCGTCTACGGCCTGCGTCCGGTGGCCGAGATCCAGTTCGCCGACTACATCCTGCCGGCCTTCGACCAGCTCGTCTCCGAAGCCTCGCGCCTGCGCTACCGCTCCGGCGGCGAGTTCTGGGCGCCCATCACCGTGCGCACCCCCTGCGGCGGCGGCATCTTCGGCGGCCAGACCCACAGCCAGAGCCCGGAGTCGATCTTCACCCACGTCTCCGGCCTCAAGACCGTCATGCCCTCCAACCCGTACGACGCCAAGGGCCTGCTGATCAGCGCCATCGAGGAAGACGACCCCGTGATCTTCCTCGAGCCCAAGCGCATCTACAACGGCCCCTTCGACGGCCACCACGACCGCCCGCTCACCTCCTGGGCCAAATACCCGCAAAGCGAAGTGCCGGAAGGCTATTACAAGATCCCCCTGAGCCAGGCCGCCATCGTGCGCAAGGGCAGCGCCGCCACCATCCTCACCTACGGCACCATGGTCCACGTTTCCCTCGCCGCCGTGGAAGAGTCCGGCCTGGACGTCGAAGTGATCGACCTGCGCACCCTGTTCCCGGTGGACGTGGAAACCATCGAAGCCTCGGTAAAGAAAACCGGCCGCTGCGTCATCGTCCACGAAGCCAGCCGCACCTCCGGCCTCGCCGCCGAGTTCATGGCCCTGGTGCAGGAGCATTGTTTCCACCACCTCGAAGCGCCGGTGCAGCGCGTCACCGGCTGGGACACGCCATACCCCCACGCCTTCGAGTGGCAATACTTCCCCGGCCCGGACCGCGTGCGCGCGGCCCTGGCCCAGGTGATGGAGGGCTGACATGGGCCAGTTCACTTTCAAACTCCCCGACATCGGCGAAGGCATCACCGAAGCCGAGATCGCCACCTGGCGCGTCGCCGTCGGCGACACCGTCAAGGAAGACCAGCCCCTGGTCGACGTGCTGACCGAGAAGGCCGCGGTGGAAATCCCCTCGCCCCTGGCCGGCAAGGTGCTCCAGCTCAAGGGCAATCCCGGCGATTTCGTACCGGTGGGTTCCATCATGGTGGTGCTGGAAGTGGCGGGCGAG
>CAJCJI010000189.1 GCA_903970595.1 Verrucomicrobiota bacterium
CTTCCGTTCGGACCGGCACGACCGAGGCAACCACGCCGCAATCCACGCACGGCGGGGGCTGGGACGCGGCGTTCCGCGCAGCCTCTTCTTCCGCCAACTGCTTTTGCCTGCGTTCGAGGCGGTGCTGCTCCGCCTTCAAAGTGGCGATTTCTTCTTGGCTGGCGGCGGCACTGGGTGCGGCTGCCGGTGGGGGCGCAGCCGGGGCAGCGGGCGCAGCCGGAGCGGGCGGGGGCGGCGCAGCCTGATTCTGAGGCGGATTTTGCGATTGTCCGCAGGCCGCCAGGACAAGGCTGATTCCGACGATCATGACGGCAAGCTTGGGTGATGACATGGAGATCGCTCCTTCCGTGGATGCCATATGAATCCGACCATATGCAGCCGCTAATGTTCCACCCCGAGATCCTTATGCAGTGCTTGGCACCTGGCTAATCCTTTCCTTAGGAAGCGGAATATGGGGCTGTGAGGCCAAGCTTGTATCAATGCGCAAGCGCGGCAGGAATTCGGGGTAATGCTCTCGAATAAAAGTGATCAGTCCTTCAAGCACCGCGCACTTCAGGTTCCAGTTCTGACTGGAGTCCGTGGATGTCACCAGCACGCGCAACTGCATCGACTTCTCCGTGGCATCGGTCACTTGAACGATACAGGCGCGGCCATCCCATTCCTTGGATGCCTTGCACAGCCGTTCGGCCTCGCGCCGCAGCGGCTCCACCGGCAGGCCATAATCCGCGTAGAAGAAAAAGCTGCCGGTGATCTGCGACGAGGTGCGCGTCCAGTTCTCGAAAGGGTTCTCGATCAGCCACTGCAGGGGAACGATCAACCGGCGGTCATCCCACACGCGGATCACCACATAGGTTCCGGCAATTTCCTCCACGCGGCCCCAATAGCCCTGGATTACCAGGACGTCATCGATACGTATCGGCTGCGCGATTGCGATCTGCAAGCCGGCGAGCATATTGCCGAGCACGGATTTTGCCGCCAGTCCCACTGCGATGCCCGCGACTCCCGCGGAGGCCAGCAGACTCGTTCCAAGCTGGCGCACATTCGGAAACGTCATCAGTGCCGAGGCGGCGCCGACGAGCAGGATCACCATCGACAGGCTGCGCACCAGCACGCGGGATTGCGTGAGCACGCGCCTGGCGCGCAAATTGTCGATGGCATCGCTCGGAAAGCGCGCGATGGTGACGTCGCCAACGGAACGCATGCTGCGCATGCCGAACCAGGTCAGCGAAAAAATCAGCGCAATCTCGGTGATGTGGCGCACCAGCTGGATCGCCGGCAATTCGTCCTGCGCCGACTGCCATACCATGTACAGGGCGAAAAAAACGATGACCGATTCGAATGGGGCATGGGTGCTGCGCACCACTTGGCCGGCGATGGATTTTCGTTCTGTCATCAGCACCGCGTACCTCGAAGCCAGGCGGCGCAACAGGAGCGCGACCAGCACCGCAATGCAGGCGACGATCAGGGTATTTTCCCAAGGGGCGAAGGGAAGTACCGAACTGAAACCCATGAAGTGACCTCTGTTGGCCGATGGTCCTCTTTATCGACCGGTCGTCGGGCAGGATGGTTCGATGCGAAATGAATGCGCGATGCCACCACAGCACCATTCGGCAGGTCCATGGTCTTATGTTGTGCGGATCGATCCGTCGACAAGGAGATGTGATATGAAAAAGCTCGCATCTCACGCGGATTGCTGCTGCGGCGCCCATCAGGAGTTCTGTGCGAGCCCTGCGGCCTCAGCCATATCGGGAATCGCACAGGCCGCGATGTATTCCGCCCGCAGCCTCTCGACCAGCTCAGCGACGGAAGGTATGTCATGGATCAGGCCGATGCCCTGGCCGGCGCTCCAGATATCGCGCCAGGGCTTCTTGCCGCTGGGCAGGTGCTCCGTGCTGCGTCCTGCGGGAACGAACAGGTTTTCGGGATCCAGTCCGATCGAACTCAGCGAGGCCTTGAGCCAGCTCGCCGGCAGGCCATTGACCGCCTTGGTATAGAGGACATCCGTCACCCCGCCTTCGACCAGCATGCTCTTATAGGCCTCCGGCGCCGCAGCCTCCCGGGACGCGATCATGCGCGTGCCCAGGTAGGCCAGGTCCGCTCCCAGGACCTCGGCGGCGCGAATCACTGCACCGCTGGAGACCGCGCCAGCCATCACCACGGTCCCGCCGAACAGGGCACGCACTTGCGGGATGAAGGCCAGGTGGCTGATCGTGCCGGCATGACCGCCGCCGCCGGCGCCGATTGCGACGATGCCATCGACACCCGCCGTTGCCGCCTTTTCGGCAAAGCGGATGGTGGTGGCATCGTGAAAATGCAGCATGCCTGCGTCCTGCACCAGCGGCGCATTCAGCGTCGGGTCGCCGACCGAGGTCACGATGATCCGCACGCCAAAGCGCCGGCAAACCTTCAGGTGTTCGCGGAATTCATCGGTGCTGAAGCTGGGGGAGATGTTGACGGCGAGCGGGCCTGTCTTGCGCGCCGGATGCTCGCCGGCAAAGCGCGCCAGGCGCTCGCTGACGGCTTTGAGCTGGGCCTCAAGCTCCCCAAGATCGCGACAGTGATTGCGCGTAAGCGAACCGATGATGCCTGCCTGGCAGCTGGCCACGGCCAGCTCGACGCCGCTGCACAGAAACATCGGGGCCGCAAAGGCCGGCAAGCTCAGCCGTTCGCGAACATCCGGTGCAAGGGTCATCAGTTGGTTCTCCGTTGAAGCCGCGATCGCAAGCCCGATGCTCAGCAAGCCTTAAGGCTCATTTTCTCGTGCGCCGGGTACTGTTGCGCGGAATGAAGTGCCCTTCGACGGTGGTATGGCCCGGGCTCTTGCGCGGCGTCCTGGTCAGCAGCATGGCCACCACTTTTTCGATCATCGTCTCCACCGGCAGGGAGTACGTCGTAAGTTCATAGCCGGGCCAGGATGCCTCGTCGATATTGTCGAAGCCTGCGATGCCGACGTCGCGGCCGATCTCGAGGCCGAATTCGTAGCGCGCCACGTCGATGGCGGCGAGCGCCATGTGATCGTTGGCGCAGAAAAGCGCGTCGGGGCGTGGTTTGCGGGCAAGGAGTTTGCGCGCCGCCAACAGGGCGCCTTCGCGCTTGTAGTGTCCGACTTCGCGCTCCGGTTGAGGCAGGCCTTGCGATACCAGGAAGGAGGTGAACCCGGACTCGCGGTCGCGGCTGGTCGAAGACTCGGAATATCCGGCGATCAGCCCAAAACGCCGGTAACCCTGTTGCAGCAGGTGCTCCGCGGTGCATTTTGCGCCGCCGCGGTTGTCGCCCGTCACGCTTGCAAAAAATTTGCTGCCGCGGGGCGGCCGGTTGAAGGAGATGATGGGCACGCCTTCGGCCTGGCAGCGTTCCGCCAGCGTGGTCGAAACGATGGTGGTCAACAGCAGTACGGCATCGACCCGGTATCTCAGCAGGTCTTCCACGTGCACGTCCACCGCCGAGCTGCCGTCCGCCGTGAAGACCAGGATGTGTTTGCCCGCCGCTGACAGCAGCGCCGAAAGAGCGTCCAGCGCGGACATGGAGGTCGGGCTCATCGGGTTGCCAATGACGACGCCGACGATCCCGGATTCGCCCTTGATCAGGGAGCGCGCGATCAGGTTGGGCCGATAACCCAGTGATTCGGCCGCGCGAAACACCTTTTCCCGCGTCGCCTTCGCGATGCTGGCGCCCGGCGTGAAGGCGCGCGAGACGGCGGCTTGCGAAACACCCGCAATGCGGGCGACGTCATGCGCGGATGGAGCGGAGATGCGGTTGGACATGTCTGGTATTGACTGGCGGCCTTTTGGCCAAGACGCGTGATGCCCCAAAGCCCGAGGCTACTCGATTCCTGACTGCAGGAACAAGCCTGCAGGGCTGCCTGGGTGAGGCTTTTGGGCAGAATCCCCCGCCTTCCGCGCGCGGTGCTGCAACCGGAAATGCATTCGTATACAATCCGTTGAGGCCGCCATTGGGCAAGCTTGAATGCTTCGGCGTCCGGTCCGCGCCGCGTGCCTTACATAAAGACAGGCCGCACCACACCAGCAGCTACACAAGCGGCTACCACTTCGGCTCTGCCCGCGAGGAAAAAACCATGCAGTTCAGTGTTCCCTTGCCTTTCGACCGGATCAATCTCAAAGACCAGTTCCTGACGATGGAGGGCGTCAGGGCGATGGTCCAGACCATCGAGCGCGCCGGATTCGATTCCGGCTTCGAAACGGATCATCCTTGCCCCACCGGACGCTGGCTGGATGCCGGTGGACACTATGCCCAGGATCCGTTCGTGATGATGGCCGTCGTCGCCGCCGCCACGACCAGGCTCCGCGTCCAGACCGGCATCCTGGTTTTGCCCTATCGCAATCCATTCATCGTCGCGCGGGCGCTGGCGACCCTGGATCATGTCTCGGCCGGGCGGGTGACCCTAAGCGTCGGCGCCGGATACCTGAAAGGGGAGTACCGGGCTCTCGGGGTCGACTACGAAAAGCGCAACGAACTGATGGACGAGTACCTGCGCGCACTGCGGCTGGCGCTCAGCGGCGAGGAATTCTCGTTCGAAGGCAGCGGCTACGAAGCCAAGGGTTGCCGCATCTTCCCGGGGCCGGTGCAGATCCCGCATCTGCCGATCTATGTCGGCGGCAACAGCCGGCGCGCGATCCGGCGGGCCGCCGAGCTGGGCGATGCCTGGAACCCCTTCATGACCTCCAGCGCCGTCGTCGCCGCGACCACGCGCACCGCGGAGATTTCCAGCGTACAGGACGTTGCCGATGGCATGGCCTACTTGCGCGAGCATTGCGAGAAGATCGGGCGCGGGCAGGTGCCGGCCACGGTGGTCGGCGGCATCAACAAGCCGGGTGAAAAGATCTCTTCCCAGGAGCTGGTCGATCGCATCGGCAGCTTCCGCGATATCGGGGTCACCATGGTCGGAATCCAGATCGATGGTGACAGCCGGGCGCAATGGTGCGAGAACGCCGAACGCCTGGGCGCCGAGGTCGTGGCGAAGTTCCGCTCCTGACAGGCAGGCGGATACCTCTCCTCGGACCAGCGATAGTTCCGGCAAATATCGGGGACCATATCCGGCGAAGGCTGCGGCCCCGGTACTCATGGGTGTGCACGCGCCGCGCCGGCTTCGAGCGTTGACCCGATCGCTGACTGCTGCGCGTGCGTTTCATGCAGGCCTGCGCACAGGCCGGAATGTCCCCCAGCGTCACCTTTCCTGGGCCGTCCTGTCATAATGCGGAAGGCCGTGCCGCCGGAAGGCTGCGTTATGCGCGTCGGCCGAAGGCCGGGTGAAAGTCGAGATGGTCGATCCGGCAGGGCAGGAGTTGCCGATGGAAGCTGTCGGGGAGATCGCGGTACGCAGGCCTGAGTTCCACTGGCGCTGCCATCGGCGCAAAGCAAGCTGAGCCGGCAATGCGCCCGTCGCCGCAGAGCGTCGAAGAGCTGCGCTTCCTGCTGGCTGCATGCATTCTGGCTTGCGCAGAATTCGCACAGGGCGATCCGGCGCCGCCTGCGCCGAGCGAGCTGTGGCAGGACCTGTTCGTCCGCGTCGAGGAAGCCAGGCTCTACCCCGACAGCAAGACCTTCGCCGACGCCGTGCCGCGGTTTCCGCCGGAGCAGATCCTGGCCGATTACCGCCGCGACCCTCCGGCTGATCAGGCCGCCCTGGCGGCCTTCGTCGCCAGTCACTTCGATTTGCCCGGCGCGCCCGCGGTGGAAGCGCCGTGGACCCGGGAGCCGTCGCTGCGCCGCCACATCGCCGCGCTCTGGCCGCAGCTGATGCGGCCGCCGCATGCCGCCGCGGCGGGCTCGTCGGAACTGGCGATAGACTTCCGCCATATCGTTCCCGGCGGCCGCTTTCGCGAACTCTATTACTGGGACAGTTACTTCAGCCTGCTGGGGCTGACTCGTGACGGCTACTCCGCTGTGGCCCGCGACATGGTCGACGGTTTCGCCGGCCTGATCGCGCGTTACCACCACATGCCCAACGGCACCCGCACGTACTACCTGAGCCGCTCGCAGCCGCCGGTGTTCTACCTGATGGTCGGCCTGCTCGCGCCGGGTCATCCGGCCGCCGCCTATGCCCGCTACCTGACGGCCCTGCGCACGGAATACGCCTGGTGGATGGATGGCGCCGACGGTCTTACGCCGGGCGCCGCGGCGGGGCATGTCGTCAAGCTGGACGACGGCACCGTACTCAACCGGTACTGGGATGCGCGGGACGTGCCGCGCGACGAATCGTATGCCGAGGATGTGGCCCTGTCGCGTCGCTCCGGACGCCAGGCACCGGAGCTATACCGCGAACTGCGCTCCGCCGCGGAGAGCGGCTGGGATTTCAGTTCGCGCTGGTTCGCCGACGGCCGCAACCTGGCGAGCATCGAAACCACCGCCATCGTGCCGGTGGATCTCAACAGCCTGCTCTACGGCCTGGAGCAGGCCATCGCGCAAGGCTGCCGCTACCAGCGGGACATGGCCTGCGCGCGGGACTTCGCGCAGCGCGCCCGGCGCCGGCGCGCCGCGATCGACACCTGGCTGTGGAACGCGTCGGATGGGTGCTACTACGACTACCAATGGCGCGAACGCCGCCCGACGCGGCGGCTCAGTGCGGCGACGCTGTATCCTTTGTTCACCGGTGCCTCCGGCGCGGGACAGGCCGCCGCGGTCGCGGCCACGGTCCGTGCCCGCCTCCTCATGCCCGGCGGCCTGGGCACCACCACCACCGCCACCGGGCAGCAGTGGGATCGCCCGAACGGCTGGGCGCCGCTGCAGTGGATCGGCATCGCCGGACTGCGTGCCCGGGGTGAGCCGGAGCTGGCGCGCACCATCGCCTGCCGCTGGCTTGGCACGGTACGCAGCGCCTATTCCCGTGAAGACAAGCTGGTGGAGAAGTACGACGTGGAGAACGGCGATCCGGCGGTTGGTGGAGAGTACCCGCTGCAGGACGGCTTCGGTTGGACCAACGGGGTCACCGGCGCCCTGCTGGATCAATACCCAGGCTGCCTCAAACCGCAGGCGACCAGGCTCAATGGGGCGGCGACGCCGCTTCACGCAAAAGGGTGACAGCATGAACAAGTGGCTGCGGATATTGATAAAGATGCTTTTGGGCCTCGCCATCGGCTTGCTGGTGATCGTGGCCGGTCTCAAGCTGTGGCTGAATATTCCGCCCGCGCCCTCCGTCGCTGCGGCGCAGCCCCTGCCGGCCGGATTCATTTGGGGCGTCTCGTCCTCCGCCTTCCAGAGCGAGGGCGGGGATATCGACAGCAACATCCTGCGGATCAACAAAAAAGCGGTAGGCAGCGCGAAGAACCCCCAGGACCCGTACGGCAATTCGGTGGATTTTCGTCATCGATACCGGGACGATATCGCGCTGGCGCATGAGTTGGGCATCAACACCTATCGCATAGGCATCAACTGGGCCCGGATCGAGCCCAAAAAGGGCCAGATCGACGAGGCCGAATTGGCCTATTACGACGACCTGATCCTGGCGCTCAAGCAGGCCGACATCCAGCCGCTCATCACCCTGGATCACTTCGTTCATCCTGGATGGGTGGCGGACCAGGGCGGCTGGACCAATCCGCGGACGGTCGATGACTTCCTGGCTTATGTCGACATCGTGGCCCGGCGCTACCACGCCGACGTCAAATGGTGGCTGACATTCAACGAAGCCGCCTTTTTCATGGCCGGAGAGATCGCGACCCGATCTCCGGGCCTGGGCGGAGCCGCCGCCATCCGGCGCAACCTGATCAGCGCACATCGGCGCAGCTATGAACTGATTCACCGGCTGGAGCCACAGGTCATGGTGTCTTCCAACATCGTGTGGATGGGCGATACCAGCTTCAGCCGCGCGATCCAGAAGCTGACGGACTGGGCCTTTCTCGATCAGATCTCCGACCGCATGGACTATGTGGCGGTCGACTACTACACCTCCGACGTTGCAAATGTCTCGAAAGGGCAGGCGAACTGGAACCCCGATCCTCCCGGGCTTTACCGGGCCGTGCGGGCCCTGGCTCACCAGTATCCAAAGCTGCCGGTATTGATCACCGAAAACGGCATGGCGACGCAGGACGGCCAGCCGCGCAGCGACGGCGTACGCCGCGAAGATGTCCTGCGCGACAGCGTGTACTGGGTACAGCGCGCGCACTCCGATGGCATCGACATCGTCGGCTACATGGTCTGGTCGCTCACCGACAATTTCGAGTGGGGCAGCTATTCGCCCCGCTTTGGCTTGTATACCGTCAATGTGATGACCGATCCGACCCTGGCGCGTATTCCCACGCCGGCGGTGCCGGCCTACAAGAGCATCATCACCGGCCGCGGACTGCCGCCGGATTATCGGCCGGTACTCCGGCCGGCGTCCTCCGGGCATTGATGAGGAAACCGGAGCTTATAGGACCGTACCCTGCTCTCCGTCGCGCAAGGCGGTGACGAAATGGAGTGTCCGCCGTACCGCATCGGCGACAAACCCCGATAATCACCTCGGCAGCGGCCTGAAAGGTTCGCAGCTTTCTCACCATAGGAGCCCCACCGTGGGATTCGTTTCCAGAGAACCCGCTTCACCGGCACTTGAACCGGCTGCCGCCGCCGGGGGGCTGCGGCCCTTCGTATTCGCCCTGTTCTTCATCTTCGGCGGCATCACCAGCCTGAATGACGTGCTGATCCCCAAGCTCAAGGGCTTGTTCTCGCTGAACTACACCGAGGTGATGCTGGTGCAGTTCGCCTTCTTCCTCGCCTATTTCCTTATCTCGGCACCCGCCGGCGCCCTGGTCCAGCGTGTCGGCTACATGCGCGCCGCGGTGATCGGCTTGCTGACGATGATGACCGGCTGCCTCTTGTTCATCGCGGCTTCGAGCTTCGGCGTGTTCTCCGCCTTCCTGGCGGCGCTGTTTGTGCTGGCTGGCGGAATCACCATTGTGCAGGTCGTCGCCAATCCGCTGATCTGCCTGCTCGGCGCGCCGGAGACAGCGCACAGCCGGCTGACCTTCGCCCAGGCTTTCAATTCCCTGGGCACGACGCTGTTTCCCTACCTCGGGGCGCTGCTGATCCTGCGCCCGCTCGCGCACGCCGAACAGGCCCAAGCCCAGGCGGCCGCACCACCCGCGTTCAATGCCGCCGAAACGGCGGTCGTCGATCACACCTACCTCGGCCTGGCACTGGCCCTGCTGGTGGTGACGGCCGTGGTCTGGACCCGGCGAAACCGGCTGGCGGAGCAGCAGGAGTCCGGATTCAGCATGCTGCGCTCGCTCGATCTGCTGCGCCGGCCGCGGCTGGCCTTCGGCGCGCTCGGCATCTTCCTCTACGTCGGGGCCGAGGTCGCCATAGGCAGCATGCTGGTCAGTTACCTGATGCAGGCAGACACGCTGGCGCTGAGCTCACAGTCCGCCGGAAAGCGTGTTGCGCTTTATTGGGGTGGCGCGATGATCGGGCGCTTCCTCGGCGCAGAGTTGTTGCGCCGCCTGCCTCCGCCGCAGGTGCTGTCCATGGCGGCCCTCGCGGCAATGGGCCTGCTGGTGATTTCCGGGCTGAGTACCGGCATGCCGTCCGGGGTCGCGCTGATCATGGTGGGACTGTTCAACTCCGTCATGTTTCCCACCATCTTTTCGCTCGCGTCCGAAGGCCTGGGCAAGCGCACCCCGGAAGGATCCGGACTGCTCTGCATGGCCATCGTCGGCGGTGCGATCGTGCCGGTCATCGTCGGCGCCACGGCGGACGCCACCACGCTTCGCGGCGCGCTCGCCGTGCCCTTCCTTTGTTACGCCGGGATCGCCGCATTCGGGCGCTACTGTCGCCTCAGGCCCGCTGGTCCGACTCCCGGGATCTCGACCTGATCGTGCCGTCAAACTGGATGCGGCCGCACTTGCTTGCGCGTCACCGTCCGATGGCGCGCGCGGTCGGGTATGGGCATTGACCGTCGCGGAAAATCGCGTCATTGTTATGACTTGAATTCACCGACTCAAGCCGATCCCGTCTTTGGGGGAGAAAAAATGAAATTGTCGGGCAGCCCCAGCCTCCTGGGCTTTTGCCGCACCGTCGCACTTGCGCTGTTGTTCCCCGTGATCTGCGCCTACGCCGCCCCGCAGGACGGCGAGCAGTATCAGGACGACACCAAGTATTCGCCCCTGACGCAGATCAACGCCTCGAACGTCGGCAAGCTGGAAATGGCCTGGACCTACCACACCGGCGAAGTGCCGCCGGCGAAGGTCAAGGACGCGCTGATTGCCTTCGAGGACCAGCCCAGCCTGATCGACGGCAGCCTGGTGGTGTGCACCACCTCCCGGCGCCTGATCGCCCTGGACCCGCAGACCGGCAAGCCGCGCTGGGTGTTCGATCCGAAGGACCGCAAGGTCGGCGTGCAGAAATGCCGCGGCATCGCCCATTGGGTCGACTCGAAGGCGCCGGCGGGAACGCCGTGCAAGTCCCGCATCTTCCTGGGCACGGCCGGCTACCGGCTGCTGGCCATCGACGCCGGTACCGGCCTGGCTTGCGCCGGCTTCGGCAAGGATGGGGAGGTGGAGATGCAGCCCAGCGAGCCGGAACTGTTCCCCGGCGAGGTGGTGGCCGGTTCCAAGCCGGCGGTCGTCAACGACGTGGTGGTGGTCGGTTCGGCCGTGGCCGACAACCAGCGGGTCGACGCGCCGAGCGGGCAGGTGCTGGCCTTCGATGCCCGCACCGGCAAGGCGCTATGGAGCTTCGATCCGCTGCCGCGCGATCCGGCCGACCCTGCGATGAAGACCTGGGCCGCCGGCACCACCGGCTACGGCGGGGGCAACATCTGGGCCAATATGGCGGTGGACGAGGCCCTGGACCTGGTCTACCTGCCGACCACCAGCCCGTCCGGCGACTTCTTCGGCGGCGGCCGCGCCGGCGACAACCGCTATTCCTCCTCGGTGGTGGCGCTCAAGGGCGCCACCGGCCAGGTGGCGTGGAGCTTCCAGCTGATCCACCACAACATCTTCGACTACGACACCCCCACCGAACCGCTGCTGATCGACCTGCCGCAGCCCGGCGGCGGCACCGTGCCGGCCCTGGTGCAGAACAACAAGACCGGACTGATCTTCCTCTTCAACCGCGCCACCGGCGAGCCGCTGGTGCCGGTGGTGGAGCGGCCGGTGCCGACCCAGATCGCGGTGTCGGGCGAGAAGCCTTCGCCGACCCAGCCGATCCCGCTAGGCATGCCGACGCTGGCGCCGCAGGGCTTTTCGCCCGACAGCGCCTGGGGCTTCACCGCCATCGACCGCTGGCTATGCCGCCGCAAGATCGAACAGCACAACTACGGCGCCGCCTTCAGCCCGCCGAGCATCGAGGGCACGATCTTTTCGCCCTCCGTCGGCGGCGGCCCCAACTGGGGCGGCGGCGCCTATGACCCCGGCAGCCACATCATGGTGGTGCCCTCGAACCGCGTGCCGACCATCGTGTCGCTGATCCCGCGCGCCGAGGCCAAGCTGAAAAAATCGCAGTCGATCGAGGCCGGCGGCCCGATGGTTTTCCCCAACACCGGCTCACCCTACGTGCCCAAGATCGAGCCGCTGCTGTCGCCGCTGGGCGCGCCCTGTTCGGCGCCGCCCTGGGCTGCGCTCACGGCGGTTGACCTGGTCACGCACAAGATCGTGTGGGAGGTGCCGCTGGGCAGCATCAAGAAGATGATGCCGATCACTCCGCCCAGCAGCATGGACCTGGAACTGGGCACGCCGGGCGCCGGCGGCCCGCTGGTCACGGCCGGCGGCCTGGTTTTCATCGGCTACACCCTCGACGACACCGTGCGCGCCTTCGACCTGCACACCGGCAAGGTGCTGTGGTCGGCTGACCTGCCGGCGGCCGGCGTCGGCGTGCCGGTGACCTACGAGGCCGGCGGCGAGCAGTACATCGTGGTCCCGGCCGGCGGCCACAGCATGTACCAGTCCACCATGGGCGACGCGGTGGTGGCCTACAAGCTCAAGCACTGAACGGGAGGGGCGGGCGCCGCGCCGGAGCATGAGCCTGGATCGGGACGACTGGGTTCGCGGTGACCTGCTGGGCCTGGATCTTCCGGCCCATAGCCGCGCACTGCTGCACGGCGGGCCGGCCTTCCTCACCCGGGCGTTCCGCGCGGCCGGCATCCTGGCCGCCGACAATCGTGTTCTCCGCGTTACCGAGTCGCGCGAACTTGCCGGCGGCAGCACCGGCCGCAAGCTCCTGCTCGGGGTCGAATATGAAAGGCCCGCGCCGCACCTGCACGAGGCGCTGTTCGTCAAGTTCTCGCGCGACTTCGACGACGCCACCCGCGATGCCGCGCGCACGCAGATGGAACGGGAAGCACGCTTCGCCCTGCTGTCGCTGCATCCCGGATTCCCGATCGTCGTGCCCGCCTGCCTGTTTGCCGACTATCACCGCGAATCAGGCACCGGCATCCTGATCTCGCAGCGCATCGCTTACGGCGCCGGAGGCGTCGAGCCGCATTATGCGAAGGCGTTGGACTATCGCATGCCGGAACCCCTCGCTCACTACCGGGCCTTGATCGGCACACTGGGCCGCCTCGCCGGCACACACCGGGCCCGCCGCCTGCCGGATACGGTCGAGCGGGATTTTCCCTTCGACGCAGGGCAGTTCGCGGTCGCCGCCCGCCATGCGCGCTATACGCCGCGCCAGATCGCCGAACGCGTGACGCGATACGCGGACTTCGCCAGGGCTTGCCCGCGGCTGCTGCCGGACCGCCTGCGCGCCGATGCCTTCCTGGCACGGCTGGCGGACGAAGCGCCGCGCCTGCAGGCGCTGGCGCCGCAGGGCGAGCGCCTGCTGCGGGACGCCACGGACCTGGTTGCGCTATGCCATTGGAATGCCCACGTCGACAACGCCTGGTTCTGGCGCGATCCCGGCGGCCTGCTGCAATGCGGCCTGATGGACTGGGGCAACGTCAGCCGCATGAACCTGGCCATGCCGCTGTGGGGCTGCCTCAGCGCGGCCGAGCCCGAGATCTGGGACGGGCACCTGAACGAGCTGCTGGCGCTGTTTGCGTCCGAATTCGAACGCGCCGGCGGTCCGCCGCTGGATTGCCGCATGCTCAAGCTTCACCTGGCGCTTTACACCGGCCTGATGGGCCTGGCCTGGCTGCTGGATTGCCCTGCGCGGATCCAGACCAGGGCCGGCGACCTCAGCGGCGCGGAAAGCCGCTTCGACCCGCGCATCGAAGCCGACGAGCGGGTGCGCTCCCAGCTGCTGATCATGAGCAACTTCCTCAACCTGTGGGAGCGCACGGACATGGCACAGGTGATCGCGCGCATTGAGGCACCGGCGGCCGACTTGATAACGGAGCGAGGATAAGCAGGTATGAGCCCCCATTGGTCCCTGAGCGAGGCCGATGACCCCGCGTTTCCTGATCGTTGATGGCTTCGAAGGACAGTTCGGTGTCAACTACCTGGGCCACTTCCTGTTGACCGGCTTGCTGCTGCCGCTCCTTAACCGGACCACCGCTTTGCGCGTGGTCGGGCTCTATAGCTGCCGTCTGGCGGCGGCGAGTGTCAATGCGCTTGCAGGTTCTATCGAGACTCGTAAGCCCGCTTTTTCAATATTGGCGAATCCTGTCCATCCGGGTGCATCACCGGCCGGCATACGAAGACCGACGAGGAGTACCACCGTGTCCGCCTTAAGCGGATTCAAAGTGCTTGAGCTGTGCGAGGATGTTGCCGGCGAGTACTGCGGCAAACTGCTGTCCGATTTCGGCGCCCTGCTGATCAAGGTCGAACGGCCCGGAAGCGGCAGCCCGACCCGCCGCATGGAGCCATTCGCGCCGCGGGGCACCGAGGGCGAGCGCAGCGGCTTGTTTGCCTACCTCAATACCAACAAGCGCTCGGTTACCCTGGACCTGGGCAGCGCCGACGGCACCGCCGCGCTGGCCCGCCTGCTGAAACACGTGGACGTGGTCATCGACGACCACTCGCCGGGCTGGCTCGCAGGCCTGGGCTCGGACCTGGACCCCGCCAGCCTCGACAAACAACGGCCCGGCCTGGTGCTGTGCGCGATCACGCCCTACGGCCAGTCGCCGCCGGAGGAACTGCGGCATGCCGAGGACCTCAACGTGTTCCACAGCGGCGGCTGGGGTTACCACACGCCCAGCGGCGCATCCGGCGACGCGCCGCCGCTGAAAGGGCCGGGGCGCTTCCTCCCCAGCTACGAGGCGGGGCTGGAGTCCGCGCTGTGCATCGTCGCGGCCCTCTACGACCGGGAGGCTTCCGGCCTGGGCCGCTTCATCGACATCGCCAGGCAGCAGGTGCTGGCCTCGCGCATCGACTACGTCCTAGGCCAGATGGTGGCCGGCGACATGGAAGTCAGCGCCAGCCGAACCGCCCTGGACCTGCGCGGCCCGGCCGGCATCTTTCCCTGCCGCGATGGCTACGTCTACATCTGGATGTCCACCCCCGGACACTGGGACGGGCTGCGCCAGCTGCTGGGCGACCCTGCGTGGATGAAAGCCTTTCCCGAGCGCTGGCTGGAACTGGACTGCACGCCCGAGCGGGTGGCACTGTGCCGCCGCCACGTGGCGGAATGGCTCAAGCCGCAGGACAAGGAGCCGGTGGCGGCCGCAGCGCAGAAGCGCGGCCTGATCGCCGCCGCGGTCAACGACGCCCGCGACGTCAGCGCCTCGCCGCAATACGCCTTCCGCGGCTTCTTCGCCGAGGTGGACCACCCGGTGCTGGGCAAGCTGCGCTATCCCACCGTGCCGTACAAGCTCAGCCTAACGCCGGCGTGCATCGCTACCCCGGCGCCCTTGCTGGGGCAGCACAGCGGCGAAGTGTTGGCGGCGGTACGCGCGGAGGATGGACGCCATGGCTGAGCCGGCGCGCGGCGGACCGCTGCAGGGCGTGCGGGTGGTGGAGCTGACCAAGGTCTGGGCCGGCCCCTACACCGGCAAGCTGCTGGCCTTCCTCGGCGCCGAAGTGATCAAGATCGAAAGCCTCGAGTCGCTGGATGTGACCCGCATCTACGGCGTGAGCGACATGAACAACGCGCCCGGCTTCCAGGCGGTGAACCCGCAGAAGCTCAGCGTGCAGATCGACATGAAGAAGCCCGAGGGGGTCGAACTGATCCTCAAGCTGCTGCGCGAGTCCGACATCCTGGTCGAGAACCTGCGCCCCGGCGCGGTGAAGCGTCTCGGCCTGGACTACCAGGCGGCGCGCAAGGCCAGGCCCGACATCGTCTACGTCTCCATGGGCATGTACGGCAACGAGGGCCCGCTCAGCTACCAGACCGGCTACGCCCCCTGTTTCGCCGCCCTCGGCGGGCTCAGCCTGATGGTCGGCTACGAAGGGCAGCCGCCGTCCGGCATGAACGTGCGCTATGCCGACTCCACCTACGGCACCGCCGCCGCCTACGCCGCCCTGGTCGCGCTGCTCCACCGCCGCCGCACCGGCGCCGGCCAGTTCGTCGACGTGTCGGCGGTCGAATGCATGAGCAGCATGGTCGGTGACGCCCTGATGGCCTATGCGCTGAGCGGCACGGCGCCGCATTGCGACGGCAACCGCCATCCGGCCATGGCGCCGCACGGCGCCTATCCCTGCCGCGACGGCGACTGGATCAGCATCGCCGTCGCCTCCGAGGAAGCCTGGCGGGCGCTGACGGCATTGTTGGGCCGTCCGGAACTGGCATACGACCCGCGCTTTCATACCCTGGAAGCCCGCCTGCGGCACCTGGATGCGCTGGACCCGTTGCTGGCCGGCTGGACCGCGCACCAGGCTGCCGCCCAGCTCGCCGCCGACCTGCAGCGGCACGGCGTGGCCGCGGCCAAGAGCCAGAACTCGATGGACCTGGTGGCGGATCCGCAATTCTGGTCGCAAGGCCTGTTCCGCGACGTGCAAAGCGGCGCCGGAGAGTCCAAGGTGATCGTCGGCCCGTCCTGGAACATGTCGCGGCCGGCCGCAATCGCCGCGGCGGCGCCGCGCCTGGGCGAGCACAATGCCTACGTGCTGGGCGAGATCCTGGGCCTGCCGGAGAAGGAGCAGCGCAAGCTGGCCGAGGCCGGCATTACCCGCTGAACAGACACCTTAGGTCAGCGCGCATCGTCATTTCGCGCATGCGCCAAATGTATATGGACTGGCGTTAATTGCTGGGATCAAGGCCTGGGCCGGGGGCTAGCATTCCCCGCATATAGAACTGTGGTGCGCCAGAAATCCACTGCTGCGTCCTGGAGGCAGGGCCGCACAAGACCCGGAGAACAAACGGTGACGGAAACTCTTTTCGCATTCGACAAGCACAATTATCTCGATTGCCAGAGCGGCTTTCGCGGCGTCCGGAACCAGGAGTATTACCTGGGCGACTACACCATCGATGCCGGCTCGGTCATCGACGTGCGCGCGGATAAAAAGGCCGTGGGCACCATCTCCATCATCCGCCTGCGCTCGCGCACCCGCCTGTATTTCAAGCGCACCTGGTCCCACATCCGCGAGGACGCCACCGACGTGGCGGTGCTATGGTTCGTCAAGCGCGGCCGCCTGTGCATCTCGCACCAGTGCGGCATCACCGTGGCCAAGGCCGGAGACTTTGCGGTGACCAAGTCGATGACGCCGTTCTCGATCGAATGCCAGCCCGACGAGGATTCGGTGCACGAGGTGCTGCACGTCATCGTGCCGGCCCACATGCTGCGCCGCCACCTGCCGCAGGGCCCCAGCTCCGGTTTCTGCGTGCCGGCCCAGGGACGCGAATTCTCCATCGCCGAGCGCATCCTCACCGAGGTGTTCGAGGACGCCGGCGAACTGTCCGAACACGTCGCCCAGCTGCTGGTCGACAGCGCCCTGATGGTGTTGAGCGACGCGGTCAAGGAACGTGACGCGGGCGGCCCGGTGCGGCTGTCGCTGTCGGAGAAGCGCCGCCAGGACGTGCTGCGCTACATCGAGATCCACCTGTCCGACCCCAAGCTCAGCATCGCCACCGTGGCCAAGGGCTGCGGCATCTCGCCGCGCTACCTGTCGTTCCTGCTCAAGCTGCACGGCACCTCGTTCTCGAGCATGGTATGGGACAAGCGCCTGAAGACCGCGCGCCAATGGCTGTCCGCGTCCAAGCCGGGCGAAGCCTCGATCAGCGAGATCGCCTACAAGGTCGGCTTCAAGAGCCCGGCGCACTTCAGCCGCATGTTCAAGCGCGCCTTCAAGCTCAGCCCGCGCAGCTACCGCTCCACCGGTGCGCCGCAAGCGGCGCAGCCGGCGGTGCCCGCCTTGCCCGGCCCCGGCTGCAATGGCACCACCCACTGAGGCGGCAACTGAGCATGTCCATGGATTCGAGTGAAGCGCAAGTACAGGCGGCCGGCTGCCCGGTCGGCGGCGACCTGCTCGAGGCGACGCTGACCGATCCGGTGGTCCAGGCCCGGCCCAACGCCTTCTACCAGGCCTTGCGCAGCCAGGACCCGGTGCACTTCGACGCCAAGCTCGGCATGTACCTGGTATCCCGCTACGAAGACCTGCAGACCGTGCTGCGCGACCCGCTCACGTTTTCGGTGCAGAAGGGCTACGCCGAGCAGTATGCCAAGGGCTTCGCGGCGGAGTTCAAGGAGATCGTCACCCGCGACGGCGGCGGCTTTTTCACCGACGCCATCATGAGCGATCCGCCCTACCACACCCGCATCCGCAAGCTGATGGAAAAGGCCTTCACGGCGCACCGGGTCAAGCTGCTCGAGCCGCAGATCACCGCCATCGTCTCCGGCATGATCGAGCGCATGGCCGACAAGGGCGCGGGCGACGGCGTCAAGGAATTCGCCGTGCCGATGACCATCGCCATCATCTGCGCCCAGCTCGGCCTGGACCACTTCGACGCACAGCGCATCCAACGCTGGTCCATCGCCGTAACGGCGCAGATCGGCCGCATGCAGACGCGCGAGCAGATGCTGGCGCATGCCAAGGACATTTGCGACCTGCAGAACTACCTGATCGCCCGCGTCCGCGAGCGCGAGGCTGAGCCGCGCGAGGACATGATCTCCGACCTGGTGCACGCGCGGATCGACGATCCCGAACACCCCAAGCTGACGTTCAGCGAAGTTGTATCCTCGGTGCGGGCCCTGCTGATCGCCGGCAACGAGACCACCGCCACTGCGCTCGGCAACCTGCTGTACATCTTCGCGACCCAACCCGAAATGGCGGCGCGGCTCTACCAGTATGTGGACGACGACCGCATGCTGAACCGCTTCGTCGAGGAACTGCTGCGCCTGGAACCGCCGGTGCGCGGCCTGTCGCGGATGGTGACCAGGGAAGTCGAGCTGGGCGGCAAAGTGCTGCCGGCCGGCGCGCACCTGCTGCTGCTCTACGCCTCGGCCAACGACGACGAGCAGGAGTTCCCCTGTCCGCGCAGCTTCGACGCCAACCGCGGCAACCTGGGGCGCCACCTGTCCTTCGGCGCGGGCATCCACCGCTGCGTCGGCCTGTCGCTGGCGCGCATGGAGATCAAGGTGGCGGCGCGCGAGTTCGTGCGGCGCCTGGACCACATCAAGCTGGCGATCGCGCCGGAAGAGATCACCTACCTGCCGACCGTCGCCACCCGCTCGATCGAGCGCCTGCCGCTGACCTTCGCGCGGCGGGCTTGAAGGCGCGCCTGGAAAGTACTGCAATGTCCTGTGTCCGCATGAATCGAGGGGAGGCCATGTGGGCGGCGAGCTAGCCGGCAAGGTCGCGGTCATCACCGGCGCCGCCAGCGGCATCGGCCGCGCCGCGGCCGAGCTGTTCGTCAAGGAGGGGGCCAAGGTCGTGCTTGCCGACATCGACGCGCAGCACGGCGAGGAACTGGCCGCGCAGCTCGGCGCCGCCGCGGCCTTCAGGCGCACCGACGTCGCCGACGCCGCCCAGGTGCAGGCGCTGGTCGATTTCGCCGTCGCCCATCACGGCGGCCTGCACATCATGTTCAACAACGCCGGCATTTCCGGCGCCATGCACGACCGCTTTCTCGACGACGACCTGAAAGACTTCCAGCGGGTCATCGGCATCAACCTGTTCGGCGTCATGACCGGCAGCCAGTGCGCGGCACGTCACATGGCCAGGAACGGTGGCGGCTCCATCGTCAACAACGCCTCCATCGCCGGCGTGCTGCCGGGCCATGCCCTGATGAGCTATCGCGCCAGCAAGGCGGCGGTGATCCTGTTCAGCAAGTCCATCGCCATCGATCTCGCGGAATACGGCATCCGCGTGAACTGCCTGGCGCCGGGGCACATCCGCACGCCGCTGACCTCGTTCGGCGGGCCGGGCCTGAGCCCCGAGCAGGCGGAGCGGGTCAAGGCCGCGGTGAGCCCGGTATTCGACTCCAACCAGCCGCTCAAGCGCCACGGCAGGCCGGAGGACGTCGCCCAGGCGGCCTTGTTCCTGGCCAGCGACCGCGCCGCGCAGGTGACCGGCATCCTGATGCCGGTGGACGGCGGCATCACCGCCGGCGATCCGGTCAATCACCTGGCGGAGATCCTCAAGGCGCGCAACCAGGCGCTGGCCGGCTGAGCGCGGCGGCCCATCGCCTTGCCGTATGAGAATTCAGCACAGTCTGATTCATGAAGGGCCCCGCCGGGGCGGATGCGATAAGGAGTGCGGCTAGCGTGGGTTCGCTTCGGGTGACATTCGTGCAGCAGGATGGTGTGGAAAAAACGGTCGCGGACGCGGAGGCCGGCGCGTCGCTGATGGTCGTGGCCCGCACCAACGGGGTCGAGGGCATCTTCGGCGACTGCGGCGGCTGCTGTTCCTGCGCCACCTGCCATGTCTACGTGGACCCGCAGTGGCAGGAGCGGGTAGGGCCGGCGGACGAGGTGGAGATCTCGACCCTGGACATGGTCTCGGACCTGCAGCGGAGCAACAGCCGTCTGAGCTGCCAGATCCTGCTGCGTCCCGAGCTGGACGGCGTCCGGGTCGAGGTCGCTCCCGGCGAATAAAGGCTGCGCCGCGCGGCGGGACCGGCGTGGGGCAAGGGCGGTATACAGGCAGGAGGATCTATGAACCAGATCGAATCGTATGATGTGCTGGTCGTGGGCTCGGGCTCGGCCGGCGCGATGGCGGCCCTGCGGGCCGCGGCCCAGGGCATTTCGGTGTTGATCGTCGAGAAGACCCACAAGTACGGCGGCACCTCCGCCGCTTCCGGGGGGGTACTGTGGATTCCCAACCATCAGCTGACGCCTAACGACGACAGCCGCGAGCAGGCCCTGCAATACCTGAACCAGCTGGTGCGCGGCACCATTCAGCGCGACCGCCTGGAAGCCTTCGTCGATCAGGGCCCGCAGATGATCCGCTTCCTCAAGTCCGAGGGCATCGGCGTCATGCCGGCGGCCTGGCCGGACTATTTCCCGGACGTGCCGGGCGCGCGCGCCGACCGCTCCATCATCTGCGGCACCTTCGACGGCCGCGAGCTGGGCGACAAGTTCACGCTGATGCGCGAGCAGTACACCCGCTTCAAGCTGCTCAACCGCTACGCCATGGACCTGGCCGAGTTCTTCGCCATCTCCACCCGCGGCAAGGGCTGGATCATGGCTTTCCTGAAGATCCTCTGGCGCTACTGGTCGGACCTGGGCACCCGTAGCATGACGCGGCGCGACCGCCGCTTCACCTCCGGCGCCGCCCTGATGGGTCAGGTCTACAAACGCGTCTTCGAGCGCGGCGTCGAAGTCCGGCTCGAAACGCGGCTGGACGAGCTGCTCGTCACGGACGGCGTGGTCAAGGGCATCCGGGTCAGCAGCTTCGGCCGCTGCTACGAGATCGCCGCCCGCCACGGCGTGGTGCTGTGCGCCGGCGGCTTCGAGTGGAACCAGGCGCTGCGCGACCGCTATTTCCCGGTGCCCGGCATGACCCGCCACAGCAGCACGCCGGAGGACGCCAACCGCGGCGAGGCGCTGCTCGCCGGCACCCGCATCGGCGCGGCCACCGAGCACACCGAGGCCGGCTGGTGGATTCCCACCATGCACATGCCGATGCCGGCGGTGTCCAATTTCGAGGAAATCCACCAGGCCGCCTTCGACGTGGGCCGCCCGCACAGCGTCTGCGTCAACCGCGAGGGCGCGCGCTTCGTCGACGAGGCCTGCGGCTACGACGACTTCGGCGACGCCATGGTCGCCGACCAGCTCAAGACCGGCGCCAACACGCCCTGCTGGCTGGTGTTCGACGCCAACTTCCGCTCCAAATTCACCGCCGGCGGCTTCATGCCCACTGCCATCATGCCGGACCGCAGCATTCCGCCGGACTGGTGGGACCACTACATTTTTCGGGCGGACAGCGTCGAAGCCCTGGCAGCCAAGATCCATGTTCCGGCCGCGGCGCTGCAACAGACCGTGGCCAACATGAACCAATACGCCCACACCGGCACCGACCCGCAATTCGGCCGCGGCGGCAATGCCTACGACCGCATGTTCGGCGATCCCAGCGTCCAGCCCAACCCCTGCCTCGGCCGGATCGAAAAGCCGCCGTACTATGCTGTGGCCATCAACCTCGGCGATCTCGGCACCAAGGGTGGACTCAAGGCCGACGCCCGCGGGCGCGTGCTCGACGGCAACGGCAAGCCCATCCCGCAGCTCTACGCCGCGGGCAACAACTCCGGCACGCCCTTCGGCAACCGCTACCCCGGCGCCGGCGCCACCATCGGCCCGGCGATGACGTTCGCCTACGTTGCCGCCGACGACATCGCCGCCCGCGCCGGCAAGCCGGTCGAGGCACATGCCTGCAGCATCCGCGCCGCCGCTTAGGGTGATGTCGCTATAGGTAAGTCTCAGAATTGATGAGTCCCTCTCCCGCCTGCGGGAGCCCGCAGCCACCGGGCTGCCGGGTAGAAGGGTGGCCCGAAGGGCCGGGAGAGGGGCTTTGAAGCCCGTGAATGCCCGTCTCCCGCAAGCGGTAGAGGGGAGTTGTACATCTCACCCGCAGCCCCACCACCCGCCTTGCGCCTCCTGCACACGAACCTACGCCAGGTATCGAGAATCGCTTTACACCTTATGACGTAATGCTCCATCGAAGCGGCCCACGCCTGCGGGCCGCGTGCCAAAAGAGACATCGCTCATGTCATTCGAACTGAACAAGCGCCTGGCCGCCCGCCGCGACCCGCTGCCGACCTCGGCCACGGTCGATCCGGTCACCGCCAACATCATCCGCGGCGCGTTCGAGACCACCTGCTTCGAGGCGGCGGCGCACCTGGGGCGTTCGGCCTCCTCGGCCATCATCAACCAGTCCAACGAGCGCAACGGCAGCGTGATCGATTCGCACGGCCGCCTTGCTGCCGTGTCGGTCGGCACGCCGCAGCTGCTGTTCATCTCGCCGCTGCTGGTGCGCTACGGCCTGGACTTCTTCGAAGCGGACGACTGGGGCCCGGGCGACGTCTTCGTCGGCAACGATCCGGATTTCGGCGGCGGCCATCTGCCCGACTACAACGTCTACGCCCCGGTGTTCGACGACCAGGGCGAACTGGTGCTGATCAAGGCGCTGCAGGCGCACCAGGGCGACACCGGCGGCAAGGACCCCGGCGGCTTCACCCTCGAGGCCACCGACATCTTCACCGAGGGCCTCGCCATCCCCTGCCTCAAGCTGGTGCACCGCGGCAAGAAGCGCCGCGACATCATCAAGCTGCTCGAGCGCAGCAACCGCTTCCCTTCTTTCGCCGGCGATCTGGCGGCGATGATCGGAGCCGTGCAGCACTGCGTGAAGCTGCTGGAGGACGTGGTGCGCAAGTGGGGCACCGACACGGTCCGCGCCGCGATCAACTACAACATCGACCAGACGGAGCGCAGCTTCCGCCAAGTCGTGTCGGGGTGGCGCGATGGCGCCTACACCGCCGAGGTGCTGATCGACCACGACACCCAGGGCATCAAGGACGTGAAGGTCCAGGCCACCTGCACCGTGCGGGGCGACCAGCTGACCATCGACCTCACCGGCTCCGACGCCCGCCCCGAGCTGTGCGGGGTGTGGAACACCTTTGCCAACAGCCGCGGCTACATCATGTCGCAGCTCGCCTCGATGATCGATCCCTCCATCGTCAAGAACGAAGGCCTGTTCCATGCTGTGGAGGTGGTCCTGCCGGAGAACACCATCGTCCATCCGCCGATCAACAAGCCGGCGGCGCTGGGCTCGTTCCACCCCGCGGTGGAGATCTGCGAGGCCGTATGCCTGGCACTGTCCGAAGTGGTACCGGAGCGTTCGACGCCGCAGGTCTACAAGATCGGCATGCCCAACGCCGTGATCGGCTTCGACAAGAGCGGCCTGATGTGGATGGACCAGGGCGTGGATGCCCGCTCCATGGACTCCTCGGCGGTGCAGGGCATCGACGGCTGGGGCGCCTCCTCGGTGTCTCTGGGCAACCTGCTGCTGTCCGAGGCGGAAGACGCCGAGAGCCGCTTCCCGGTGATCAACCTGAGCCGCGAGATGACCATCGACTCGGGCGGGGCAGGGCGCTGGCGCGGCCTGCCCGGCAGCCTCAACGTCAAGAAGGTGCTGGAGCCGACCATGGCCATGGCCTGGATGGTGTCTTCGGACCATCCGCTGCGCGGCCTGCGCGGCGGCGAGGACGCCGGCCCCTATTCCAACCACTTCGAGGTCGGCACGCCCAAGGAATACAAGGTCGGTCTGGTGGCGCGCGCCCAGCTTCCCGCCGGCGCGGTGATCGCCTACCAGCACGGCGGCGGCGGCGGCTTCGAGCCGGCCCTGCGGCGCGATCCTGAAGCGGTCAAGGATGACGTGCTGGACGAGCTGGTCAGCCTGAAGGCGGCGCGCGAGAAGTACGGCGTGGTGCTGCGCGGCAGCCTGGAGGAGTACGACCTGCAGGTGGACCTGCCCGCCACCGAGGCCCTGCGCAGTGAAATGCTGAATGCACAGAAAGCACAAGGAGCCACCGCGTGAGCTACCGCGTCGGCATCGATATCGGCGGCACCTTCACCGACTTCGCCCTGCTGCGGAGTGCAAATACTGGCCCGGAACTGGTGCTGCACAAGAACCTGAGCACGCCGGAGGATCGCTCCCTCGGCGTGATGAGCGGCCTCGACAAGCTGGCGCAGATCGAAAACCTGCCGCTCGCCGCCTTCCTGGAACAGTGCGAGGCCATTGTCCACGCCACCACCATCGCCGACAACACCCTGATCGAGATGAACGGAGCGGTGACCGGCCTGATCACCACCGAGGGCTTCCGCGACGAGATGGAGTACCGCCGCGGCTACAAGGAGGACATCTGGGACGTGCGCCTGCCGCCGCCGCCGCAGATCGTGCCGCGCCGCCGGCGCCTGACGGTGCCCGAGCGCATGCTGTTCGACGGCTCGGCCTACAAGCCATTGGACGAGAGCGCCGTGCGCGAATGCTGCCGCCGCCTGAAAAAACAGAAGGTCGAGTCGGTGGCGATCTCGCTGATCTTCTCCTTCGTCAACCCCGCGCACGAGCGGCGCGTGGCCGAGATCGTGGCGGAAGAACTGCCCGACGTGCACATCTCCGCCTCCCACAAGGTGCTGCCGCGCGCGCCGGAATACGAGCGCACCAGCACCACCGTCGTCAACGCCTACGTCGGCCCGCGCGTGAACTCCTACCTGCAGAAGCTGGTCGGCCGCCTCAAAGAGGGCGGTTACCGCAAGCAGCTGATGGTGATGCAGGCCA
Organism: Verrucomicrobiota bacterium; assembly: GCA_903970595.1. Taxonomy (GTDB): domain Bacteria; phylum Pseudomonadota; class Gammaproteobacteria; order Nevskiales; family Nevskiaceae; genus Nevskia. The sequence goes on from CAJCJI010000189.1 coordinate 24,516, forward strand.
GCGGCGGGGTGATGACCAGGCAGTACATGGAAGGCGCGCCGATCCGCGTGCTGGCCTCCGGGCCGGCCGGCGGCGTCATCGGCTCCGCCCACGTCGGCGTCGCCAAGGGCTGCCCGAACCTGCTGTGCGTGGACATGGGCGGCACCTCCTACGACATGTCGGTGGTGCTGAACGGCGCCGCGCCGGCCGAGGCCGGCTGGAACATGCATCACCGCTACGTGGTGGCGGTGCCGATGGTCAAGGTGGAAACGCTCGGCGCCGGCGGCGGCTCCATCTGCCGGGTGAGCAACGGCTCGCTGCAGGTCGGCCCGGCCTCGGCCGG
>CAJCJI010000190.1 GCA_903970595.1 Verrucomicrobiota bacterium
GCGGCGGCGGCCACGGGCCGCCCTACAACTGCTATTGGCCAGATTCTTCGTGACCAGCATCGCCTAGCCAACCGCGCTCCAGCATCCACCGATACAACACCTCGTCGGTCAGCCACACCACGATCAGCGCCCCCAGCACATCGCTCAGGAAATGCCCGCCCTGCGCAATCCGTGCCAGCCCGATCAAGCCGCCCGCGCTGATGCCGGCGATGCGCCAGGCCCGGCGCCGCCGCGGCCAGATCCAGGCGCCGGTGATGAGGTAGAAGCCGGCGGCGGCGTGGCCGCTGACGAAGGAGCAGTTGTGGTTGCACTGCCGGCTTGGCCACAGCGGCGGCACGAAACTCGCCGTGCCGCCGAAGGCCGCGATCTGCTCCGGCCGCGGCCGGCCCCACCATTCCTTCAGCACGCCGTTGACCAGCAGCCCGGGACCCAGGATCAGCGCCAGCAGGGCATAGGCCGCCGCCAGGCGCACCCGCCGCGCGTGCGCCAGGATGCCCCAGGCCAGGGCCGCGATCAGCGCCGTGGCAACGCTCCCGATCAGCCAGGGCGTGACCCGGTACAGCAGCTGCACCGGCCAGGTCCGGTCGAGGAAGAAGCCCTCGCCGGGGCGGTAGAACAGTCCGCTCAGCGGCACATCCAGCATCCCCGACAACAGCAGCCCAATCAGTGCCGCCGCCGGTATGACCCAGCTGCGCGGCGCGGACCTCATGGCTGCGCCTGCGCGTATCCCTTGAAATCCCGCAGATACCAGACCTTGTAGTCGAGCGCGAAATTGCGCAGCACGGTCACGTGCAGCGGCGGCAGGGCTTCCACCGAACCGAAGGCGCTCAGCACCTCCGGCGGCAGCCGAGCGGCGTCGGTGAGGTAGAGGAAATCGCGGCCCAGCTTATCGTCCATGCGGGTGCTCAGGGCGTAATGGCTGTCCATCACGTGCTGCGGGTTCCACAGCACGGCGTCGAGCGGATGCGGGCGCACGTAATACATCAGCTCGGCCAGGATGTCCCGCGCATCGCCCAGGAACAGCGCGCCCGGATACTGCGCCTGCAGCAGCTGCGCCTGCCGCCCCAGCTGCGCCCAGCCGCGCACCCGCTTGTAGGGATCGGGCAGGGTGATGAACAGGTCGCAGGGCTGCAGCTTGCGCCAGGCCGGAAAGCATTGCGGCAGGTTGCTCTTGTCCGCCAGCTCGATGACGAAGTAGCGGGTCCAGGCGTCGAAGTGGTAGGCGATCGGCATCAGCAGCAGGTTGAAGGCCAGGCCCACCGTCAGCAGCGTGGTGCGGCCGCGCTGCAGCAGCAGCGCCACCAGGAAAATGGTGCCGCTGGCGTAGGCCATCGCGCCCCAGTTGGCATTGGCGCGGCCGACCAGGGCCTGCAGGCTGATCAGGCCGAGAAAGGGCAGGGCGAAGCAGGCCAGGAAGCGGTAGCGCTGGTCTGCGTACCAGCTTCGGGGCCGCCACAGCGTCAACACCATCCAGGCGCCGAAGAACACCGGGCCCATCACCCCGAACTGCCCGCCGAGGAAGTCGCTCAGGTGGTTCCAGTGCAGCCCGGCATCGCCGTTGAGATGCGAAATGTCCTCGGTATGCCGCAGGGTCGGCCAGCCGTTCCCCGCGTTCCACCACAGGTTTGGCGCGAACACCAGCAGGGCCAGCGCCATCGCCGCGTAGAGCCGCGGGTTGCGGAAGTGCCGGCGCAGCGGGGGCGTCAGCGCCAGGTGCAACAGCACCGACAGGGCGAAGATCACCATGGTGTACTTGGTCAGCAGCCCCAGGCCCGCGGCCGCCCCCGCCAGCAGCCACCAAGTCCAAGAATTGTTTTCCGTGGCGCGCAAATAGGCATACAGCGCCAAGGTCCAGAACAGGAAGAACGGCACGTCGGTGGAGATGATCAGCGAGGACAGCGACACCCCCGGCAGCAGGATGAAGGCCACCGCGCTCCAGAAGGCCACCCGGCCGCCGAACAACCGCCGCGCGATGGCCCAGATCAGCAAGGTGATGAAGGGATACAGCAGCAGGGCGCCGCTCTTGACGCAGAACACCCCGTCGCCGCAGGCCGCGGTGGTGAGGGCGATCAGCGCGGCGATCACCGGCGGCTTGGAGTAGTACCCCCATTGCAGCTTCTGCGCCCAGGTCCAGTACTGCGCCTCGTCGACGTACAGGTCCATGCTGCCGAAATACAGGCTCAGGCCGCGGTAGGCGGTAACCGCCACCAGCAGCGCCAGCAGCAGCCACAGCCCGGATTTTTCGCCGGGAGCGGAGGCTTCGGCGGAGGCTGGCGCTGCGCTGGCTAGGTTCGAGGACATTTATGGGCTGATTTATGGGCTGCTTGTTTTGTAAAGCATTGTACCCGTGCCCTGTGGTCTAATGACGAAATCATCACCTTACCGCCATGCGAATCCCTTACGAGCTGCTGACCGGCCTGCGCTACACGCGCGCCAAGCGCCGCAACAACTTCATCTCCTTCATTTCGGCCACCTCCATGCTCTGTATCGGTCTGGGCGTGGCGACGCTGATCGTGGTGCTGTCGGTGATGAACGGCTTCGAGACCGAGATGCGCGAGCGCATCCTGAGCATGGCCTCGCACGCCATCATCTACCGGCCCGGCGACGGCATCGAAAACTGGCAGGACCTGGCCGAAATCGCCAGGAAGAACCCGGCGGTGGAAGCCACCGCGCCCTACGTCGAGGGCGAGGCCATGCTGCGCGAGGGCGGGGACCTTTCCGGTACCCTGCTGCGCGGCATCGACCCGGCCGCCGAGGAGAAGGTTTCCGAGATCGGCGCGCACATGAAGGCCGGCAAGCTGGAGGACCTCAAGCCAGGCGAATTCGACATCGTCCTCGGCGTCGAACTGGCCGAACAGCTCGGCGTCGATATCGGCGATAAGCTCGACCTGATGATCCCGCTCGCCAGCGTCACCCCGGCGGGCATCTTGCCGCGCTTCCGCCGCTTCAACGTGGTCGGCGTGTTCCAGGTCGGCATGTACGAGTTCGACCGCGGCTTGGTGCTGATCAACATCCAGGACGCCGCCGCCCTGTACCGCATGGGCGACCGCGTCACCGGCGTCCGGCTCAAGCTGTACGACCTGTTCCAGGCGCCGCAGGTGTCGCGCCAGATCGCGCTGCAGCTGCCGCAGCTGGTCTACATCAGCGACTGGACCCGCCAGCACGCCAACTTCTTCCGCGCTGTGGCCACGGAGAAGACAGTGATGTTCCTGATCCTGTCGCTGCTGGTCGGCATCGCCGCCTTCAACATCGTCTCCACCCTGGTGATGGTGGTGCAGGAAAAGCAGGCCGATATCGCCATCCTGCGCACCCTGGGCGCCACGCCGGGCTCGATCATGGTGATCTTCATGATGCAGGGCTCGATCATCGGCATCGTCGGCACCGTCTTCGGCGTCGCCCTGGGCGTGACCCTGGCGCTGAACGTGGAGACCGTGGTGCCGCTGCTGGAATACGCCACCGGCCACCAGTTCCTCGACCCGAGCATCTACTACATCAACAACCTGCCCTCGCACCTGACCGCCCCCGACGTGGTCAAGATCAGCCTGCTGTCGCTGGCCCTGGGCCTGCTGTCCACGCTCTATCCCGCCTGGCGCGCCTCCCGCGTGCAGCCGGCGGAGGCGCTGCGCTATGAGTGAGCCTAAAGACTCCGTCATCGCCTGCCGCAACCTCGGCAAGACCTTCGACGACGGCCGCCTGCGCCTGCAGGTGTTCGACAGCATCGACTTCAGCCTGGCGCGCGGCGAGCGCGTCGCCGTGGTCGGGGCTTCCGGGGCCGGCAAGAGCACCTTCCTGCACCTGCTGGGCGGCCTCGACGCGCCGACTACCGGCGAGGTGTGGGTGACGGGCAAGAAGATGAGCGAGCTGTCCGATGCCGCGCGCGGCCGGCTGCGCAACGAGGCGCTTGGCTTCGTCTACCAGTTCCACCACCTGCTGCCGGAATTTTCCGCGTTGGAAAACGTGGCCATGCCCCTGGTGATCCGGCGCATGCGGCGCGAGCAGGCGTTCCAGATTGCGGGCGACCTGCTCAAGCGGGTCGGCCTGGGCGAGCGCCTGCAGCACAAGCCCGGCGAACTTTCCGGCGGCGAGCGCCAGCGCGCCGCGGTGGCGCGCGCCCTGGTGACGCGCCCGGCCTGCGTGCTGGCCGATGAGCCCACCGGCAACCTCGATACGCGTACCGCCTCCACCGTGTTCGAGCTGATGCTGGAGCTGAACCGCGAGTTGGGCACCAGCCTGGTGGTCGTCACCCACGACCTGCGGCTGGCGGCGCGCATGGACCGCATCTGGCAGCTCGAAAGCGGCCGGCTCAAGGCCCATGACGGTCCCCAGCCGATGGCTGAACTTACATAGAAATTACATAAATAGCTGACCTGAAAACGCCCGTTGGCGTTTCGCGCCACCGGAAAATTGAATCATCCGACGCTCTTCGGGGCAGCTGCTGCATCCAGATGCGGGCCTGATCCGTACATCCTCATACCAAGGGTGTCGGCACCCTGGAATAGCTAATATTCATGGTGATATGCTTGGTCAATCTTGATTTGATCTGCGGCGATCAATGGTGCCGATCGATGTGGAGTGGTCAAAACCAACTATCGTTGCGCCAGCTTGCCGTTAACTAGGTCAATATCGATCCACTCGTTCGAATCCCGAAGGCTGAAGTTAGTAGCAGGCGGGGTCTGTCCAAATGCTTTTGAGGGAAGTTACATGGAAATCCCGTCACAACAGCGACCGGCGCGCCGGCAGTCAGGATTCGGGCATTCGTGGGGTATCGCCATGGTGCTGGTGCTCGCGTCCTGGGCCGCCGGCCCCGGTGTGGAGGCCGCGGAGCCCAAAGCGACGACGGGCCAGGTGACGCCGGTTCTGTCGCTCAGTACGCCATTCGCGGTTCCCGGCAGTTCGGTCACCTTCACCGTCACCGGCTCGCCCGGCGCGAGTGTCCTGGTGGTGACCGCGACGGCGCCGGCCGAGATTCCGCTTGGCTCCGCCGGAACCCAGTATTACCAGAACGGCACCCAGAGGACCGTCTCCAAGGGCACCTTCCCCGCCAACGGCATCTATACCTTCTCGCTCAACATTCCGTCCGGTTCCACGCTCAACACCATCGGTTATGCCCAGGCGACGTCGACGCTGAACGGAGCCAATCGGCTCAGCAACTCCGTGTCGTACCGGGTGCAGAGCGCGGCGCCCTCCGGCGCCCGCAGGCCCCTGTCGATGGGCGTCACGCCCAACGGCAGCAAGGTCTATGTAGTCGATAAGCTCAGCGGCGTGCTCACGGTGGTGGACTCCGTCAACGACGTGGTACAGGCACAACTGCCGATCACGCAGGGTTTCGACAACGCCCTCCCGCACCGGCCGATCCGCGTGGTGGTGAACCCGGACGGCAGCGATGCCTACATCTCCAACCTGACGGCCACCACCATCCCTGTGGTCTCCACCGCCAACAATTCGGTGGTGGCGCAGATTCCGGTGCCGGTGGGCTCGCGCGGCATTGCCTTCGATTACAGCAACGGCACGCGCACCCTGTATGTGGCGAATGAAATCCAGAACGCGATCCTGGAGTTCGTGGAAGCGCCGCTGGGGACTTTCACCCAGACCGCAACGATCCCGCTGGTGAATACCGCCCCCGGCCCGGTGCTGGTGCTGCCCAACCATTATCTTGCGGTGGGCACGCGCACGGGGGATACGGTCGAGATCGTGAATCCCGCTGCGCCGGCCGGCTCCACCACGGTGGCGCAGACCATCCTCGCCGGCTCGATACATGAGCTGGCCTGGAGCGGCACGGACATCCTGATACCGACCTTCGAGGTGCTGGGCGAAATGCGCGTTCCGGGATACAACCGTATCCTGCGCATGGACCCCGTCAGCTACCAGATCACCACCTACATCATCCAGGATATCGGCACCGACTACCGCAGTATCGCGGTGCAGCCGAGCACCGCAACCGACCCGCTGATCGTCACCGCCGGCAACGGCACCGGCACGCTCATCATCTGCAACAGCGCGGGTACGGTGTTGGCCAACATCGAGCTTTCCACCATCGAGAACAGCGACGGCTATCCCGATGCCTCGCCGGCGGACGTGGTCATCATCAACAATCCGTCGACCCTGGCGCCGACCAAGATCTACGTGCTGGACCTCATGCGGGAATCGCTGTTCCCGGTCGAGCTGAATGGCTATGTACAGAAAACCGAGATCCCGCTGGCCTGGTCGGGGCAGCTGCGCGTGCCGTTCAGCGGCATTCCGTCGCCATCGGACGACGGCGAGTGGATGTTCCGCGATGTGATAGCCCTCGGCGGCACCGCCTTTGCGCCCAACCCCGTCAGCTGCAACAGTTGCCACATGGACGGCGCGTCGGACAATTCCACGCTGCACATCACCGACGGCCTGCCGCTCCAGGTTCCGGCGCCTTGGGGCGCCGACCAGACCGCGCCGTATTTCTGGGATGGCTCCATTCCCACCATCGAGAACCTGGTCAGCGGCGCTTTGAGGCTGCACAACCACACCGGTGTGCCGCCTCCCGACGGCGCCGAAACGGAACTGCTGACCTACCTGACGAGCCATACGCCGCCGCCCAGCATCTACCTGAATACGAACGGCACGATGACCGCGAACCAGATCGCCGGGGAGACCATTTTCGCCAACGTGGGTTGCCCCACCTGCCACATGGCGCCGGTCTTCATTCCCCCCGCCCCTAACCCGCTCACGCTGACCCAGGGTATGGACGGGCTGGTGCCCGCCAATGTGCCGAGCCTGCGCGGCGCCTGGGCTACCGCTCCGTACCTGAGCGAGGGCCAGGCGCCAACGCTGATGGATGTGTTTACGTTCAATCCCAGCGATATCCACGGTCAGCAGACTGCGGGCTTGACTCAAACGCAGCTGCAGCAGCTGGTTGCTTATCTGCAGTCGCTGTAGGCCTCTGGCAAACGGCCGCCGCCCGTCGGGCGGCGGCCGGCGGCCGG
>CAJCJI010000191.1 GCA_903970595.1 Verrucomicrobiota bacterium
GCACGAACATGAAGTAATCGCGGGAGCAGCAGCCAGGGAATGCTCGGCGACGATGTTCGGCGATTGTGGGTTGGCTGTTCGCCGATAGGAATAAGAACGGGCTCACGATTTTCGACACCGGGCCCAAGCTTCGAAAGGAGAACAGCCATGGAGCAGTATATCGGCCTCGACGTGTCAATGAAAGAGACGGCAATATCGATCCGGCAGGGAGGTAAGCGGACTTGGCGCGGCAAGTGCCTGTCAGATCCGCAAGCCCTTGCGCAGGTGATCCGCAAGCGGGCGCCGGATGCCTGCCGGGTGGTGTTTGAAACGGGACCGCTATCGGTGTGGTTTTACCACGCGCTGGTCGCGGAGGGGCTGCCAGTGATTTGCATCGACGCGCGGCATGCCAAAGCGGCGCTCGACATGGCGGCGAACAAGACGGACGCAAACGATGCTGATGGCTTGGCTCATTTGGCCGAAGTCGGCTTTTACCGCGAAGTCCGGGTGAAGGGCTTCGACAGCATGCTGATCCGAACGGCGGTTGCTGCGCGGCGCCAGCTTGTGAAAATGCGTGTCCAGATGTCCAACCAGATTCGCGGAGTGATGAAGACGTTTGGCCTCGTTGTGCCCAAGGGTGCCGGCAGCGTATTCGATCGCAATGTCCGCAGCCTTCTGGAGGATGAGGACAGCCTGGCACGCATCGTCCTGCCGATGCTCCGCGCCTGGGGCGACATTCGATTGAGAGTAGCGGAGTTATGCAAGCAGTTGGCCGCAATGGTTCGCGAGGATCAGCGCTGCCGCCTGCTTACTTCGGTACCTGGCGTGGGAGTAGTCACCGCCACTGCCTTCGTTGCTGCCGTTGAGGATCCGGCAAACTTCAAAAACTCGCGCTCTGTCGGTGCGTGGGTCGGACTGACCACGAAGCGATATCAATCGGGTGAAGTAGACTACGATGGTCATATCTCGCGGCGCGGCGACAAACATTTGCGCAGCCTGCTTTATGACGCGGCCGGGGTTATCCTGAACCGGATAACCGATACGAGCACGTTGAGGGTCTGGGCATTGGGTCTGCAGCAACGGCTCGGTTATAAACGGGCAGCCGTCGCTCTTGCCCGCAAGCTGGCGGTGATTATGCACACGATGTTAAAGACCGGCGAGTTGTTCGATCCCCAAGCCGGGGCCACCGTCGCAGCCTGATCCATTAGCCTTCGCCAGAAGTCATTTCCGCGTTCAACCAATAGCGTGCTTTCTGGACGCACCGAGACGTCCCTGCCGGGACGCGAATGAGATCATTCCGCTAAGCGGGTAGCAGCTGCCCCGATGAGCAGACTGCGTCACGAACATAGGAATATCTCACTGACGGAACCCATCCTGCGGCGATCAAGTTCGCATCGACCGCGTAGACGACCCTGTCCCCGGCACGAGACCGAAAAATATTGGTTCAAGCGAATGACAAGATAATATTAGTCTTGACGGCGGGGCGATTAGACGACCCGCTCCGCGGGAGGGTCGCTTGGGGTGACGTAGCGTAGTATTTGAAAGGCTTTGGGCGGGGAGATGTTGCCGCTCGACCATGCGGGTTCCTTCAACGGAAAGGAACTCACCATGGATGCTGTTACTACCGCCGCCCCGAACACTTCGCTCCGCCAGCGCATGTTACAGGACATGCGGATGCGTGGCTTTGGGGAGCATACGCAGAAGGACTACATTCGCCATGTTCGGCGCTTCGCTGCTTTTCTCGGCCAGCCCCCCGATTCCGCCACACCCGAAGACCTCCGGCGTTTTCAGATCGATCAGCATGAACGCGCTGTTGGTCCGGCAACCATCAATGGGGCCGTATCGGCACTGCGTTTTCTGTTCGGTATCACCCTCAAGCGGCCGGAGATGGCGCTGGGGCTGGTCGTCCTTCATTACGCGCCCAAATTGCGGGTGGTTTTGAGCGTCGAGGAGACCGCGCGGCTGCTCGAGGCTGCGCCAGGCATCAAATACAAAGCGGCACTCAGCGTGGCCTATGGCGCGGGCTTGCGTGTCTCGGAGGTTGCCCACCTCAAGGTCGATGACATCGACAGCACCCGGATGCTGATCCGTGTCGAGCAGGGCAAGGGACGCAAGGATCGCAACGCCATGCTCTCACCGCATCTGCTCGATTTGCTCCGTCAATGGTGGCGCGAAGGCAAGCGGCGCGGGGTGATGTTGCCGCATGGCTGGCTGTTCCCCGGCCGCAGCGGCACGGACCCGATCTCGGCTCGCCAGTTGCATCGCGTCGTGCAGGAAGCGGCCGGGCGCGCCGAGATACACAAGCGGGTAAGCCCACATACGTTGCGACATTCGTTTGCCACTCACCTGCTCGAGCAGGGTGTTGATATCCGCGTCATCCAGGTTTTGCTGGGACACGTGAACATCAACACGACCGGCATCTACACTCAGGTTTCGAGCAAGACCATGCGGGCGGTGACCAGCCCGCTCGACCAGATCGTCGCCGTGATGGAAGGCAGGGCACCTCCCGGATAAACCGGTGCGCACCTCTCTCGAGGTCGCCGATATCTTCCGTAGCGCTGGGCCTGCGTATCGCGCAGCCCATGCCGGGCATCTCAGCCTCGGCCAGCTCAAGGTCATGACGGCCATCGAGAATTGCCGCACCGCCGCGCTGGGCGGTCACGTCGAGGCTTGCGACGACTGCGGGCACTGGCGGATTGCCTACAACTCGTGCCGCAACCGGCATTGCCCCAAATGCCAGGGCGCGGCGGCGCGCACCTGGCTAGCGGCGCGTGAGGCCGATCTGTTGCCGGTCGGTTACTTCCACGTCGTGTTCACCGTGCCCGCCGAGATCGCGGACATCGCATGGCAGAACAAGGCGGTGGTCTATGACCTGCTGTTCCGCGCGGCTGCGGACACGCTGTTGGCCATCGCCGCCGATCCCAAGCATCTCGGCGCGCGGGTCGGCATCACCGCCGTGCTGCATACGTGGGGTTCGGCGCTGACCCACCATCCACATGTGCACATGATTGTGCCGGGCGGCGGCATCGCGCCAGGCGGCACGCGCTGGATCTCGTCGCGTCCCGCGTTCCTGCTGCCAGTGCGCGTGCTGGGCGCGTTGTTCCGCCGCCTATTCCTCACGCGCCTGCTCGCGTTGTTCGACGCTGGTAAGCTCGGTTTCTTCGGCACCTTGGCAGGTCTAGCAGCGCGCAAGGCCTTCCTGCGGTATCTGTCGCCGATCCGGAAGAAGCGCTGGGTGGTCTATGCCAAACCGCCCTTTGCCGGGCCGCAGGCTGTGCTGGCCTATCTCTCGCGCTACACCCACCGCGTTGCCATCTCGAACCAGCGGCTCATCACCTTCGATCAGGCCAGCGTGACATTCCGGTATAAGGATTATCGCCGCGATGGTGCCGAGCGCCAGCAGGTCATGATGCTGGCGACAGACGAGTTCATCCGCCGCTTCCTGATCCACGTCCTGCCGCGCGGCTTCCACCGCATTCGGCATTACGGCCTGCTCGCCAGTTCGACGCACAAGGACGCCATGGCGCTCGCCCGCAAGCTGCTGGGCGTCGCTGCGCCGATCGAGGAGCTCGAACCCGACGAACCGCCCGATCATCGCCCGCCATGCCCATGTTGCGGCGGACACATGACCATTATCGAGACCTTCGCTCGCTGGTGTCAGCCCCGCGCGCCGCCAGCGCCAGCATCCCCAGCCCGGAGACACACGCCATGATCCGGCATGGCTCACCCTGCACGGCGGTCGCACCTATGGTGTCCTGGCCGATGACCCAGCGCATGCCCATCCCAGAATTGCGCCGGGCGCAGGGCATATCGGCCAACAAAACCAACGCCACCAGCAATCTGACACCGCACGAAATCACGTTCATCGGGCCAGCGGCGGCACTTCCGGATCGGCAGCGCTTACCCGCCAGAACCATCCCAAAGCTTATTTACCCATAGACCAGCGCGTGGGGCCCGCGGGTTCCTGCACTGGAGGCTTTCGTACGCAAGCGCCCGAAACCCTTCACAGAGCCGGTCGTTCACCTCATCGCTGGTGAACGTCCGGCCCTGACGGAAGCTGCCTATCGATGCTGGTCAGCGCAGATGTTCCAGCGCCACACCTCGACTGTCGCCATTCCCTAGGATGCGGCCCTTTTCTCGTTTAAGCACGTAGCTAAGCGGGCCAAGTCGGTCGGAGGGGAAGCAGGCGCG
>CAJCJI010000192.1 GCA_903970595.1 Verrucomicrobiota bacterium
TTGGCCACCGTGATCTGATCCAACACGATCTGCGGATAACGCGACAGGTGCACGTCGAAATGGCCCAGCGTCACCCGCCGGCCCAGGGCGGCGGAAGCCTGGCGCTCCACCAGCGGCCGGAACCAGTTCCAGTCCCACAGCAGCACCAGCGCGATCAGCAGCGCCAGCACCACAGCGAGCACCGCGGGCCAGCGGCGGCGGATTGCCATGAGCGGAAGTCCATTTCCGGTTGTATGGACTTGTTTGACCAGCGGCGCAGCCGGCCGTTCTATTGCGGCACGGCGGCCTGCCCGAGGGCGCTATTTGACCAGCTGGTTCAGGTCCAGGATCGGCAGCATGATCGCCACCACGATGACCAGCACCACGCCGCCCATGATCACGATTACCAGTGGTTCCATGATGCCCACCGTGGTGGCCACCAGGGTTTCCAGCTCGCGCTCCTGGTTGGTGGCGGCGCGGTCGAGCATTTCGTCCAGCTTGCCGGACGCCTCGCCGGAGGCGATCAGGTGCAGCGAGATGGGCGGGAACAGGCGGCTCTCCGCCAGCGACTTGTTGAGCGAGGCGCCCTCGCGCACGCGCCGGGCGGCGGCATCCCCCGCCTCGCGCATCGGCATATTGGTCCCCACCTGCGAGCCGATGCGCAGCGCCTCCAGGATCGGCACGCCGCTGCCGAACAGGATGCCGAGCGTGCGCAGGAAGCGGCCGGTGTTGCCGCCCCGCACCAGGCGGCCGATCAGCGGCAGCCGCAGCTGCTGACGGTGCGCCCGGCGGCGGAACTCGTCGTTGAGCATGGCGCGGTTGAACAGGAACAATCCGGCGCCGATGCCGATGGCCAGGTAGATGCCGTAGTGGCGCAGGAAGTCGCTGACCGCGATCAGGCCGCGCGTGATGGCCGGCAGTTCCTGGCCGATGCTGGCGAACACGCCCACCACCTTGGGCACGACGTAGGTCATCATGGCGATGATCACGCCCACGGCGACGAAACTGAGGATCACCGGGTACATCAGGGCCAGCATCATCTTGCTGCGCAACTGCTGGCCGCGGTCGGCGTAGTCGGCCAGGCGTTCCAGCACGTTGTCGAGCCGCCCGGCCTGCTCGCCGGCCTCGATGGTGGCGCGGAACAGGGTGGGGAAGGCGCCGGGGAATTCGGCCAGCGCGCTGGCCAGGCTGTTGCCTTCCACCACGCGGGCGCGCACGCCCAGCGTAATGCGCTGTACGCGCTTGCTCTCGCTCTGCTGCGAAACCGCCGTCAGCGCCTCGTCCAGCGGCAGCCCGGAGCGGGTCAGCGTCGCCAGCTGGCGGGTGAAGATCGCCAGTTCGCCGCTGTTGAGGCTGCCGGTATTGCTCAGGCTGAAGCTGCTGCGCTTCTGCACCTTGCCCGCCGCCACCTCGTGCACATACAGCGGCGTCAGCCCGCGGTCGCGCAGCATCTGCCGCACCTGCCGCGGCGTGTCGCCCTCGATCAGGCCCTTGCTGTTGCGCCCGCTGGTGTCGAGCGCGGTGAATTCGAAGGCGGCCATCAGGCGGGAGGGGAGAGGCGGGAGGGGAGAGGCGGCGGGAGGCGAGAGGCGAGAGGCGAAAGGCGGAAAAGCACAAAGCTAGGCGGTTTGGCAGTCGCGCCTCTCGCCTCTCGCCTCCCGCCTCTCATTCTTCAATCGTCACGCGCAGCACTTCGCTGAGCGTGGTCTGGCCGGCCAGCACCTTGTTGCGGCCGGACTGAAGAATGCCGGGGCTGCGTTCGCGCGCGGCGGCTTCCAGCACCTGCTCGGAGGCGTTGTCGTGGATCAGCGCCTCGAGGCGGCGGTCCACTTCGATGATTTCGTGGATGCCGCTGCGGCCCATGTAGCCGGTGTGGCGGCAGGCCGGGCAACCCACCGGCTTGTTCAGGATCACGTCCTTGCGCTCCGGCACGCCGAGCTGTTCCAACTCGCCCAGCCGCGGCGAATAGGGCTGCTTGCAATGCTTGCACAGCGTGCGCACCAGGCGCTGCGCCATCAGGCCGACCAGGGAGGAGGACAGCTGGTACGGCTCCACCCCCATGTCGCGCAGGCGCGTCACCGCGCCGACGGCGGTATTGGTATGCAGCGTCGACAGCACCAGGTGTCCGGTCTGCGAGGCCTGCACCGCGATCTCCGCCGTTTCCAGGTCGCGGATTTCGCCCACCATCACCACGTCCGGGTCCTGGCGCAGGATGGCGCGCAGGCCGCGGGCGAAGGTCATTTCCACGCGCGCGTTGACCTGGGTCTGGCCGACGCCGTCGATGTAGTACTCGATCGGGTCTTCCACCGTCATGATGTTGCGGCTGCGGTCGTTGAGCACCGACAGGGCCGAATACAGCGTGGTGGTCTTGCCCGAGCCGGTGGGCCCGGTGACCAGCATGATGCCGTAGGGGCGGTGGATGATGCGGCGCAGCGTGTCGATCTGCTGCTCGTCGATGCCCAGGTGTTCCAGGTCGAGGCGCTCGGCCTGCTTGTCCAGGATACGCATCACCACCCGCTCGCTGTTGGTGCCGGTGGGGATGGTGGAGACGCGCACGTCGACCTTGCGGCCGCCGAAGGCGCGGCTGATGCGGCCGTCCTGCGGCAGGCGTTTTTCCGCGATATCCAGCTTGGCCATGATCTTGACGCGCGACACGATCTTCGGCGCCAGCGAACGCGGCGGCGACAGCACTTCGCGCAGCACGCCGTCGACGCGGAAGCGCACCGTGACCCGGCTCTCGAAGGTTTCGATGTGGATGTCCGAGGCGTTTTCCTTGATCGCCTCGACCAGCAGGCCGTTGATGAACTTGATGATCGGCGCGTCGTCGTCCGACTCCAGCAGGTCCTGCGCCTCGGCCAGCGCCGCGGACAGGCTGTCCAGGTCGGCCTGGTCCTCGGTCAGGCCGTCGGCCAGGGCCGCGCTGGCGCCGGACTGCCCCTCGTAGGTGCGCTGCAGCAGCGCGTCGAATTCCTCCGACGGCACCGTACGCAGACGTACCGGCCGGCGCAGGAAGCGGCGTACCTCCTGGATCGAGTCCAGACTCACGCCGTTTTTGCACACCAGCTCAACCGCGTCGCCCAGATCCGCCGCGACCACCAGCCCGTGGCGCTTGGCGAACGCGAACGGCGGGCGGCGCAGTTCGGCGGGCGTGACTTCCATTTCCATGCGTCGCTTTACTTGGCGGGCGGCGCCGTGGCCGCGCCCGGCGCCGG